>JAEYWK010000109.1 GCA_023431345.1 Pseudomonadota bacterium
TAGCTTAAAAATAAGCTGTAGCATAAAAATGAAATTAAACTGTAAGAAAATATAGTAACCTAACTTAAAAAAGATTGCATGAAACCAGTATCTGAAATTACAAGAAGAAAACCCTGGCTGGGGTGGCTTATTTTTTTAGGAACAGTAATAGTAGTGTTTTTCCTTGGCCTTTTAGCCTCATCAGTTATAGAGCGCAGAAGTGAACAGAAAGTCTATTTCCAGATGGTTCATGAAATACCGGATTGGGAGCCCAGAAATGAAGTCTGGGGTGAGAATTTCCCGCGTGAGTATGAATCTTATGTGAATACCCTTGACACAACTTTCAAAAGCAAATACGGGGGCGGTGCCACACGTGATGCTCTTAATGAACAGCCCGAGATGGTCGTACTTTGGGCAGGATATGCTTTTTCACGCGAGTACAAACAATCAAGGGGGCACTATTATGCAATCAATGATATTCGTGAAACCCTCAGGACTGATGTTCCGCAACCCGGCACCTGCTGGACCTGCAAAAGCACAGATGTTCCACGACTCATGAATACGATGGGGGTTGAGAACTTTTATAAAGCCCACTGGAGTGATCTGGGTCCTGAAGTGGTTAACAATATTGGCTGCCAGGATTGCCATGATCCAAAGACAATGAACCTGCGTATAACACGTCCCGCCCTGATCGAAGCATACCAACGGTCGGGTAAGGACATTACGAAAGCAACCCACCAGGAGATGAGATCACTGGTTTGCGCCCAATGCCATGTGGAGTATTACTTCAAGGGTGAAGGAAAATACCTGACATTTCCGTGGGACAAAGGAATGACTGCTGAAGCAATGGAAGCATATTATGACAGCGTAAAACATGTCGATTTTACTCATGCACTCAGCAAAGCTCCGATCTTAAAGGCACAGCATCCTGATTTTGAGCAGTACACAATGGGTGTTCATGCCGACAGGGGTGTTGCCTGTGCCGATTGCCATATGCCTTACCGCAGGGATGGTGGCATGAAATTCACCGACCATAAGATACAGAGCCCACTGGCAAATATATCGGGCTCATGCGTTGTTTGCCACCGTGTTAGTGAAGAGCAGCTCAGGCATGACGTTGAAGAAAGACAGGATAAAATCCATGAACTGAGGCGCATTGCTGAAAAGAATCTTGCAGCACTTCATATTGAAGCTAAAACTGCATGGGATAACGGCGCAACCGAAAAAGAAATGGAACCGGTATTGAAACTCATCAGGCAGTCACAGTGGAGGTGGGACTATGTAGTTGCCAGTAATGCCATGGGTTTCCATGCCCCTGCTGAGGCATTGAGAGTCCTTGGCACCTCAATCCAGAAATCACAGGAAGGCAGAATCCTACTAAATACTGTCTTGGTTGCCCATGGTGTTAAAACCCCAATCGCAATGCCGGATCTTTCAAGTCGCGAGAAGGCACAGGCATTTATTGGACTCGACATGGCAGCACTTAACAAGCATAAAGATGAATTTATTAAGACTGTTCTTCCCGAATGGACAAAGAAAGCTGTTGAAAGAGAGGGGAAAATGATACAAAAGCAATAGTCGCATGATAAAACGCCAATAATAAATACCAATAATAATTGCCAATAACCAATAATAATTACCAATAATAATTATTACGAAACAAGCCTTGAAAGACAAACATTTAAGGCTTGTTTTGTTTTATATAGTTCAATTTTAAACAGTCAAAATAATCACGAAATGCGCTGTATATTAAGAAGGGAAACTGATCCTTACTTCAACCTTGCTGCCGAGGAGTATGTCTTTAAAAACTTTGAGGAAGACACATTCATGCTATGGCGTAACGAACCATCAGTTATTATTGGCAAACATCAGAATGCATTTGCCGAGGTGAATGCACTGTTTATTAAGCAGAATAACATAAAAGTAGTAAGAAGAATTTCTGGTGGCGGGGCAGTTTATCATGATACCGGCAATCTTAATTTCACATTTACATCCAAGGCTGAGCCAGAGCATCTGGTTGATTTTAAAAGGTATACGGCCCCAATAGTAAAAGCACTTGAGAAATTAGGAATAGAAGTTACGGAGGGTGCAAGAAACAGTCTTTATATAAATGGACTTAAGTTCTCCGGAAATGCAGAGCATGTTTATAAAGAGAAGGTAATACATCATGGAACCATCCTCTTTAATTGTAATCTTGAAGCCCTGCATGAATCCATAAAACCACCTGTGACGGAATATAAGGATAAGGCCGTAAAATCTATCAGAAGTAAAGTGACAAACATCAGTGGATTCCTTAAGCCCCCAGTCGCCGGGATGTTTGATCGTGGCAGTAATGATCTTAAGGATTCCGGGGACAATGATATTGATATCAAGGATTTTGCAGGTTATATCCTGCATGAGGTACTCGACAGTTTTGGAAATGCTTATGTATATGAATTTACTGATCAGGATATAGCTTCCATTAACGGATTAGCGGGTTCGAAATACTCAGGATGGGAATGGAACTACGGTTATTCACCTCCTTTCAGTTTTGATGCTACAATCAGGATATCTGTGCACCCTTTCCAAGCAACATTTTTTATCGTTAATGGGATCATAACAGAAATAAAACCAAAGGGCAAACTGAAGTCTAGGAAAGATGCAGATGAAGTGATCAGATTACTGACATCACAACCATTCAATGATGAGATTTTAATTAAATACCTCGAAAACAAACTTCCGGAAGATAGGGTCACATCGCTTATTGAATCTCTTTTCTACGGCTTTAATGCTGAACATTTGCATACTGCCGGTGTTTAAAAGCACATAAACCGGTAAATCCAATGAAAGAAGCACAAGTGATTTTTGATAAACTCTGGGCTGATTATATCTCCCAGAATCCAGCAGCAAAGCAGGTATACGATCTATTTATTCAAAATGGCGAGCAGATAGTAAACGATCATATTGCCTTCCGCACCTTCGATGACCCCCGAGTTAACATTGACGTGATGGCACAGGAATTCATTGAAGCAGGATACGAATACAAGGGATCATACAACTTTGAAGAAAAGAAACTCAATGCACGTCATTATGAGCATAAGGAATTTAAGGATGCACCGCGGGTTTTCATAAGCGAATTGAGGACTGCCGAGTTTTCCCCGTTCCTTCAGGAGAAGGTTAAGGAGATGCTTGATAAGATTCCCCAATCACTTTACGGAAAAGGTGAGTTAATCTTTAAAGGTAATCTCTGGGGCACACCATCTTACGAAGTTTATGAGAAGCTACGTGAAGAATCAGAATATGCAGCATGGGTCTATGTATATGGATTCAGGGCAAATCACTTTACAGTAAGTGTCAACAATCTTAAGAAGACAACAAGCGTCGAAGATGTGAACAGTTTTGTTGAAAAACACGGGTTCAGGATCAATGACTCGGGCGGACGGGTTAAAGGAACCCCTGCTGAACTGCTCGAGCAGTCAAGTACAATGGCAGCAAAACTGCCAGTTAAATTCATCGAAGGCACTTACGAAATCCCATCATGCTACTATGAATTTGCTAAAAGATATCCTGATACCGATGGTAAACTGTACTCCGGCTTTATTGCTAAATCGGCCGATAAGATATTTGAAAGCACTAATTTTTACAAGGGTAACTGACAAGTTCCTGTTTTCAACCCAAAACCCCGCATTACCTTACATGGTAGTGCGGTTTTTTTATAACTTTGAAAGCCACCAATCCCGGGTAATCCCCTCACCCCTGCCGCTGGAGGACTAAGGGTGCTAAGTGTCCCTCACCCCCTGTCAATG
>JAEYWK010000058.1 GCA_023431345.1 Pseudomonadota bacterium
GGTATCCTGTCGGATTCCTGATGCTGATGCAAAGATAGGACATTCATCCCGAAAAACAAAGAATCGGGATGATTAAATGGCACCGGGTAACATGATCACAGTCGATCAATACGCCGTTATTCAGACAACAGTTGCTGTGCTGCCAGCACCAGGAACATGTAGTGGGAGGAGCCTCCGCCCATCACATACTCCACCTGCTGCCACAGGAAGGGGAACTCCAGCAGTTCGGGAAAGTCGGGACGGATTAGCGCCGTACCGGAAACCACTCCCCCGGGGATATAGGACCAGTCCGCACGATTCAACCCATACCCCACCGTAGCCGACTGGGCACCCACTCCGGAGGCGAACGACGCAGTATTGGAACCGGGGTGACATCCCAGAATGAAGTTGAGGGCATTGAAGATGAACTCCGGACCGAAGATGTCGGGATAGGCAGTGTGGAGGAAGTAGTGGTTGTAACCAAAACGCTGTATATCCCAGCCGGCACCCCAGATATTGGGCCGATAAGGAACGCCGTAGGGTGTTTCTGCGCCCTGTTCCTCCAGCTGATCGCGAAAGCCTAGCAGGGCATCTCGGACTGCTTTGGAGAACCGGGCATCGTTCATCTTCTGCTCGGCACGACCCACGAACCAGCCCACACGTTCAATGTTATCCGCTATAAATTCACGCTCCTGCAAAAGAACGTTCCTGTATTGCTCTTCACCGGTGGTCAGGTAGAGTTCCGTTGCGGCGTGCAGTTTCGATGCTTTCGATGGTGCTGCCACAGGCGTCCTGTCGAACAGTTCGCGGGCAACCTCCAGAGCCTGGACACTCAGCGTATCGTTAAATCCTTTCAACACTCGTGACGTGGCGGCCAACTGAGCGGCAGTGGTCAACTCACGGGTGGGGTTCTCCTCTGTGAAGACCCAGCGATCATCTCCGTTACCGGGGTTGTTGTCGGTCATCGCACCCGCATCGCCCAGCATGACGTATTGCCGGAGGTCGTTGCAGATGATGCCGCGATACAATCGGCCCAGGGCGCGGTATCCGCCCACCACACTCAACGCACCATGCTCAATCTGCTGCAGCATGTCAGGCTTACCATCCGGCTGATGGATTTCAACTACTCGGGAAGTCTGGTCGATGGCGGTCACATCATAATCCTTGCCGAATGTTTCATAGGCCAATGCCAGGATATAGGTCTCACCCGCCTGCGACTCCACGCGCAGGTCGAAATCACCCGCGTCGTGCCAGCCGCCGACATTCAATCCCGTTACCGGATCACCCGGTTTGAACTTCGTAAGGGTAGAGGGACCCTGCACATAGCCGTCTATGTGGTTGAAGTCGACAGGAGCCATCCGGGCGTCATCCATGTGACAGAAATCATGCCACACACGATATTTCTCATTCACCCGCATGTGGCACATCTGCACAGGCAGGAAATACTCCAGTACCGGCTGCCAGACGCCTCGATCATAAACATCACCCGCTATGCGGAACACCGAAGAACGTGAATCTCCGTAACCCACCTGATAAAGCCCCTCCTCTTTCACTTCCGAGAAATCGAACTTGAGGTAGTTGTAACGCAAAAATTTGCCCCACTCTGCGGCAGATGCTGCCGCGACCTCCTGCCTGCCCTTCTCCGTGATCCGGTAGAGCACCGGCTGGAGGCGCTTCGTTTCCCTGTTGTCCAGCTCAATCACTGCAACCTTGGGCTGAGCGGGGTGGTACCCCACCTGCGAGGTCTGTATCACCGGCCGATAGAGCCACTCCTCCACCACGTTGGGTGTGATCACCCACTCAATGGCGCCATCGGTCTTTCCGGCAGGGATCTCACTTCGGAGCACGAACCAGCCGTTGTTGTGGTTCATACGACCATCGTACAGTTTCAGGTCTGTGCCCTTCGACTCGATGGTGAATCGGTTGTAGGGATCATCGGGGCGCACCGTGAATCGCTTGCCCACGGCGTAGGGCTCCGAGACGATGTCATCGGCGATGATGGGACTGTAGCCTGTACCGCTCAGCTGTGCCACCGAAGCTTTTCCGCCGGGGTTGTAATCACCCTGATGGGGATGGTTTGATGGTTCCTCCCGCGTGGGGCCGTTGGGCTGCTGGGGGAAGAAGCCGCTCTGCCCGTCCATGATCCAGGGCTTCCCGAAGAGCGTGCCGGGAAAGAGCTCCAGGTTGAACCCTACCTTGCCGAGGAACTTCTCGGAAATTGGTCGGTCCAGGTCTACGGTGACCACTACTGCTGCTCCGTCACCCCTAACGCTTACCCTGTAGTTGAACATGAGATCAGGGTAAATCATGGGGTTGAAGCCGGTCATATGACGGGCCGAATCGGGAAAGGTGAGGTGGGCGGTGATGCTGTTGGCATCGATATCAGCATCCCGCCTGTTTTGTTTGGGAACGGGCTGCCATTGCCCCGGCGTCGGCTCCAGGCGGATGTCACCGTTGGTCGCTACCCGGTTGCCGTGCATGATGAGCGACACCCCACCCTGGTGTCCCTCGGGGTAGATATCGTCGAAAGCCATCACCTCGACCCCTTTGTTTTGGAAATATCCGGATTTCCCTAATTGAAACTCCTGCGCTCTCAGCGAGGGGAAGATCATCAGGCTGCAAATTCCTGTCAGAAAGAAAAAAAATGTTTTGTTCATGGTCTATCCCTTGTGTTGGATTGGTACGTAAGATCTCATGGATGAGTCATCAGCCCCCGTGACAAAGATATATTTATATGCGCGTAATAAAAAATTTACGTTTTGTGAATTTATTTTTATGTTTCAGTAAAAAATTAATAATATTTGTGAATACATTTGTCTGTTGTTGTAATGTGAGATGGTAAAACACCAACGATTCATACTATGAAAAAGACAATCATCTTTATCCTTATCAGCATTGTTGCAGCCAACCTTCCTGTTGAGATGGCTGCCGATCTGAATGAGCACAGGAACATGGAGGTACACCCCAAAACCAGTTTACAAAAAAAAGAGAAGAAGAAAGATAAAAAAGAGACAGTCAAGACTCCTTCCATGCAAGGCCTGAAGGATATACCCCAGGTAACATTTACCGCTGCGAATCCATGCGCACCAGGAAACCTGGTCACCAGCGGGATGCCCTGGGAGGAAACGGGCCTTGATGAGATCAAGCCATTGGGTGATGTTGAACCGATAATTCCTGAGCCGTTGCCCTCGATCACCCACTTGTCTGAGTTCGACTATAAAGCTGCCGTAACGGTTG
>JAEYWK010000080.1 GCA_023431345.1 Pseudomonadota bacterium
CTGGAGGACAGGCTTCCGGCCGGTCCGTCGCGGAGATCCGCCATGCCCGACACCGCGCCAACCGCTCGCTCCGGTTCCGACCGGACCAGCCTCTACGCCGAGATCACCGCCCGCATCATCGCCGAGCTGGAAGCCGGCCGGCTGCCCTGGGTGCAGCCCTGGGGAACCCCGGCCACCGCCGCCCCGCTCGGCCTGCCCCGCAACGCCGCCACCGGCCGCACCTACTCCGGCGTGAACGTGCTCATCCTGTGGGGTGCCGTCGTCGCCCGCGGCTTCTCCGGCCAGGGCTGGCTCACGTTTCGTCAGGCCCTGGCTCTGGGCGGCCACGTCCGCAAGGGCGAGCGCGGCACCACCGTCGTCTACGCCGACCGCTTCATCCCCGACGACGAGCGCCGGCGCGCGCGGGACACCGGGGACGAGCCCCAGGCGATCCCCTTCCTGAAGCGCTTCACCGTCTTCAATTGCGACCAATGTGAGGACCTGCCCGAGGGCATCGCCGTGGCGCCGCCGCCGATCCCGGAGGGGCTGATCCTGCCGCGGGCCGAGGCGCTGATCCGCAGACAGTGCACCGGCGACTACAAGGTGGTGCCGATCCGGCGCAAGGTGCGCGACCTGGCCGGGATCGCCGGCCGACGCTCGCCCACGGTTCCGGTGGTGGAGCAGTGGCTGGGGATTTCGCTCGAGGAGGCAGCGCGCATGAAGCCGTCGGTCGAGGGCTGGCAGGTCAACCGCTGGCCGCTGGTCGAGCGGCGGATGACCCGGCGCGACTGCCTGCTCTGGCTGGTCCGGCACGGCTATCCGGAGCCACCCCGCAGCGCCTGCATCGGCTGCCCCTTCCACTCCGACGCCCACTGGCGTCAGCTGCGCGACGGCGATCCCGACGCCTGGGCCGACGCCGTGGCGGTGGACCGGGCCATCCGCACCGGCTTTCGCGGCATCCGCGGCGAGGTCTATCTCCACCGCTCCGCCGTGCCGCTCGACGAGGCGGATCTGGCGACCGACGCCGACCGCGGCCAGCTCGATCTCTGGCCCAACGAATGCGAGGGCCTGTGTGGTGTGTAGCTCCTGGTTCCGGTGGGAACGAGGACCGCCCGAAGCCGGCCCTGCCTCCCTTCCCGACGCAGCCCTTGCCGGAGGATGTGTGATGACCCCTGTGAAACAACCGGCCGCGCCCCGCTTCGTGGTCGAGGTCGTGTTCTCGAGCGCCGGTGCGGTGTACGGGATTGAGACCTACCCGGTCGACGCGGCCGGCCGCGCCGAGGCGCGCGGGATCGCCCTGCGGCGATCGGAAGACAGCCCCTACGACGACGCCCGCATCCCCGATCGTCGGCGCACGGCGCGGGTGAGGCGGTCCGTCATGACGGCGCGGTGACGGACCGGGCGTTCAGGCGGGTGGCCTCCCGGACGCCTCCGGGGAGCGGCACCACGAGGCGATGGTGCGCACCACCCGCAGGGCCTCGGCGTTGTCGTCGATGCACACGTGGCGCCGCAGTTCCGCCACCGCCGACCATTCGCCGCGTTCGTCGTAGGCCCGGCGCACCGCCGCGGCCATCACCTCGTCCACCACAAACACAAAACCCTCTCCGAACGCGCGGCTGCCTTGGACGGGATGATGCGCGTGGCGGTGCCCTCCCGGCAAGCGGCCGTTCGGGCAGGAAAGAGAGCGCCGGCCGCTTGCGGAACCGTGCCGCAGGGAAGAGGGAAAGGAGGGCGGACATCGGGGTGACGGATGAGGAGGTTGGGAGAAAGGCTCCCGGCCGTCCGTCGCGGAGAAGTTCGATATGGCCACGCCCAAGATCGTCCTCAACACCTCGCGCGACATCCCCTTCAACAAGCTGGTGCTGTCCCAGGCCAACGTCCGCAAGGTCAAGGCCGGCGTCTCCATCGAGGAGCTCGCCGAGGACATCGCGCGGCGCACCCTGCTGCACAGCCTCGCCGTCCGCCCGGTGCTCGACGCCGAGGGGGTCGAGACCGGCGTCTTCGAGGTGCCGGTCGGCGGCCGCCGCTTCCGGGCGCTGGAGCTGCTGGTCAAGCAGAAGCGGATGAGCAAGACGCAGCCGGTGCCCTGCGTCGTGCGCACGGCCGGCCTCGCCGAGGAGGACTCGTTGGCCGAGAACGTCCAGCGGGCACCCTTGCACCCGCTCGACCAGTTCCGCGCCTTCCAGACCCTGCGCGAGGCGGGGCTCGGCGAGGAGGAGATCGCCGCCCGCTTCTTCGTCGCCCCCGGCGTGGTGAAGCAGTGCCTGAAGCTGGCCGCCGTCGCGCCGGCGCTGCTCGACGCCTACGCCGAGGACCGCATGACGTTGGAGCAATTGATGGCCTTCACCGTCACCGACGACCGGGAGCGTCAGGAGCAGGTGTGGGAGGCGCTGTCGCGCGCCTACAGCCGCGAGCCCTACCAGATCCGCCGGCTCCTCACCGAAGGCGCGGTGCGGGCGTCGGACAAGCGGGCGCTGTTCGTCGGCGTGGAGGCCTACGAGGCGGCCGGCGGGGCGGTGATGCGCGACCTGTTCCAGCACGATGACGGCGGCTGGCTGCAGGACCCGGCGCTGCTCGACCGGCTGGTGGCGGAGAAGCTGGAGGCCGAGGCCGCCACGGTGCGGGCGGAGGGCTGGAAGTGGGTGGAGGTGGCGCTGGCCTTCCCCTACGGGCACAGCCGCGGGCTGCGCCGTCTGGCCGGCGAGCCGGTGCCGCTGAGCGAAGCCGAGCAGGCGACCTACGACGCGCTGCACGCCGAGTACGAGCGGCTGGAGGGGAGCGAGCCGACGGAAGCGGAGGAGCTGGATCGGGTGGCACGGCGCCTCGCCGAGATCGATGTGGAGCTGCGGGCGCTGGAGGAGCGGCCGCTGGTCTACGAGACGGCCGAGGTGGCGCGGGCCGGGGTGTTCATCAGCGTCGACGTCGAGGGCGGGCTCCAGGTCGACCGCGGCTACGTGCGGCCGGAGGACGAGGCACCGGTCGAACCGGTGGCTCCGGCTCTCCCGCCGGACGGTGACGGCCCCGTCACTACCCCGGCGGGCGGGGCGGTGGCCGCCCAGCCGGCCGCCATTGCCGGCGGTGCCAGCGTGTCGGCCCCGGTGCCGGTCGCTGGGACTGCGGCGTCGGACGACGATGAGGGGCTGCGGCCGCTGCCCGAGCGGCTGCTGATCGAGCTGAGCGTGCACCGCACCCTGGCGTTGCGCGACGCGCTCGCCAGCGACCCCGACACCGCCTTCCTGGCGGCGCTGCACGCACTGTGCCTGCGCACCTTCACCCAGCGCCCCGGCGCCTCCTGCCTGGAGCTGGAACTGAAGAGCGCCGGCTTCGGGGTGCAGCCGCCCGACCTCGCCGCCAGCGCCGCGGCCCGGGCGATCGACGCCCGCCAGCGTGCCTGGAGCGCCCAGCTGCCGAGCGAGCCCGAGGCCCTGTGGGAGGCACTGGTGGGGTTCGACGGCGACAGCCGGGCCGCCCTGTTCGCCCACTGCGTCTCCTTCGGCGTCAACGCGGTGCACGAGCCGTGGAACCGGGCGCCGCAGCGCGCCGCCCACGCCGACCTGCTGGCCGGGGCGGTCGGCCTCGACATGGCGGCGGCCGGCTGGACGGCGACGGTGGACAGTTACCTCGGCCGGGTGCCGAAGGCGCGCATCCTGGAGGCGGTGCGGGAGGCGCGGGGTTCGGAAGCGGCGCAGCTGATCGACCACCTGCGCAAGCCGGACATGGCCAAGGAGGCCGAGCGGCTGCTGGCCGGCAGCGGCTGGCTGCCCGAGCCGCTGCGCCGGCCGCTGGAACCGGCGGCCGGCAGCGATGCCGGCGCGGAGGGCGAAGCGGAGGGGGACGGTGCCTCCCTGCCGGCCTTCCTGACCGGTGACGGCGAGATCCCGGTTGGCGAGGACGACGCGGACCGCACCGAGGCGGCCGCTGCCTGACGCGCACGCCGCGGAGCGGCTCCGGCCGCTCCGCCTCCGTCCCCGTTGCTGGAGGTTCGTCATGTCCGAGCCCTTCGTCACCATGGTCGTGCGTCTGCCGGCCGCCGTTCTCGTCGGCGGCGTCCCGGTCCTCGTGATCACCGCCGAGGCCGTCGTCATCGTGATCCCGGCCGGCCAGGGAGCCGTTTTCCTCGACCCGGACGTTCCGCGGGAACACGTCCTGCTGCGCCTGGCCGAAGAGGAGGTCCGGGAGGAAATCCGCACTATGATCGAGGCCGACGACACGCTGACTCGGCTGGCGCCGGAGATGGTCGGCGATGCCGACATCCATGCCGCCTGCCGGGCCGTGGCTTTGAGCGCCGATCTCGGCGAGGAGCATGGCGCTGCGCGGTTCCGGGCGGCGCTGGCCGCCATCCGAGCGGCCGAAAGCCGCCTTGGCTGCCTCGCGTGATCCGTATCCCTCACCTTGTCCCTCGTCGAGCCCGGCCGCCGCGCCGGGCTCCTGTCTTATGGAGAACCGCCATGCCGATCCCCGACTTCGTGAAGGCGAATTTCGAGACGCTGCTGTGCGCCGCGGCGGCCGGCGACCTGGCGCTGGTGCAGGGCACCGACGCCCGCACCGGCGAGACCCGCTTCATTCTGTGCGCCGTCGGTCGGGACGGCGGCCAGGTCGTGCTCACCCCCTTCGGGCACCTCGCCGACACTGACCCCTATGAGCTTTACGACCCGCCGTTCGATCCCGGCGGCGGGTAGAGGGCGAGGATGGCGGGAGCCGGGGTGAGCCGGAGCGGATCGAGAGAGCGTCCGCCGGCCGCTGGTCTCCCCGCTCTCCCGGATCCTCCGCCATGACCCTGACCGCCGACCTCCGAACCGATGCCGCCGCCTCCTGTTCTCCGCCCCCGGTGGACACCGCGGCGGCTCTGCTCGCCGCCGCGGAGCGGCTGCTGCCCGGCCTCGAACGCGGCCGGGCCATCGACGCCGACACGCTGCGCGCCGCGATGACCGCGGCGTTCGGCGGCTCCGACGCCGAAGGCGCCTGGAGCTGGAAGCTGGCCTAC
>JAEYWK010000106.1 GCA_023431345.1 Pseudomonadota bacterium
TCTTTCCGGTTGGTGTTCATGTTTAGCAACCGGATATCTGCCGGACCTGAGCCCCGGCTTTCAACACGCGCGAGCTAACTGATCGGAATCGCTTTGTTTTCTCTCAGCAGTTTGGGAACTGCACCCAACTGAGTTTCCGACTCGAGAATGCTGAGGCCGATCTGCTTGCGTAGCGGCAGGTCGTCACGTTTCATGATATCCATGTTGAGCGCGAAATAGAGCGTCTCGCGCTTCATCTCCAGCCACCCGACCCACCACCCGAGCTGTGGTTCCGTTGCGGCGACCCAGCCCGTCTTGCCACGTAGCACATAGTTGTCAGATTGCTCCATCTTCATGATATCAACGACGATTCTTTGCGTTCGGTCGCTCAGGGGCAGTTGCTGGTTGTGGAGACGCGAGAGCAACTCGATCTGCTCGGTCGCGGAGATTCTCAGTCCACCATCGAGCCAGAACCCCGCCTTGCCGCCAGAGATGTCCTGATTGCCATAATGCAGCGTATCGACCCAATGCTGCATGCGCTGCTGGCCAATCTGGCTGGCAATCTTCTGATAGACGGGAACCACCGAATTCTGGAACGCGCTGAGGAGCGTGTGATTTTGATTCCATGCAGGGAACTCACGCTGCTTGCCGTCCCAAACGAATAGCTGAGAGCCATCGACCACGACGCCCGTCTCGAGCCCAATCAAGCTGTTCACGATCTTGAATGTCGACGCAGGGAGGTAGCGCTGGACCGCCCGCGCTGGATCGCTACTTCGCACACGGGTGTTCTTGCTGCTACTCAGAGCGAAAGTGCCTTTGACCCCGCGCTCAGTAAAGAAGCAGCTCCACTTTTGTGTGAGGTCGACCTGCGCGGGCGCTTGATTGCCTTCGCTCTGCGCGGGCGCCTGAGCTTGCGGGATCCTCGCGGTCGGTGCGGCCGGCTGAGCCGGCGCGGGCGCTGTGGCCGGCTGAGCCGGCGCGGGCGGCACGGGTGTCTGAGTAGGCGCCTGTCCTCGCGCGCAAGCAGCAATAAGAGCTAGAAGTGGTAGGACGAGGGCGAGGGGAAGAGCCCAAGCCCGAGTATACGCGGCTGGCTTTGATCGCATCGGCAACCGAAAGTTCCTTATCATACTTGTCGATGCGGACTCCAATGCGCCGCTCCCGCTTCGCCTGCGCCGACCTGGCCTGCAGTGCTGCGCCCGCGCCCAGCAGCACGGGTGCCGCTTTACGCCTTTGGCGACCCCTCTCGCTCGCTCCTCGTGGCGGAGACGTTCTGACTCGGGGGCGAATGCCACGCCCGGTCGCGCACTCCCGATCGCAGCGGCATCGCCGATGATCAAAAGATCGGGTGGGTCACGATCGCTCCGAATCCCTCACCACGGAGGGACATGCGGGCGGGTCACGCGAGCGGCGCTGAGTGGATCACGAATAGGGCGCCGCTGGTCGTGCGCTATCTGACCGGCCTGTACTCCGGCTTTCAAACGCTCGTGCGCGGGGCCGCTACCCCGCGTGGGCGCTGAAAATCTCGGTGCCGATCGAGGTTCGGGTGGCGTGACGCTTGGCGACGGACGGGCGCCCGGGGGGACCGCGGCCGTGCTATCTTTCTCGGCATGCCGACCGACGCCGAGCTCCGGAAAGCGGCCAGAGCGCAAGCCGAGGTCCGGGTGTTTCGCGCCGGCGAACGGGAAGCAGAGGCCGACGCGGACGCGCTGTACTGGGATCGCATCCCGATTGATCAGCGCGCCGGTTTCGTTTGGACGCTCAGCCTGGAGATGCACGCTCTAGCGCAGCCGGATCAGCCCTATGACCCCCGACTTTCTCGATCTACTGCGCGCATTATTGGCCGCTGACGCGCGCTTCATGATCAGCTGCTTCAGAACAAGCGGGCAGCTGCTCGGCCTCAGGATCTTGCGGACGTCGCAGCCCTGGAACGACTCCAGCGCCTCAAGCAGCGCTGAGCCTCCAGCTTCCCCGCAACCCACCCCGAGCAAACGCAAAAACGCGGAGCCAGCTTTCGCTAACTCCGCGTCTTCATTATTCGGTTGTGCGGGCCCGATTCACTCGATGCACCACGAGGTTTCGCTCGAAGTTCGCTTGCACCTGTCCGCATGATCAATGCTGGCAAGGGCCCCCGCCGGGTCGCCGGCGAAGGCCACTCACCGTCACTCGTTCCAGTTCTTCCAGCCGTCCCAATTCTTGTGCTTGGTTTGCCAGACCCCGGTGTTGTTGTAGTCCCCACCGGTGCTGAGGAACTCTTCCTTGCGGGAGTTCTCTCCTCCTAGGTGCCAGCGCATCCAAGCAACATTGGCTGCGGCGCCGTCCCAAGGACCCGACCCGTGACCGCCGCCCTTCATCATGCCGAGCCACACAGGCCCCTTGTTGCCCGAATTGTTGAAGTCACCCTGGGCGTTCGGCGCTTCTTGACCGGTTTCGCCGTAGATGATGCCGACGGGGAGCTTCACGTTGACGAGCGCGTCGTGGGCGAACGAGCCGCTGTTATCGAGCAGTGCCGTGGACACGCGCTTATCCGTTTGAATCGTCGCTTCGGACGATAGCCCGCCCATCGAGTGCCCAAACACGCCAACTCGGTCGAGAATCAGACGGTCATGCAGGGGACTGCTCGGATCGGCGTCTTGGTCTTCCAACCAATCGATCGCCGCCGACATGAGCACGGCGTCACCCGTCGAGATTCGGATCCCCACGATGACGAACCCCTGCGACGCCATACGCGTCAGCAGCTGCAGGTAGTCGCGAGGAGGTGTGCCTCCACCAGGGCCCCAAATGGCCACCGGATGCTTGGTGTTCGGCTCGGAGGTTAGAGTCGTCGGCCTCACCAGAATGTGGCCGCCGCCACTGAAGCTGAGGTCCTGAACGGTTGTCTGAAGCGGCCCGTTGGCGTTGACATTGTCACCCGCCAGAAAGACGACGACCTTCGGTGGATTGACCGGGCCACCGCCCGAGCCGGCGAAGCTGCCACCGGAGCTCCCGGCGCTACCGCCAGCGCCAGCGGAGCTGCCACCGGAGCTCCCGGCACTGCCACCCGCGCTCGTCGCGCTGCCGCCCGAGCCGGCGGAGCTGCCCCCCGAGCCGGCCACGCTGCCCCCAGAGCTCGCAGCGCTACCACCCGTGTTGGTGACGCCCCCCGCGGCGCTTCCGGCGATCGAAGCACTACCGCCGGAGCCCCCGCCACCCACGGAGCTCGCGCTGCTTCCGCCCTTACCAGGCGCGTCTCCGGGGTCGGGGTCGCTCGAGCATGCAAGGAGCAGAATGAGGAGAACAGAAGATGCCGATTGCCGTTGCCGCATGAGAATTCAGCCTAGAAGTCCGTCACGCGCTTCTCGAAACGCCCCGGGTCCTGTCGGCTCGTGCGAGGCGCGAGAATGACGAACCGCAGTGGGTAGAAACGTGCGATGTGAGCGCAAACATCACCGGTCGCCGAGCAGTCGCCGCGAGCCCGCCTTTCGGTCCACAATTCGCGACTGAGTCAGACCGCGCCACCTGCGATCGCGCCCGGTCGCGTCGTCCAAGCCTACGGCGGCGGACGCAGCAATTGCCTGGAGCGTCTCTGACTCGATGACGTTCCATCTCTTCGAGGCAGCAGCCCCACCAACGAGCTGACTCACGGCTCCGTTGCCGCGCCGGCGTCGCTAGCACAAACGAAAATCGCAGAGCCAGCTTTCGCTAACTCCGCGTTTTCATTTTGTTCCGCGGCGGCGATACCCCGCGTGGGCACTCAAAATCTCGGTTCCGATCGAGGTTGGGTCGCGTAGAGCTGGCTCAGTCGGAACGCGGCGGGGAAAAAGCGCGACGCTCGGGCTAGGCTCTGGACAGCCATGACCACCGCCCTGCAGCCTCGAGACCTGATGGCGCCAGACACGGAGCCGACCGATGAGGAGCTGGCGCTGGTCATGCGCGAAGCTCGGGATCTCGCTGTCGAGCGCCGTGCCAAGGCCGACGCCTGGATCGCGGCGAAGCTGAAGGAAGCGACGCTCTACGCCCAGGCCCATTCGAAGCCGCGCCCCGCCAAGCCCTGATGCCGGCCCCGCGCCCTCGGCTCCTTGACGCGCGCTTGCCGCTGGCTACTTCGTGCGCGTCTTCTTCGTCGGCACAGCGCGCCCCGAAATCAATGCCGCGCGCGTTGCCCGCCGCGTCCTCCAGGGCGGACACGAAGTCCCTATCCCCAAGATCATCGATCGCTGGGCTCGCTCAATCGCCAACGCGGCATCCATAGCTGCCGAGGTCGACCGCTTCTACGTCTACGACAACTCCGTCGACGACCGCGACGCGCAGCTCGTGCTCCGCGCCGGCACCGGCCACATGGCACGCGAATATGGCGAGCCGCCTACTTGGTCGGCACCGATCGTTACCCGCCTGGTTCGCGGCACTGACGAACCCTGAGGCTCAAATCGGTCCAACGCAAAACGCGGAGCCAGCTTTCGCCAACTCCGCGTTTTCATTTTAGTTGCGCGGGGGCGATTCGTCCGATGTACCACGAGTTTCCCGCGGCATTTTGCGTACTGCTTGCGGCATGACGGGTAGCTCGTCCGTGATAGGCTTTCCCGATGGCGACCGAGGTCGAAGCTTTGGAGGCGCGCAAGCTCAGGGCGGCCGCACGACGGACGCACATGACCGTCGAAGTCGTTGCGTTGGGTGAGCGCGAAGCCCCACCGTACGCGAACAGCACACCGGAAGAAAGGCTGGCCGCTGCCGTCCAACTCATCCAACATCATCAAGCGCTTCGGGGAGGGGCCCCGACGGTTCCCCGGGAGGCATGGCCCGGCGAGACTTTCGTTACTGGTGAACCGGTTGGCTAAGCTTCCTCAAGACTTTACGGATCTCCTGGTCGAGCTCTGCGAGAGGAAAGTAGAGTTCCTGCTGGTGGGTGGTTGGGCCGTGATCCTTTACGGCCACGTCCGCGCCACAGATGATATGGATATCTTCGTCCGGCCATCCACGACGAACTCCGAACGCGTCTTCGCAGCTCTTGAGGCCTTTGGCGCTCCGCTACGTGCGCACTCGGTCGCGCCGGTACATTTCGCGCGAGAGGGCGACGCCTATCGATTCGGCATCGCGCCGCTGAAGATTGAGGTGCTCACCAAGATCAGCGGCGTGTCGTTCGACGAGGCGCTGCTGGGCGCAAGGACGTTCGACCTCGAAGGCCATGCGATCCCCTACATCGGCAAGGCGGCACTCATCGCCAACAAGAAAGCGGCTGGACGGCTCAAAGACCTTGCAGATGTCGAAGAGCTCGAGCGCCTCCGCGAGCACTGAATCAAGCTGGCCGCGCTACAAGCGCGAGCCCACACACGCAAAAGCGCGGAGCCAGCTTTCGCCAACTCCGCGTTTTTATTTTTTGTTGCGCGGGGGCGCAACTCAGCTCTGTGTACCGCTGTTTCCCTGCCGTTCGAGGTGAGCCTCGAGCGGTGACAGCCGAGCGCGACCCTGCGCGCACTTGGCGCGTGGTTCGTCGCTCACAGAGATGTAGGGGCGTGTCGGACGCCTCAGTTTTGGAGGAGTGGATGACGAACAACTCGAACAACACAAACGAAACGATCGTGAACGTGCCGCTAACGAGCATTGCCGTCGATCTCGCCTGAACGCGAGGAGCGGAGTGACCGATCAGCGACGCCGGGATGCGCCGGTCGCGAAAACGTGCCTGGTTAGCCCAGCGTCTTCTTGAAAGCGGCGGGGGTGAGCGCCTCGAGCGGCAGGTCGAACAGGTCGCGATGCGTGCCGAG
>JAEYWK010000128.1 GCA_023431345.1 Pseudomonadota bacterium
ACTTCATCCTTGGCGAGAAACGCGGTTCGGGTCACTCTGTTCATGGGGCTTCTCCGGCGTTGGTTGTGTTGCAGCTCTTCTGACGGAGGGGACCCCTCTACAAATTCACGCCGCGGCTACGATCGCGCCGCCAGCTTCAGCTCCGAGCGTGATCCCGACCCCTTCTGCCGAGCACCGGAACGCGAAAGCGCTCGCGTGGCACCACGTAGATTCGGCACGGCACGCCGCAGAGGATTCTTTTCGGCACGGCCGGTCGCGCGCAACGTCGCGATCCGCTTCATGAAGGTACTTGGCACGCCCGAAGGGACTCGAACCCCTGACCGGTGGATTAGAAATCCCCGCCCTGCCTGTTTCGCGAGCAGCACGAACTACGCAATTTTTTAGCCATTCCGACACCCTTGGTCGTGTCAGGCGTGGACACGCTTGAACAGCGTTTGTCGATCGATTCGGCACAGAGTCGGCACGGCGCTGCAGCGGTTCGTCCAGTCTGCGGCGCGCCGGATAGAAGGATCGCTGCGGCGCGGTGCTGGGCCCTGAGTGAGAGGCGAGGCCACTTTTCGCGCGGCGCCCAACGCCCTCGTTACCTGGACGGTCTTCCACGGCCGCTTCCATGGGCGGCTGGAAAGGCACTGCCGACCGCACGCCTGGGGGTGTATCGAGTTTGTTGGGGCGTCATGGACCTCCACGCGAGCCAACGGGTTAAGAGGAGGCACGTTCGAAGCGAGCTAGGTGCGGGCATCTGGCGTGAATCTGCTCAGAGCCGCCTTTGCGTGTAGTGGCCATGAGCGGACACCAGGGGACAGACGAGGACAGTGGCTGGCCACGCCGCTGCACGAGGTCGACGCGCTCGCTTCCGCCATCGAGCAGCTTCAACGCCGGCCCGAAGAGCCTGAGCGCATGGGGCTCTTGGCCAAGCAGCGCGCCGAGCGCGAATTCAGCCCCGATGTCATGGCCTCCGGCTACGAGAAGGCGCTCTCCCACTAGAAACCAGAGCGCCGAGCGGTCTTATTCATCTTGGAACCGCGAGCCTCCACCAAGGCCAGCACGCGAGACTTTGTTCGGCATTCTGTTTGCCGCTACCGCCAGCTCGCGCTGCCCTGGTCCTCGCGCATGGAGGGCCGCACCATCCGACACCAAGTCTGCTCGGTGCTCACGACACTCATCGCGTTCTTTGCGCTGTTCGCCTGGATTACTAGGGTTGGCGACGGCGCGCGCTTGCCGTTCGGGTCTCGTCGTACTCGCACCAGCGCTTCTCACGCTAGCCCAGGCCTCCGTGCGTCCTGCGCTTGTTGACGTTGTCAGCCGGCAACCGATGACATCAGTATGACCGCGTCGACGGTCTCGGCGCGCTGGTGGCGGGCGAGACGCGACCCCGCCTTGACAGACCGCAGGGGCCGAAGCTACAAGCCACCTCGTCGCGATAGTCGTGGTTGGTCTCGCGCAAAGGATGAGGTGGCGTGGTGGGAGTCGGACGTTGGTGGTTGAGGCGTTTTGGCAGCGCGCTGCTTGCCATGGTGGCCCTCGCCGGTTGTGGCGAGCGTGCCAGCACTGAAGCGTCGAGCCAGCGTTGGGGAACACAGCAACAAGCGCTGACGATAGGCGTCCCGAGGCGCCTAAAAGCCCTAGATTTCGACGCTTTCAAAGACAGCGATTCGATCCATGAGGGCAACTGCGGCTCGGGTCCCGTCGATGCGGAGACCACGACTGACCCGAACGGCGGAACGTGCAACGTCGCCTATACCAAGGCCGGTGAGTGGCTCGACTACTCGATCTCAGTCCCCACGACCGCAAGCTATGGTCTGACGGCGCGCGTGGCGAGCGCGCTGACGGGCAAAACGTTCCGACTCGCGCTCGACGGGCAAGATCTGGCAGGGCTCCTCACGTCACCGAGCGCGGGTTGGCAAGCATTCGCCGATCGCAGCGTGCCGAGCGTGAGCATGACGGCGGGCACGCACACGTTGCGGGTATCGTTCGTCATGGGCGACGTGAACCTGAACTACGTCGATGTGGTGCCGGGGCGAGTGGCGCTACCGGCGCGCGTGGAGGCGGAGAGCTACCAGCGCGCGTTCGAAACGACGCCCAATGCGAACTCGGGCAGCGGCTGTGACCGGGCCGACGGCGTCGATCAGGGGACGACGAGCGATACGGGCGGCGGCTGCAGCATCGGCTGGACGGCGGCGGGCGAATGGTTGGAATACGACGTGAGCGTCGCGCAAGCCGGCGCGTACGACGTGCTGCTGCGCGTGGGCAGCGGCGCGAGCGGGAAGACGCTGCAGGTGCTGGTCGACGGAGCCTCTGTCGGCACCATCACGGCACCCAGCGCAAGCTGGCAAACGTTCGAGGACCGGGTGCTGTCCAAGGTGCAGTTTTCGGCCGGAAATCACACCTTGCGCGTGCTGTGGCCGGCTGGCGACGTGAACCTGAACTACCTGAGCGTGACGAGCAGCGCTCCGGTCGCCAGCGTCCCGAAGCGCATCAAGTCGCTAGATTTCAGCGCGTTTCAGGACAGCGACGCGGTCCACGAAGGCAACTGCGGCAGCGGGCCGGTAGACGCTGAAACCACGAGCGATATCAACGGTGGCGGCTGCAATGTCACCCGGACGAAAGCGGGCGAGTGGCTCGACTATTTAATCTCGGTGCCGACGGCCGGCAAGTACCAGCTGAACGCGCGCGTCGCGAGCGCCAGCACGGGCAAGACATTCCGCCTCCTGGTCGATGGCGTTGCGGTCGGCTCAGCCCTCATGGCGCCGAGCGCGGGCGCACAAGCCTTCGCTGATCGGGGGGTGAGCAACGTGCAGCTGGCCGTTGGTCAGCACACGCTGCGCGTGGCGTTCGATACCGCTGACGTCAACTTGAACTACCTCGAAGTCTCGCCCGGCACGGTCACGTTGCCAGCGCGGATTGAGGCGGAGCTGTATCAGCGCGCATTCGACACCACGCCGGCCACCAACGCCGGCGGCAGCTGCGACCGCGCCGATGGCGTCGACAAGCAAAGCTCGACGGACGGCACCGGCAGCGGTTGCGACATCACCACCACGGCCAACGGAGAGTGGTTGGAATACGACGTCAACGTGGCGCAGGCGGGCGCGTTCGACGTCACGCTCCGGGCGAGCTCGGGCGTCAGCGCGACGTCGCTCAAGGTATCGCTCGACGGCGTCGAGATCGGCACCCTCACGGTACCGAATCAAGGCCTTGGCACGTATCAAAGTCGCACGCTGAGCGGGGTGAGCATCGGCGCTGGGCAGCACGTCCTGCGCGTCGCGTTCGTGGCTGGGCAAGCAAACCTGAATTACGTGAGCCTCGCGGCCGCCGCAGGTTGCACGAGCGACGCGGCGTGCGGCGACGGCAACGCCTGCAACGGCGCGGAGCGCTGCGACGCTTCGGGGCAATGCGTGGCCGGCACGGCGCCGGTGATCGACGACGGCAACGCCTGCACGGTCGATAGCTGCGTGCCCACGACGGGCGTCGTGCACGCGAACGCCGCCGACGGCACGAGCTGCGGCGATGGCAATGCCTGCACGGCGAGCGACAAGTGCGTAGCGGGTACGTGTCAAGGTACCGCTGTCGTGTGCGCGGCGCTCGACGCCTGCCACGTCGCCGGCAGCTGCGCCCCCGCAACCGGGCAGTGCAGCAATCCGCTACGCCCCGCGGGCGCCTCGTGCAGCGACGGCAACGCCTGCAACGGCGCGGAAGCCTGCAACGCTTCGGGTCAGTGTCTCGCCGGCACCTCGCCCACGGTAGACGACAACAACCCGTGCACGGTCGACAGCTGTGACAGCGCGCTCGGAGTCCGTCATGTGGCGGCCGCGCTCGGCACGGCCTGCGACGACGCCAGCGTTTGTAACGGGCGCGAAGCGTGCGACGGCGGCGGGCAATGTCAGGGCGGGGCCGTTCCGACGGTCGACGACGGCAACCCCTGTACCACCGATAGCTGCAACGCCATCAGCGGCGTCACGCACGTGCCGCGCACCGTCGGCGCCTCGTGCTCGAACAATGACGCTTGCGACGGGGTCGAGACCTGTAGCGCAAGCGGCAGCTGCGTGGCGAGCAGCGCGCCGGCCCTCGACGACAGCAATCCGTGCACCGTCGACAGCTGCGATCCGGTGCAAGGCGTGCGGCACGAGCCCGCCACTGCGGGTCTCGCCTGCTCGATCGGAGCCTGCACGGCGGTGGGCGCCTGCAACGACGCCGGCAGCTGCGTCGGCGGCGCGCCAATCGACGTCGACGACGGCAATCCGTGCACCATCGACACCTGTGACGAGCCGGGCGGCGTGAAGCACACGCCCGCGGCGGCCGGCACGGCTTGCTCGGACGGCAACGCCTGCAACGGCGCGGAAACGTGCTCAGCGCAAGGCGCGTGCGCGGCCGGCACGGCGCCGGCCATCGACGACCAGAACCCGTGCACCATCGACAGTTGCGACGCCGTCACCGGTGTTCTGCACGCTCCGGCGCCGCTCGGCCAGGCGTGTGACGACGCGACGGTGTGCAATGGTCGCGAGACCTGCAACGGCGCTGGCGCTTGTTCTCCCGGTGCCGCACCAACCGTCGACGATGGCAACGACTGCACGGCCGATACGTGCGATCCCATCAGCGGAGTCGCGCACCTGCCATGGCAGACCGGCTTCCCGTGCGCAGACGACGACGCTTGCAACGGCGAAGAATCGTGCAATGGCGCCGGCCAATGCGTGGCGGGTGCGCCGCCCATGGTCGACGACAGCAACCCCTGCACCGCCGACAGCTGCGATCCTGATCGCGGCGCTCAGCACGTGCCGGTCGCGGCTGGCGTCGTTTGCTCCGAAGCCACGCCGTGCCACGCCGCTAGTGCGTGCGGCGCCTCGGGCCAGTGCTTGCAGGGCGCGCCGACCAGCGTCGACGACGGCAATCCCTGCACCGCCGACAGCTGCAGCGTCAGCGCGGGCGTCGTGCACGCACCGGTGGCAATCGGGACCTCGTGCTCGAACGGCAACGCTTGTGACGGCGCCGAACAGTGCAGCGCGAGCGGCAGCTGCGTGGCCGGCCCGCCCCCAACAACGGACGACGGCAACCCGTGCACCGCTGACAGCTGCGATGCGACCGCCGGCGTCGTCCACGCACCGGTCGCGGCGGGGACGAGCTGCGCCGACGGCAACTTGTGTAATGGCGCGGAGGTTTGCTCGGAGGACGGCCTGTGCACCTCGGGCTCACCGCTCGTCACCGACGACGGCAACGCCTGCACGGCGGACGCCTGCGACCCGCTGCAGGGCGTGATCCACGTCCCGGTCGCCGCCGGCAGCTCTTGCTCCGACGGCAACCCCTGCAACGGTGCCGAAGCGTGCGCGGTGGGTGGCCTGTGCGTCGCGAGCGACCCGCCGCCGCTCGACGACGGAAACCCGTGCACCGCCGACAGCTGCGATCCGGCGCTTGGTGTTCGGCACATCGCAGTCGCGGCTGGCACGAGCTGCGCCGATAGCAACGCCTGCAACGGCGTCGAGATTTGCACCGCCGCCGGGGCGTGCGTGCCCGGCTCGCCCCCGCTGATCGACGACGGAAATCCGTGCACGGCTGACTCGTGCTCGGGTGGCGTGGTGCGGCACTTGCCGGTGACGAACGGCACCTCTTGCTCGGACGGCAACCTGTGCAACGGCCTCGAGGCATGCTCTGCCGGCGCTTGCGTGCCCGGCAGCCTGCCTGTGCTCGACGACGCCAATCCGTGCACCGCCGACGCATGCGACCCGGCGACCGGCAGCGTAACCCACACGCCCGCTCCGAACGGCACGGCCTGCGACGACAGCAACGTCTGCAACGGTCACGAAGCTTGCCAGGCTGGCTCGTGCCAGACCGGCGTACCGCTCACGCTCGACGATGGCAACCCGTGCACCGCCGATAGTTGCTCGCCGACCAGCGGGGTCACGCACCAACCCGTCGCGGCTGGAACGGCGTGTGACGACTTCACGGTCTGCAACGGCCAAGAAACCTGCTCGCTCGGAGGCCAATGCCTGGCCGGCGTGCCGCTCGCCGTGGACGACGACAACCCCTGCACGATCGACAGTTGCTCCGCCGTGGGTGGGGTCGAGCATCTCCCCGCGCCGGCGGGCACTTCTTGCTCCGACGGCGACGCCTGCAACGGCCAAGAGCAGTGCAGCGCGTCCGGCGCGTGCGTCACGACCTCGCCGCCCGTGTTGGACGACGGCAACCCCTGCACCGTAGATACCTGCAGCCCTGGCTCTGGCAGCGTCCAGCACACGCCGCTACCGGGCGGAGCTTCGTGCGCCGATGGTGACCTCTGCAACGGCAACGAGATCTGCACGGGCGGAGGCACGTGCTCGCCCGGTACGCCCGTGCTCGCCGATGACGGCAATCCGTGTACGGTCGACAGCTGCGATCCTCTGGTCGGCGTGCGTCATCTGCCGCTCGACACGCCGGAGTGCGTCGGACGAGCTGGTTGGGCGCGCTTGCTCGGCAGCCAGCCCAGCCCACGCGACGGAGCGGCCGGCGCGTTCATCGGCACGGGTGAGCTGCTGCTCTTCGGCGGCGACAACGCCGGCGCCGTGCTGGCCGACGCCTGGCTATGGAGCCCCGCAACGCGCGCGTGGCGCCGGGTCGCTTCGGGCCCGACCGCCCGTGCCGGAGCGTCGCTCTCGTACGACGCCGCGCGCCAGCGAGCAGTCCTCTTCGGCGGCGTGGGCAGCGCCGCGCAAGGCGCGCAGTACCTGAACGACGTCTGGGAGTACGACTCGCGCACGGACACGTGGAGCAAGCGCACCGTCACGGGCTCTAGCCCGGCGCCGCGAGCGCTCGCCGCCTTCGCCTTCGATTCAGCGCGGGGGCGCGCGCTGCTGTTCGGGGGGACCAACGACACCGCGCTTGGCGACACCTGGGAGTGGAACAGCGCTCTCGGAAGCTGGGTGCAGTTGTCGAGCTCGGGGCCGAGCGCGCGCTATGGTGCGGCGTTCGCCTTTGACGAGTTCACCCGCCGTTACGCGCTCTTCGGTGGATCTCCTAGCAACGCCACCGGCGCCCTGGGCGACACCTGGCTGCTCTCGGCCGACACGGGCGTGTGGACGGCGCAGGCTGCGTCAACTGCCCCGTCCGCGCGCGCAGCGGCAGCAATGGCGTTCGACGCCCACGCGGGGCGGCTGGTGCTGTTCGGCGGCACCGGCGTCACGAGCCTGAACCTCGACGACACCTGGGAGCTGAGCACCACCACTGGCACCTGGTCCGCGCTCGCCACTCTCGCGGCTCCACCTTCGACGACGTCCGCCGTGCTGGGGTACGATCCGCAAACGCAAAGCGTCGTCGTCGCCACGGGTCTCAGCTACTCGTCGAGCGGTCGCTTCACCCCGCAGTCGAACGCCGTGTGGCTGCTCGACCGAGACACGGAGAGCTGGACGGATCGCAGCTCGACGCTCGCGCCCCCCCAGCTACGCCACGGTGCTGCCTTCGATACCAATCGGCGAGTCCTCGTCGCGCTCGGCACGCGCGCACCGCCCGAGCGTGCGCTCATGTGGACCTTCGACTCGCGCGTCGCCGAATGGTCCGTCAAGGATGTGACCAACGTCGAGCAGCCATTCAGCGACGGCGAGTTCAGCGGCTTGGCTGAAGGCACCAACGCGCTCTTCTACGCCGCGTCGCTCGGCCGCCTGATCGAAGTGCGTCGCGGGCATTTGGTGGAGTACGACGGCCACCGCTGGACCAAGCGGTGCGAGCTCCCTACCCTCGGCAGCTACGGACTGAACCTGCTTTACGACCAGGCCGTCGCGTTCGACCCAGCCTCGCAGCGCGTCTACCTCTTCGGCGGAGCCGTACCAGGCAGCTCCGGCGGCATTCGTAAGAACGACGTCGTCACGCTCGACTTGACCACCTGCGCCGCGGAAAAGCTCGAGCCGACGAACGCGGCGCCGGTCCCGCGCGAGCAGGCGACCGCGACGTGGGACTTCGAGCGTGGCCGACTCATCGTCATGGGCGGTTTAGATAGCTCGGGGCCACGCCGCGACACTTGGGAATTCGATCCCCGGTCGCGCAGCTGGAGCGCGCTCGCGGACGCGACCCCGCCGGCGCGCAGCGGCGCTTCGTCAGTCTACGACCCGCTGCGCCGCCGCGTGGTCTTGCACGGCGGGAGGGCCGGCAATACGCTGCTCTACGACACTTGGGAGCTCGATCCTGCGAGCGGCTCGTGGCGCCAGCTGGCCACGACTGGTCCCAGCGACGGCGAAGAAGCAGCGCTCACCTTCGACGCCGTCCGCAACAGCGCCGCGCTGGTGAGCACGCGAGGCGCGGTGTGGCACCTCTCTGGCGAGGCGTGGATCGCAGACCTCAACCCGGTCTCGCCCAGCGCGCGGAGCGGATTCAGCGGCGGCTACGGCCGCGCGAGCGGCGCCGGCGTGTTTTTCGGCGGAACCAGCGGCGACGGCCAGCGCGACTTCCTGGGTGATCTCTGGATCTGGCGCGACGGTTGGCGCGGCGTTTACCCGGGTGTCTCGGGCAGCCCGCTCGTGTCCTACGGGCAGGGCTCGCCTTCGACGCAGTCAGGCTACAGCGTGCCGAGCGCGCGCACCGGCCATGTGTTGGCGACTGGCCTGGTCGACAGTCGCGATGTCCAGGCCAAGGACGTGATGCTGCTGTTCGGCGGTGAAGGCGCGTCCGACAAGTTCTTGGGTCTGTTTGGCGACACCTGGTCTTTTGACGTCGCGACCATGGAGTGGACACTGCGCCCTGATTCGCTCGGTCCGCGCGGCCGCACGGGTCACGCGATGGCGGTGTTTCCGAGCCGCGGCTACGTCATGTTCGGCGGGTTGGGGCGTGACCAGTTCGACGGGCCATTCTCGCAGGACATCCTCCAAGACACGTCCTTCGCCGATACCTGGGTTTGGGAGCTCAGTAGCAGCCGCTGGCGCCAGATCGGCAGCGGAGGCCCCAGCGCCCGCTACGGCCACGCCATGGCCACCGACGAGACCACGAACGAGCTGCTCTTGTTCGGCGGGCGCGATTCGAATGGCGTCTCGGGCGAAACGTGGCGTCTGAACCTCGCCGCGACCGGCACGACGGCGACTTGGCAGAAACTGTCGCCGCCATCGTCGCCCCTCCCGCGCTTCGGCCACAGCATGACTTGGGATCCGGTGCGTCGGCGGATCGTGCTCACCGGCGGTGAAGGCGCGAGCTCGTCGCAGAGCTTCGGAGATACCTGGGAGTGGGACTCATCCGGGCAGCGCTGGGTGCTGCGCAACGTCGCGCCGCTCGAGGGTCGCGCCGGCCACGTCTCCTTCTTCGACCAGAAGCGCGGCCTACTGCTGGCTTTCGGCGGCTTCTCACATCGCGAGGCCGGGCGCTTCGCCATGACCCACGGCGATACTCTGGCCTTTTATCGCCCCACCGAGATCGATCCGAGTGTCGGCTTTCCGAACGGAACGCGCTGCAGCGGCGCAGCCGAGTGCGGCTCCGGCGCGTGCGTCGACGGCTTCTGCTGCAACTCGGCCTGCACCGGCCAGTGCGGAGCCTGCGATCTGCCCGGGTTCGAAGGCACCTGCTCGCCCGTAGCGGGCACGCCACGCAGCGGCCGGCCGAGCTGTGGCGCGAGCGGCGCGGAGTGCGCCACTCAATGCAACGGCATCGACATGGCCCAATGCAATGCCCCGCCCGTCGGTACTCCGTGCGGTCCAGCGCCGGGCTGCGTCGGCGACAACACGTTGATCACGGGCGCCGGCAGTTGCGACGCGAACGGCGCGTGTGTCACTCCCCAGGTATCGTGCGGCAACTACATCTGTTGCGACGGGGTGCGCTGCCGGGGACCGATGGCGTGTGTGACCAACTGCCAGGGTGCGAGCAGCCTCTGTGCGGTTGGCTACAAGTGCAACGGCCCTGGCGGCGATCCGTGGGGCAAGTGTTACAAGCCGACCGAGATCACGAGCTTCACCGCCACGCCGGCGAGCGCCAAGGTCGGCGTCCCGATGACTTTCAAAGTCGCCGTGACTGAACCGAACACCGCTTTCCAGTTCAGCTACCAGCTGAACGGCGGCGCGACGGTCTTCACCTGCTCGAACGCTTCGACGTGCAACTGGACACCCGTGGCCACTGACGCCGGCAAGACCGCCGTTTGGAAGGTCTCGGTCGGCAACGCGCCGGGCTCTCAGAACTCGATGGACGACTCCGAAACGCTGACGCTGACGGTGCAGCCATGAAAGCCATGACAATCAAGAAGGCCTCGGCGTTCGGCGTCGTCGGGCTGGCCGCCATCGTCACCCTGCTGGGCGCGCTTTGCGCCGGGCCCGAAGCTGTCGTCGAGCGGACGCTCGAGCGCGTGCCACAGGCGAAAGCAGCGCTCGCGTTTCGCGGCACGGGCTTCGTCGCCGCGGGCAAGCGCGGATTTGCCTCGGACACCACGGCCGCTGCCGGACAGACCGCGGCGCAGACACTCAAGGTCACGGCGCCCGAAAAGGCCAACGGCGTCTTCGAGCTATCCGACGGCGCGGGAACGTCACGCGGCAGCTTGCGTCTCGTGAACGCCGCCACGGCGGGCGCGCGCGTCGAGAACGGCGCGCTCGTCTACGCCGACGCCTATGCAGGCGTGGACGTAGTCGTGGTGCGCGATCCGGCTCGTTTCGAGGTGTCCTACGTCTCGAAGACCGACGCCCTGCCCGCGCTTCAGCTCGCCGTCGGAGCCGACGAAGGCGAGCTCAGCATCGAGGGCAGCACCGGCGCCGCCGTGCTGCGCGGCCCGAGCGGGAGGGCACGCCTACGCGCCAATCGTCCCGTTGCATTCGATGCGGCCGGTGCTCGCCGAGAAGGCGCCTACGTCGTCGCGGACGCGCGCACCCTGAAGGTCGATATCGACGTGCGAGGCATGAAGCCGCCGATCGTCGTGGATCCAGCGTTTCATATTCCGTTCTGGACGTTGCAAGAAGAAGGGCGCGGCCCCGGGAACCTCGCTTACGACAAGAAGAAGCAGTCTCGCGAAGGACAAATCGTCCTCAACACGAAGACGGGTAAGCCGTGGCTGATTCGTCCGCTGCAATCCTTGCCGCCGTCCCGCTATTCCGAAATCATGGGGGCTGATCGGCCCGACGAGTGGTACTCGCAGGTCTCGCCCACGGCGCGCACGCCGGGTCAGAACGGGCCCCCACCGAGTCCGCAGGCCGCGCTCGACTTTCAGCGGACCGTGGGCCTCCAGAGCGAGACTTACGAGTGGAACGACGACGGCTGGCGGCTGTTGCCGCACGTGAATTTGCCGAACCTGATCGATCCAGTGTTCGCGTTCGACGCGGGACGCGGCCGCGCGGTCGCGTTCAGCGGGCGCTTGCAGGGCGCCGACGAGCAGACAGCGTGGCTCACCGGCTCGGCGGTGTTCGAGAACGACGGCTCGGGCTGGACGGCCAAGGGTGCACCCGGCGCCCCCACGCCGCGCCAGCGCGCTGGCGCCGTAGGTTACGGCTCCAAGGTCCTGATCTTCGGCGGCCGGGTTCTACCTACGACGCGCGACATCAACGGTGGCGAGCTAGCGCCGACCGACTTGCTCAATGACACATGGCTCTACGACGGGAAGACCTGGGAAAAGGTGCCCGTCAGTAACCCGCCCCCTGCTTGTGAAGCAGCGCAGCTCGTCCACGACGCTCGCCGTGACCGGGTCGTGCTCGTCGGCGGCAACTGCGCAGTCTCGGACGCCGCCTTCAACCCCTCGGATCACGACGGCTTCCGGCTCTGGGAGTTCGACGGCAAAGATTGGACGCGCCGCTTCGACGTCGACGACTCGGCGCTGCCCCGATCGTTTCGGCTGCGCCGGGGCGTTGCTGCCGCCTACAATCCGGTGCGGGGCACGACGATGCTGTTTGGCGGTCACGTCGACGTGACCGAGATCTGCCCCTACGACCCAGCGACGCTCGAAACGAAGCGTCATCAGGCTCGCATTGCCGACGTCGTCAACGGCGACTTCGGTCCGACGCTGCAATTGCAGCAACAGGGCTGCTGGGGCGGGTACGTGCACGACACCTGGGAGTGGGACGGCACGACGCTGACGGCGCTCACCCGGGTTGCCTATGGAGCGTCGTTCAGCAGCAACCGCGCCGGCTTCGCGCAGGTGTTTCAGCAGGTATCGGGGACGATCCCTCCGCCCAGCACGGCCGTCGACTCGCTTGCGCCGGCCACCACCACCAAGCTCTGGCCTTGGCGCTACGACGCACGCGCGGATCACTTCGCTCAGCGTTCTGCGCTCGAGCGCAGCGCGGCGCAGCCCGGCGTCCCCAACGCCCCCGCCACGACGTCGAACGCGCAAGCCGTCGTCGCGAACGGCTCGGGCGGCTCTATCGTCTCGCCGATGTTCTTGCCCGCCGCGCGGCCCCAGCTCGTGGTCAAGCTCGACGGCAAGCTGCTCGTCTTCTCGTCCGACGACGGACGCGTGCTCGAGACAGATCTCGCGACGTGGACCGACCGCACGCCCAGCAAGACGCCGTTCGCGAGCGGCCAGCACGACTTCTTCGCCGTGACTTGGGACTCGGCGCGCCAGAAGGCCGTCCTGTTCGACCCCATCTCGGCGGCCACTTGGGAGCACGACGACAGTGGTTGGAAGCGCATCCAACCCACGTCGTCGCCGGGCGCCTGGAGCTACGACAAGAGTTCGCGTCTCTTCCGCGACTCCGCCGTGCACGCGAGCGCATTCCCCAAGCTGCCCCGCATGACCTTCGACCGCGCCCGCGCGCGCACCCTCATGCTCTACGGCGACGCGCTGTGGGAGTACGACGGTTCGACGTGGCAGCAACGCAGCCTGCCGCCGGCGCTCTCCGGTTGTGTCACCAGCACGCTCCTTCGTTACGACGGCGCCCGCGCGCGCACGGTCGCAGTCGGCTGCACCGCGACCGGCTCGACCTGGGAATGGGACGGCAGCGCGTGGCTCGGCCCGTTTCCCAGCCCATTTACCGGTAGAGTCGCGCGCATCTACGGTTCGGGGGCCGCGAACTTGAGCTTCGAAGCCACGCTCCAACTCGAATACACGCACCCCGATGCGCTGTTCGAGTCCGCTGCGCTCGGCGGCGTCGGCATCGTCGACGCTGACGGGTACCTGCGCGTCTGGAACGGCACGAGCTGGGCGCAGAGCGCCTACTTCGGCGATCCGACAAAGACCGACGCAGAGAAGAACTACACCACGAACCTTCTGGGCAGCTCCTACAAGAACTCCACGGGCTACTACCCGCCCGTGGTGGAAGACTTTGGCGCGCACCGCCTACTCGCCTTCCGTGACGGCATCCGCGGGCTCCGCGAGCTACCACTCTTGCCACAGCCGGCCCCGGCCTTCGCCGACGCCTTCGTCGGCGACCATGACTACACGGCAGGCGGCGTCAGCGTCCACCCCTTCCCGGCCGAGCTACTCCCCCTCGATACCGTCGGATCCAAAGGCTTTCACGCGCCGGGCAGCGAAACGACCCTCGACGGCGCCCCCACGACGCGCGACTTCGACGCCAGCTTCGGCAACCTGGCCTGGGCGTTCCGTTTGCTCCCGGACCCCACTACGCAACGGGTGCGCATCCTCACCCACCGCGGCAACTTCTGGGAGCTCGGCAGCGAGCGCACCAGCGGCTTGGGCGAGACCTGCACCTCGTCCAACGACTGCACCAAAGGCGAAGTGTGCTCACAAGGCGTTTGCTGCGAACAAGCGTGCGACGGCAAATGCCTCACGTGCAACGGCATCAATCCCGGCAAGTGCGAAGCGGTACAAGCGGGCGCGCCCGACCCAGCCGCCCGCTGCGGCACCGGTGAATGCGCCGGCGTTTGCTCGGGACGGCTCGAGCACGTGAACGGCTTCCCACGCTCGAGCTGCACCTTCGCACCCGGTCGCTCGTGCGGCGCACCGGGCGGCTGCGCCGACGGGCAGCTCACCGGCGGCTCGATCTGCTCCACCACTAGCGCGACCTGCATCCCTGGCCCCGTGGAGCCGCGAGCCTGCAACGGCAACCTCGAATGCGCCGACGCGACGACCTGCAAGCCCGCCTGCACCTCGCCCGCCGACTGCGCACTACCGCATCAAATCTGCGCACCTGATGGCAAGAGCTGCATCTCCGACGGCAAAGTCTGCCACGGCAACAGCGAATGCCCGAAGTTCAACGAATGCGCCAGCGACGGCAAGAGCTGCAAGCCGGACGCAGTGCTGGCGGCTGCGACGGCGCGCGGTGTCGTGCCGAGTACTTGGGAGCCTCCGCATCTGCGTACGCCGCAAGAGGTTGCAGCGGTCATGAAAAGCATGGGCTATCCGGAGGACGCTGAAGGTCGCATGATCTTCCCGGGCTCAGGCTTCGGGAAGATCGACCTGGCCTTCGATCCAAGCCGTGCAGACCCGATCACAGGCTTGCGGGCGTGCCTCGTGCGCATCCAGGCGTGTATCGTCACTGGGCAGAAGTGGGATGAGTGCGTCGCGGGCGTTCCGCGCTGCGAGACCGCTACGCCTTGGCTAGGCGATCCCGCAGGGAACGACTGCTGTCCCGCAGAATGCCTACTGGAGTACTTCGATGCTCGAATCACACAGAACCCACGAAACGCCATGGACGCCATGATGGGCTCGTCCTGCTATCCAGGACTACGCACCTTCGCGGAGGGAGCCACCCCGTGAGCAATCGAGCGAGAACAATCGCCGCCAGGCTACTGAGAGTCTCAGTCACCGTCACCGCACTTGGCTCGGTCGCATCGACAGCGATGGCCTGGGACGTCGCTGTACCCGACCGAGTCAGGACACGAGTTCGCGAGAGGCCGCCTGCGCCTTTCCCCTTTTTCGGCACGTACTTCAAGAATCCAGCCGCCTCCATCCGGGACCAATTCTTCTTCTACAGCGACCGGCACGAGGATGCCATCAAGCTTCATTCGAGCAACGGCGGCGCACGCTACGGCGTACGCTACCTTCACCAAGTCTTCGACGGCGCGGCTCGTCCGAACTTGGCTCCGACGCTGATGCGCTGCGAGCGTGAACCGCGCGACGGGCAGCTAGAAAAGTACGGCTGTGTCCCTTGGGATTTCCCCACTAACGCGAGCCACCCATGGGTGGAGGTACGTAAGAGCTGGATCGACGACAATCCGGCTCATGCTGGCAGAGAGCACGATGAGCACGCCGCGCTCGCTCGCCGTGCGGCTCAAGTTGCAGGGTTACCGAACAGTCTGGGACAGACCTTCTGGCTTCGCTACCCGGCGCCAAACGAGCGGATTGCGACGCCAGTGGGAGACAAGTGGCTCGTGGGCGCCCGGTGGAAGCCACTCGATATGGCAAGTGCCTCCAGCAGCACCCTACGCGCCATCACGCTCTATGAGCTCGTGCAGATACCAGACAAGGCCTACTCTGTCTGGTCGTGGGCGGGGGGGAATGAAGAGTGCGCGCTCGACCTGGCGGCTCCGGGGTTCCCGAACAGCGTTGGCGACCCTGGCAACTACCGCTGCAACGACTATTTCAGTTCAATCGCGCTGGTGAACGGCACGCACATGCTGCCCGCCTCCAAAAGCATTCATCACTACTACCACCAGCTGGCCCTCAACCGCATGAATGAATGCTCCACACTAGCCGTGGGGCTCGATGGGTTCGACGCTTACATGACGGACCCCAACGAGCTAGAGATCGAGGGGGACTGGACCCCAGTGTGGTCGAGCAACGACCACGAGGTGCATCAATGCGAACGCGAGGCAATGGTCTACGAGATGTTCGCGCAGCACTTCCTGCAAGATGCATTTGCCACCGGGCATATGTGGCACCGCTGGGGCTATCCAGAGCCGGCGATGTACCCCTATCGACTCAACGACTCCAACGGCATCTCCTGGGACAAGCGCCCCGAAGACGTGCCAATCGAGAATACTCACGGGCGCCGCGCCTACATTGCTTCGGTGGTAGGCGGCTTCGTTGGAATGATTCACGGAACGAAGGCCGTAGCGGAGAAGAAGGTACCTGAATGGCTTTCGCAGTACACCACGCTCGTTGATGACCCGCTCAATGGCCCCTGGTACCTCGACCCGTCTGGAGAACGCCATCAGGTCAAGTATCAAAATGCCAACGGTTTCGTGGCCGCTGGCGCCGGCGACTTGTTCGCGCATCTCGTGCTGCAAGATTACGGCGACGACTACAAGCCATGGCGGGAGCGCTTCTTGAGCTGCTCCGCCGCATCCATGCGAGAGGTATACGCTGCGGGCCCGAACGCACACGGCGAGCTGGGTCCGTTCTTGGGCCAGCTCGACCTCGACGACGGTCAGCTCGACATGGACGTCGAGTGCTGGTCGCAGCGCGCGACCAACTCCTCGATGCTGGGATCCGTCATGCCGGCGCCGCTCGCGTATGCTGTCGGAGGCTCCACGCCGGGCTGGCCAATACCCAGTGTGCCAACTCTGGTGGCGCCCGCTGTGTTCGGATTTGCGAACCGCCTAATCCTCGATAAGCTCGACGAGGCTCCTGCAATGCCCAATGTCGAAGACCGCCTAGAATTCACGGCGGCTGTCGAGAAGCGTATGATGCTCGACCAAATGGGCGTTGTATTCGATTACCTAGCGAATGTCACGCTCGACAAGGCTACCAGCCTACCGTTGGGGCCACTCGGCAACCTTGATGGCACGGAGTCAGCCGAGGGCCGGCGCATTGCATCACTGTCTGACAACCACATTCGCTTCCTGGGTGTCGATCCGAACAAGGAACTACCGGGAAGTCCACCCGCCAGTTACATGGACCGACCTGGAGCGCCGAGCGCGGAGGACGATAGGCCTCAGGACCACTACTTACGCCGGATGTTCTGGCGCGCTCACCCTGAAGACACCTGCGAAGTGCCGAACTTGGCACGCATGCTGCGCGACCAGTGTATCGCTGGAGCGGAGGAACCTGGGGGCGACCCGGAAGCGTGCACCCGCTGCGTCGACGTGGCCTCTCTGCAGGTGCCCCACTGCGGCGTCACGCGCATGGGTTTTGCGGGCATTTCCAAGTGCAACGCTCTGGGCTTCGAAAATAGCGGTGGAGTCGACCCGAGGTACACTGGCTTACCATGCGCAACTGAGATGAACCTCGACGGCCTTCCCGCCTATAAAGTGGCTTTCCATTACTGCACGGGCACTGCACCTCACATCCTGGGGCACGGCGCGTTAATCGGGGAGCGGCTGTTGGCTCAATCGCCCCCAGAAGAGATTCGGTGCGACGTCTACCCCGAGCACGATTCGTTCTTCGATAATGCGACGCAGCCCCATTATCAAGAGACCGAGTACCGATACGCAGTAGCGCTCAACGAAAGCGAGCTGCAGGCAAACCAGGAGACAGGAAAGGATGGTGACCCTTGGAGCTTTGTACCACCGCTCGTCACCGCAGTAGTCGACAAGCGCGCCAGCACGATGCTCAACGAGCGCCTATACTGCGGCTACTCACGCAGCTGGGACGAGTTCTACCTGTCTAGCACCCGCGAGGACTCGAGCCTCGATCCTCAGCTGCAAGCCATGGTCGCGCCGCTCGCGCTGTGGGACGACGCTTCGAAAGGCATGCGCGCTCTCGACTTATTTGCATTCGATCGACACGGCCCCACGAAGCTCCACTTCGAGCAATGCGGCGTTACCCAGCGCGCCAGCTATCACAACCGAAATTGCGCTCAGTCGACCGCTTCGCTCGGCTGGGATCAGCCCAACGGGCTGGAGCTCGACGAGGCGAGCGGCGAAGCTGAGACACGCTGCTCTGTAGTCGAGCCTGTCATCGCCAAGACGACATGTGGAGCTGGTGCTTGCAACGCAAACGGGCTATGCACCATGCATCCACCTGCGCCCATCGTCGTCTTTCATCCAAGGTAGAGGTCCAGCGCTCTTGCTGGCCGTCGGGCTTTGGGCGTTTCTCAGCGCGGGTTGTTCCTTCCGCAGGCGCTATGCCTGTACGGATAACGCTCCGCCTGGCCCTACGTGCGACTGCTACGAAGTCAGCCACGCAAAGCCCGCGAAGCCCTGCAGTAGGACCTATGATTGCTGTGCCGAGTACGAAGTCGGCAGCTTCATGGTCGACGATTCGAATCAGCATAACGGCTGTGTTTGCTGGATGTTGAAACCGGGTGAGGAGAGCTGTGAGAGCAGCTCCTATCATTTCGGCAAGGCGAGCGTCACGCGTCGGCCCGCAACTTGCTCCCAGTAGGCCGAGTGCGCGTGGCCGCGAGTGGCAGACAGCTCCAATCAGCGAGCAGTTGGGGCGCTGGGCGCAAGCTGCTTCTGTTGTGCAACCGAGAGAGTGGCCATTCTGACCATGTACTCGCTGGCTTTGCTCTCGTCGCGAGGGACACCGATGCCGTAGCGGTACGCCCAAGCCAGGCGCGTGCAGCCGCCGACTTCTTCGCGACGGCATGCCGCCTCCGCGAGCTGCGTAGCGCGACGGAGAAGCTCGGCTGCCTTGGCAGCGTCTTGGTGGGGCCCGCTGCGCAGCAGGAATTCGCCCAGGTCCCAGCAGTCCTCGAAGCCGCCGCGCGCGCACGCCGGCTCGAGCAATTGACGCGCTCGCGCTACCTGATAGGGAGGTGTGGAAAGCAGGCGCTTAGCGAGGAATCGGCAGCCGTCGAAGTTCCCGGCCTTGCAGGCCTGTTCGAGCATCTCTGTTGTCATGGCGGGAAGCTCGCTTTCAAGGCGTGAAACGGTGCGTCCGGGCACTGACGGCGCCGTGGGAAGCGCCTGCCGGTCCTGCGTATCACGGTTGCTCGCGGCGCCCGACGGCCTAGCGAGCGCGGGGTCCTGGTTGAGCTGGGCCTGCTTCGTCAGCATGCCATCCGGCTCATGCTCGGCTCTGGCTTGGGTGTCCACAATGGTGGCCGCTGACGCCGAACGCGCATGGGTAGCGGCCGGCTTGGGTGAACGCAGAACTCCCCAAACAATCGCGGCCACGACGACCGCGAGCAACGCTCCTAACGCGTAAAACAGCTTCGGCGTGCGTATCGCAGCTGGCGCCGGGCTATTGTTTCTGCACAGCACGCAGCCCGTGCTCTTCGTTGAATCGAAGTGCAAGCCGTGGGCTGCGCAAGTTGCGAGTCGAGCTACGCTCGATGGACCGCGCTCCCCCCCTTCGTCTACTGTGGTCACCCCCTCAAAATAAGCGACCAAACGCACGAGGTCAATCCGTCCGCTCGCCGGGACGAGCGCATCCTTCGGCCCGAGAGCTGTCCGCAGAGCGCTCGGCGCTGCGTGTTAGCGCGCCTGCAGCTTGAGCCTCTGACCGCGCTCGCGTCGCCGACTACGTGAGGCCCATCTGAGCGAAGCGCGCGCTGGGCGCCGCCGATGAGGCGGTGTCCGGCGAGGCGGTGGTGCGGCGGCCCTTGGATCTAGGGCGCCGGTGACGGATGTGGTGGTGGCGCTCCGGGCCGAGTAGGCGTCGCGCTCAAAGGAGAGCACGAGCCAACAAAGAAGGTAGCGGAGAGGGCGTGTCTTTGGACGGGCCCGCCCCCTCCGCCGTGCTGCGCATCCCCCGTAGAGAAGACACTCAGCGCGCAGAGATTCGTCGCAAGTCCGCTCGGGATCAAGGCCTGGAGCGAAGCGACGCCTGGTTGCGCGGAAGCGCGTCCGGGGGCGTGCCCGTGCTGCGGAGCCGCTGGGCAGCCGCTCGGCGGCCGCGTGGTGATCGTGGGGCACGGGCTCGTGGCGCGGCAGGTGCGCGGACCATCCGCGCCTGGGTGTGCGCCTGAGCAGCGGCTTTTGATGCTGCGACGGTATCGCTGCCGAGCTTGCGCGGCGGTGCTGGTCGTTGGGCCGCGGGGGCTGCTTCGGCGCCGCTGGTACAGCGCTGGCTCGGTCGGACTGGCGCTACTGGGCTACGGCAGCGGCGAGAGCAGCGCGAGCGTGCGGGCGCGGACGAGCCCCTCACGCGCAGTGGGCGGGTCAGCGGTCGAGCACTGGGTGACGCTGCGGCGTTGGGTCGAGGCGGCTCGAATCGGCGTGCTCTTCGCCGTGGGCGGACTCGAGGCATACGCACGGCGCAGCGTGGCTCGACAGGTCGCGCAAGTGCTCGCGGCTCGCGCAGGACGTCAACTGGGGCAGGCTCTCGGCGAGAAAGTCTTCATCGGGGCGGCGATCACTGCGTGATTGCCCTCATGTCGGGGCGCGCGTCGCATGCCGAGTGCGACGGGCAGCGCGCGCCGGCGCGGCGATGCCGCCGCCATCCACCGAGGACGATCGGGCACGCCCTCTGAGGGAGCCGGCAAGAGGTCCTGGCGGACGCAGAAAGCGCCGCGGAAGGAGTCCCGATGGAGAATCTGAGCCCGAAGAATCATGGCGAAGAAGTGGCGGTTTTTCGCCACGGATTGATAGGCGAGCTGGCAGTACGCGAGCTCGACCATGGCGCGCGGAGCGAAGCACTACGCCGGCTGAGCGAGCAGTGGGTGCGCGCGCCGGGGAGCGACATGACACGCTGCTACTCGGTCGCGACGCTGGAGCGTTGGCTGTACGCTTTCAAGAAGGGCGGGCTCGAGGCGCTGGTGCCTCGGGCCCGTGGTGGCCGGGGTCGCGGTCGTGATCTCGATCCGGAGCTGCGCGAGCTGCTCTGCGACATTCGACGCGAGCACCCGAGCGTGAGCGTGAAGCTCATTCTGCGGACACTGCGAGCCGACGGGCGCGTAGGACCGGAGGTAACGGCGTGCACGGTGCGCCGGATGTTTGCTGAGCGTGGACTCACTCGCACCGCAGCAGCGGACGGCGACGGCAGCAAGACGCGCCTTCGCTGGCAGGCCGAGTGCCCAGGAGCACTATGGCACGGCGACGTGTGCCACGGCCCGACGCTGACTTTGGACGGCAAGCGAACGCCGGTCCGTGTCCACGGCCTGCTCGACGACGCTTCGAGATACGGGATCAACCTGCGTGTGTACAGCGACGAGCGGGAAGAACGAATGCTATCGATTTTCGCCCAGTCGCTGCTGGAGCACGGAAAACCTAGCGCTTTGTACCTAGATAACGGCGCCACGTATCGCGGGGAGATGTTGCAACTGGTTTGCTCGCGACTCGGCATCACGCTCTTGCACGCTCGCCCCTACGATGCGCCGGCGCGCGGCAAGATGGAGCGCTTCTGGCGCCGCATGCGCGAGGAGGCGCTGTCGCACATCGGGCAAGTCGCATCGCTTTCGGAGGTCGAGCTCAAGCTGTGCGACTGGCTCGCTCGCTACTACCAAACAGCGCCGCACGCCGGCATCCTTGGCAGGACCCCCGCTGCTCGCTACGCCGAAGGCGAAAAGGTCCGCGTTACGGAAGATGAGCTCCGCGCCGCGCTCACGGTGCGCGTCCGGCGCCGCGTGCGCCGCGACACCACCATCAGCGTGGACGGCGTCGTGTACGAGGTGCCGCTGGGCTACTTGGCCGGTCAGGTCATCACCGTAGCCACGAGCTTCTTCGATTCCGATCAGCCGATGCTCGAGCTGGACGGCAAGCGCATCGCGCTCAGCGTCGTGGACCCCACGGCCAACAACAAGAAACCGCGCCCACCCCGTCGACCTGCTCCCGAAAGACCCAAGAATCCAGTCGATTTCGAGCCCGGTCGCGCGCTCGGCATCTGCGAGGAGGAATCCGATGACGACATTTTCTGATCTCTCGTGCTTCGGCCTGCGCTCGTCGCCTTTCTCGAAAGAGATTGAAGACGCCGACCTGTGGCTTCCGGCTAGCAAAGTCGCGCTCGTCGACGACATCGAGGAGGCGCTCACCGATCGGCAGAGCGTGCTCTTGCTCGGTGAACCCGGCGTCGGCAAAACGTGCGTGCTCCGCGCTCTCCGGCGCCGCCTACCGCAAGCCGGTTTCCGGCTGACTTACTGCCGCAATGCGACCCTCGGCCGGCGCGACTTCTATCGCCACCTCTGCCACACGCTGGGCCTCCACCCGACGTCGGTGGCTGCCAACCTCTTTCTGGCGGTGGAAACGCACGTGCAAGAGCTCCGGCGCGACAGGGTGCATCCGGTTTTCCTGCTCGACGAGGCGCACCTGCTCCAACCCGACATGCTCGGCCACCTGCACATCCTCATGAACTACGAGTGGGATGCCAAAGCGCTGCTTTCACTGGTGCTTATCGGCCTGCCCGAGCTCGAGGCCAACTTGTCGCGGCGCGCGCACCGATCCCTGCTGACCCGCATCCACCACCGCTTCCTCATCGCTCCCGCGACCCTCGAAGATACCGCCGAATATGTGCGCTTTCGGCTCGCCGCCGCTGGCGCCGAGCGCGCCCTCTTCCCCGACGACGCGCTTGCGGCGCTGCATGACCTCTCGCAAGGCGCGCTCCGCGAGATAGACCGACTTGCCACCGCAGCGCTGCGGGACGCTGCCCGCCGCAAGAAGAAGCTCGTCGACCACGACGTCGTCACGCGCGTCGCCGAGGCCCTGCTGCGCTTCGACTGAGCCAGCGCCCTCGTGGCGGCGTCCTGCGACGGCGCTGCCGCGAGGGCCATCACGGCAGGGCGCGGTCCCGCTCTACGCGATGGGCATCACGCGACGCCGAGGCTGTCACGGATCGGCCTATGAGAGCCGCGTGCGATCGGCCAGGCGGATCCAGTCCGGATCGGCCAAGCAGAGCCAGCTGAGATCGGCCAAGCGGATCCAGTCAGCGGGGGCGGAGACCGGTCAAAATCAGGGCGAAGATCGGCCAAGCGGATCCAGTCGAGATCGGGGTCTGGAGCCAGCGATAGACGGGGGTGATGGGGGGCGAGGAAGGTTTGGGCACAGGAGGCCTGGACCAAGAGATGAGCGCACGGAGGACGGACATGCATCGACTGCAGGAGCTGGTGCGGCTGCACCGATTGGGGCTGACGGAGAGGCGAGCCGCGAAGGAGCTGCGCATCGGCCGGAACACGGCTCGCGAGTACAGAATGGCGCTGGCAGCCGCGGGCGTCCTGGATGGGAGCGCGGACGAGCTGCCGGAGCTGGAGGCGCTGAAGGCGATCGTCACGAAGGCGCTGCCGTCGCGACCGGCGCCGCAGCAGATGTCGAAGCTCGATGTGTGGCAAGCGGAGGTGGAGGCGCTGCTGGAGAAGCGGCTAGGACCACAGGCGATCTACGATCGGCTTCGGCTCGAACACGCCAACTTTCAAGGCAGCATTGGCGGTTTGAAGCGGCTGGTGCATCGGATCCGTCGCTCGCGCGGGGTGCTCGCGACGGACGTGGCAATCCCGGTAGAAACAGAGGCAGGGGACATTGCGCAGGTCGACTTCGGATACGCGGGAAAGCTGTGGGATCCGATCACCCGGATGCCACGCAAGGCTTGGGTTTTCGTGATGGTGCTGGGCTTCAGCCGGCATCAGTACTGCGAAGTTGTCTTCGACCAGCGCACGAGCACCTGGCTCGAGCTGCATCAACGGGCGTTTGCGTGGCTGGGCGGTGTGCCGCGGGTGGTTGTGCCGGACAACTTGAAGGCGGCCGTGATTCGCGCGGCGTTTGGCGTCAGCGGCTCGCCGGAGCTGAATCGGAGCTATCGCGAGCTCGCGCGCCACTACGGCTTCCGCGTCGACCCGGCGCCGCCGCGCGCGCCGAAGAAGAAAGGCAAAGTCGAGTCGGGCGTAAAGTACGTGAAGAACAACTGCCTGCGCGGTCGGCACGACCAGGAGCTGCCCGCCGTGAATGCCGAGCTCAAGCGATGGGTGCTCGAGATTGCGGGAGTCCGCGTGCATGGGACCACCGGACGCCGGCCGTTGGAGGTGTTTACGTCCGAGGAACAAGCTCATTTGCTGCCACTTCCGAAGACGCGCTACGAGTCGGTGATCTGGAAGCAGGCGACCGTGCACGCCGACTGCCACGTGAATTTCGACAAGCGGCTGTACTCCGTGCCGTGGCGACTGATCAACCAGGAAGTGTGGTTGCGAGCGACGGCGAGCTCGGTCGTGATTTATGCGGACGACGTGCGCGTGGCGACGCACTCGCGACGGGGCCAGAAGCAGCGCAGCACGCAGGACGAGCACCTGCCGGAAGGAAGAGCCGAGCTGCGTCACCGAAGCCGACACTATTGGGAGGAGCGTGCAGACCGAATCAGCCCGGACGTCGGCAGCTTCGTGCGCGAAGTCTTCGATTCGGACGACGTGCTGCTGCAACTGCGGGCGGTGCAGGCGATCGTGACGTACCTCGAGAAGTTTCCGATGGAGCGCGCCAGTGCCGCGGCACGTCGAGCGAGCTTCTACGGCAGCTACAGCTATCAGGCGGTGAAGAATATCCTGACCCGCGCACTCGACTTCGAGCCCTTGCCAACCAGCAAGGCGACGCCAGCATGGGCGGACCGACCACGTTTCGCTCGGGATCTATCGAAGCTGGTCAACACGGAGGGCAGCAATGAGTGCCATTGACGACCTCGTGCCGCACCTCAAGAAGCTGCGCCTGAGCGGCATCTTGCAATCTCTGGAGCTGCGCTTGCAGCAGGCGCGGGAGGACAGCCTGCCGTATGAGGAATTCCTGTTTCGCTTGCTGACCGACGAGGTGGAGCGTCGCGACGGCAAGCAGCTCGAGCAGCGCGTGCGTCGAGCCAACTTCGAGCACGCCAAGACGCTCGAAGACTTCGATTTTCACTTCAACCCGAACGTACCCAAGTCGAGAATCATCGACCTGGCGACGTGCAGCTTCGTCGAACGACGTCAGAACGTGCTGCTCCTTGGGCCCACCGGCGTGGGCAAGTCGCACATCGCGCAAGCGCTCGGGCATCGGGCGTGTCGGCTTGGCAAGAACGTCCTGCACATCGCCGCGCAGGACCTTTTCAAACAGCTCCGCGCTGCGCGCGCAGACGGCTCTCACGACCGGCGTATGTTGCGTTTTACAAGTCCCGATCTGCTGATCATCGACGACCTCGGCTTGCGACCATTGCGCGACGACGAGCCAGTCGACTTGTACGAGATCGTCCGGACTCGCTACGAACGCAGCGCGACCCTGATCACGTCGAACCGCTCGGCACCCGAGATGGGAGAGCTGTTTGGCGACCCGCTTCTCGCAAGCGCAGCGATGGATCGCCTGCTCCACGATGCCCACGTCCTCATCCTCGAAGGCGCGTCATTCCGGAACCCCGGTGACCGCCGGAAATCCAAGAAGAACAACCAACCAGAGGCTTCAACATGATGAACCAACCACTCAGGCGGGTGGATCCGCTTGGCCGATCCACACCGCTCAGCGCTGGCCACGCCAACTGGCCCTGGGCGTCGGCCACAACGGCTGGATCCATTTCGCCGATCCGCGGTGGATCCCAGAGGGCGATCGTTGACACCGAGGCCCCCGCCGTCGCGATGGCCATCAACCTGCCGGCGTCCAATCCCATCATCCAAGCGGCGCGCGCACAGCTGCGTCGCTCGCACTGGTACCGATGGCGCTGACCTCTTCCCCACTAGGTCGCCAAGCGCCTGCCGTTAAAGGTCGGGCGCCCTCACGAGTCGGCAACCAGGTTGCTCGCAGTAAGCCGGCGCTCTACGGTCGGGGCATGCGAAGGGGTGGCTTGCCGGGGGATTACCCGACGATCCATCGCACAGACTCCGTACACGCACCGGAACGTGTCAACGAGTTTGAGACAGCCTGTTCATGAATTCTATGTAGGGTTCTCGGAATCGAGCTCGGCCGCGGGTTGATGAGCGGGAGCGGTGCCCGGGCTCGGGTGCGGCGTCGGACACGGC
>JAEYWK010000131.1 GCA_023431345.1 Pseudomonadota bacterium
CAATGTCCTCATGCTGCGAGCCACGCTTCAAAGCGGTCGGCTGCCCAGCTTTTGGACCTACTTCTCACGTCGCTACACGGCAGCCGTCGAAGCGGCCTGAGCGTGATCCGTGCGTGGTCCACACCCGCCTTGGGTATCAGACACGATGTCGAGCACGCTGCCCGCGAGGTGCTCTCCTTCGTGAGCGAGGAAGCGTACTTCCCCGCTGTCAAACCAACTTCGCATCGTTGCAACAGCTGCAGCCAGATCTGGTGGTGCCGTCCTGCGCTGCACGGCGCGCCGGCAGAGGACCGACAAGGCCTCGAACACCAGAAAGTCGATCAAAACGAGGCTGTGCCCCTCAGCCTCCAACCTATTCGAGAGATCTACGGCGCGCTGATGTTGGGAATCCTCGGCGTAGAGCAATGCAACGAGGACGCTAGCGTCGAGAACGACCTCAGCCATCGTAGAGTTCGGCGGTGTCGGCGACCGCGTCGGCTGGCTCGCCATGGACGACGCCAATCGCGGCGCGGATCGAACGCCATGACGCAACGACGGGAGCCTTTCTGTTGCGCGCGGCCCGTTCAGCAGCCGCGATCACGTCACGGCGTTCGCTCTCGCCGAGGTTCGCGAGCGCGCGCACCAAGTCGTCGTGCGTTGCGGGTGCAGGTTGAGAAGCCACGCGGAAAGGATACCTCAACTCTCGCGCCAGAAAAGCCGTTGCGCGGCCCACAGGATTCGAACCTGTGACCTACGGCTCCTGAGGGCTCCGGCCGGCTCCGCGCACGTCCTCCCCGGACGTCATTACGCAGGGTTACGAGGGACTGAGGACCCCAGAGGCGATGTGATGCTGCCTCCGTGCCTAAACTCGGTGCCTAAACTCGGCGGCCGTGCGCGGGCCTCGGACGCGGCGCTGGGGGCGTACCCCGCGGTGTTGGCGCTGGAGCTGGCGGCAAGCCTTTCGTTCGAGACGCAACGAATCGCCGCGGGCGCGACGCATATCCGGGAGATCCACTTACCACTTCGGCGGCTCGCCGGAGGCGGCGCAGGCGGCGGCGCCGCGGCTACCAGATGTTGCGCCGCTCAAGCGCGTGCGCCATCACGGATCCGCGTAGGCCGTGAGCTGGTAGCCAGTCGCGCAGCCGGCCAGCGCCAGCACGCCCTGTTCGGTGGCCACGATGCCCTCGAATAGGTAGCAGCCAGGTTGGTCGGTGCGCCACAGCAGGCGATGGCCCGAGTCGTAGCGCAAGAGCTCCACGCCTTTGGCGCCGGTCGCGTAGTCGCTGTAGCCCAAGCCGACGACGTAACCTCCGTCGCGCATGCCGGCCAAGCCCGTGACCGTCTTGCCGAAGCGACGCTCCCAGAGGACTCGGCCGGAGTCGTCGTAGGCGCGCACCCAAGGGCCCACGCAGTGCGCCGACGCGAGCGACGTGCCGTCGGGTGTGATGGCCACCGCGGTAGTATCGCAATGAGACCTACCCGAGACTGCCAGGGTCTCTTCCCAAAGGAACTCGCCGTTGGCGTCGAGGCGCGCGAGCCACGGCACCGAAGCGTTGTTGACCTTTTCGGTGCCGAGCGAGCCTCCGACCACGAGCTGGCCAGTGGCATCGGTAGCGATGACGTCGACCATGCTGACGCCACCTTCGAGGCCAGTGCGAGATTGCTCCCAGACCGTGTCCTGTCCGGCGATGCGGCCGACCCAAGCGCTGCTGTACGGGCGGCCTTCGCGCATCTCGAGCAGGCGGCTACCAGCAGCGAACAGCTCACCGCCCGGCGCGCTGGCCAGAAGGGCGAATCCAGGCGACGCCGACCAACGGTCGAGCAAGGCGCCGTCCGCATCGAAGCGTCGGATGTCGGAGGTGTCGCTGCCGTCGTAGATGGTGCTGAGGGCGATGAGCTCGCCGTCAGGGCCGAGGGCCAGGGTCCTTCCGGCGTTGCTGTTCAAGGGATCTTCGGACGGCTCGGTGTGCCGCCAGAGGAGCTCGCCCGCCGCGTCGAGCTTCGCCAGCCAGAACGTCGGATACCACGGGGCCAGATCGTTGGTCGTGCGGTGCGCACCGCCCAGCAGCACGATCGAGCCATCCGCGTCCACGGCCATCTCGCTGGCGTACGCGTCGGGGTCGGCTACTTCGAAGAGGACGGTCGCTTCGGCTTGCGGAGTGACGTTACTGGCGCCGAGGCACGCCTGCTCGGGCTGTAGCGAGCAGTCGATGGCGCCGTCGCACTCGTAGCGACAGGTGCCGCAAGCGCAGCTCAGCCCGCCGCACTCGTCGTCCGTCACGCATTGTTTGAGCCAGTTGGTGTTGCCGCTCGCGACCTCGGTGATCTCGGTGCTGCCGCCGCAACCGAACGCCAGCAGCGCGCCCAGCGCCACACCCCGAATCCTACCCAAGCTCATGATGCTTCTCCCGACTTGTCGCTTTCGTTCGCGATCACGTTTTGTCCAAAATAGAAGCGCACGCGCACGCGCTCCTGGTCGCTGATGGGGTGTTGCTCGTTGTGCGCGCACACGCGATTCCAGAGCTCGTTCAGGTCGCCGCGTACGCGCGTGAGCATGCCGAGCACCTCTTGCTCGAGGGGATGCTGGGGGCTCACGTCGAAGGTCAGGGTGGAGCCGCCGATGCGATCGTCATGGCTCGCGCGCGGCGCCCGCACTTTAGCGGCCAGGGCGCCGACCATGGCTTGAAAGTGGTCGAAAACGGCCGCTTCCCAGCCGGTTTCGGCGTCCACGCCGATGACCAGCTTGGCCGCGCGCAAGCCGCGGAGGTCGGCCGGGTCGTCGGCGCTCAGCCGCCCGTCGGCTATCGCCTGCTCGACGGCTTTGCGCACCAGTGCTTCGTCGCTGGCGAGCCGCTCGGCGAGCTCGCGCAGACCAACCCCGGGTTGGTGATAGACCATCGTGCACGCCATTGCGCTCAGCGAATCCAGCGCGCCCTCGCCGGCCAGCGCCTGCAGCGCGCTCTCGGCGGTGGCCCGGAACACGGTCGCCTGCCCCTGTCCCGAGCTGTAGAGCAGGCCGCTCGTCACCAGGTCGTGGAGCACCGCCGCGACGGCAGCCTCCGAATCTCTCGAGAAGCGCGCCAACAGCTGGCGGCGCGTGACGTGCTCGCGCTCGCGTACGTACTCGAGCACGACCTCCCACAGCGAACGGTCGCGCACGGTGACGCTCTCGGTCAGGCGCTGCACGCGCTTCTGGTAACCGCGCAGCGCCATGCCGAACATATCGGCGACCACCTTGCGACCCAGGCCCTGCGCCTCGAGCTCGCGCGAAAGCTCGACGAACACCTGGTCGGCCACGTGAGCCAGCGGCGCTCGAATGCCGGCGGCGGTCGAGAGCTGGGCGATCAGCACGGTGGTTTGCTGCACGATCGCGTCGATGAGAAGCTTGACGTTCACTCGAGTACGGAGCCTAGCGCTACCTGCGCGGGCCCTGTAGGTGCACGCCCGGACACCCCGTAGGGGAGGGTCGTGACTCGATGTCTAGCCTGGCTGGGCGACGACGCCGCCACCGACGTGACGAAGCGCGGGCGAAGCGCAAGGCGGCGTCGCAGGTCAGCGAGCGCGTCTTCTACCCGACGTACGGGCCCAGCAGGTACCCCGCATTCCGACCCGGCCCCGACCAGCAGCTCGGCACCGACGACGACATCCACGGCTCGCTCGGCCTCGTGCGCTGCGATGCCCAAGGCGCGCCGACCGGCACGACCGTTCAAGTCACCGGCCGCAAAGCCCTCTCTCCGGTCGAGATGGCCTGCGAGCAAGCCTCATGGGCCAGCATTCACGCCAGTTGCTCGACGCCAACCCAGCCGGGGCGCGCTAGCGCGTGCGTGGCTCCTTCGGTAGTCGGCGCACCGGTTTCGAGAATTTGCGGTGGCCAGCGCGATCCGGCGGGGCGTCCTGACCGAAACCGAGGTCGGTCCAGAGCTCCTCGCCCTGCTTGCCCCCAACCCGTCCCTAGCGGACTGACACCCCTGGTGCCAGAAGCACCGAACAGCATGCCCAAGCATTCCTGGAGTTGCCCCGCGTGTGGTCGCGTGTTTAGCCAGGTCAACCAGCGGCATGCTTGCGGCACTGGTTCTCGCGACAGCGTGCTTCGCAATCGGCCCGCGCAGCTGGTGCACATCTATGAGCTCATCGAGGCGTATGCCAAAACGCTCGGCCCGATCGAGATCGTCACGCGGCAGCGCTATGCGCTTTTTAGAAGCGTGCGCATCTTTGCCGATTTGACGGTGATGACCAGCTGCGTTCGGCTGGTGATCCATTTGCGTCGGCGAGTGGCCGCCGCTGCCTTCTCCAAGGTCGTGACAGGCGAGAAGACGGCCGTGAGCCACGTCGCGAAGCTCGAGACTCCCGGCGAATGGCAGGCTGTTCAGGGCTACTTCGAGGAGGCCTATCGAGTATCGCTCGAGTGATCTGCTCGGTCGGCCGCGCCCTGGTCGAGCCAGTCTTGTCGACATTTCGGCGTAGTTGGTGCAGCGAAAGCGCCGGGGCGCACCGGTCCGTGAAGTCATCGAGTGCTTGAGCGGAAGGCTCAGAGGCCCAGCTGTGCGGCCAGCGCGCTGGCCGGCATCGCACCGGAGATGCGCTTGGCCTCACGCCCGGCCCGAAACAAGATCAGCGTCGGGATGGTGCTGATGCCAAATCGCGCGCTGAGCTCCGGCAACGCGTCCGTATTCACCTTGGCGACGATGGTGCTACCGCTGCGCTGAGCCGAAAGCTTCTCTAACTCTGGCGCGACCATGCGGCACGGGCCGCACCACGCCGCCCAAAAGTCCACCAGCACGGGGGCCTTGGCGTCTCGCACGAGCTCGTCAAAATCCACTGCACTCTCGATCGCGACCGGGCGCGCGAGCGGCAGTAGCGGCGCCTTGCACGCCGCGCAGCGCGCCTTGTCCAACAATCGCGCCGCGGGGAGCCGGTTCTGAGCGGAGCAACTGGAGCAAGCGACGCGCATGTTTTGCAAGCTGGGTCGGCGACGCCATGCCGTCAAGCGGCAAGCATCGGCTCCTGGCATGCCTCCGGAGCACCATTGGTGCTCTTCCCGCACGCTCCGCTGCGCGAGAGACTCAGTAGCCATGCGCCGAGCGGGGCACCTCAATCGAGCTCGAAGCGAGGATCTCCACCGCAATCTCCAGTACAGGCGTCAGTTTGACGCGGAGGCTCGTAAACGAACGTGCGCTCGACGGCCACTGCGCCATCGATTCGAACTGTAACCGTCAGCCTGCCGGCGGGCGGGGTAGACCATTCGAAGCTCGCCAATCCCGCCGGTACGAACGAAAGATGAACCGGCCCTGAAGCAGGCCCGCAATCAGCGGAGCCATCCGCGCTCAACTCGCATGAAACGCTGACGTCGCCCGGCTGCAAACTCACCACGAATTGTTTGCCCGGCTGTGGTCGTTGATAAACGAAAGATGCAAGCGGGAGACACAGAGCCTGGCAACCACTTTCGCTCGCGCAGCCGGCAGCGGACAAAGCCGCGGTCAGGAGCAACGAACCAGAGATGACGGGACCAATTCGTTGGATCAAGCGCAGTTCGTCCTATTCGCATCACAAGAGGGTATCCAAGGGCGTCTAAACGGAAACGCGACCCGGAACGTGTCAACGAGTTTGAGACAGCCTGTTCATGAATTCTATGTAGGGTTCTCGGAATCGAGCTCGGCCGCGGGTTGATGAGCGGGAGCGGTGCCCGGGCTCGGGTGCGGCGTCGGACACGGC
>JAEYWK010000166.1 GCA_023431345.1 Pseudomonadota bacterium
CTGCCATGGCGAACCAACCGAGGCCACCAAAGCCAAATTCCCGAAAAGATACGATCAGTGCTCAGCGCGAGCTGCCCCCACCAGGAAAGGTCTAGAACGCCGAGCGGTCAAACCGTTCGGCGTTCTAGAAGCTGCCCCAGAGGCTCAAGGCGAAGCCGCCCTCAGGGAGCACGGTCACCGCCGTCTTCGGCAGATCCTCGCGCACGAGCTCTTGGTGACCAGTAGCGAGACCGACGAGGAAGAGCGCCGCGCCCGTTGCCTGCACGAGCCCGTCGGCGGTCAAGAACACGACCGTCGTGACTTCGTCGAAGGCGGTACCCACGCACCTGTTGATGGCCTTCTGCAGCGCTTGGACGGTGTTCGTCGTCACCGGCGCTTTGCACTGGAACGAGCGTCCGCCGATCGCAGCCCACGGCCCTGCCACCGGGATTGCAGTGTAGCCGGTGCCGTTCTCGAAGCTCTGGCTCGCGGCGAGGCCGAGGCCAGCCGCGTACGCGAGCAGGAAGGTGACGCCGCCACCGATGATGAGGCCGCTGTTGGCGCGGTCGACGACGCGATAGCCGGGCGGAACGGGGAGGCCTTTGCGGTACGGCAAAATGGGCGGCAGGGTCGACAGCGAGGCGGGCGCTAGCACCGGCGCGGGGTAGCTCGCGGGCGGCGCGTAAGGCGTCGTCGGCGCAGGTGGCGGCACCGCGGGCGCGGGCGGCGGCGGGAGCGGTGACGGCGCCGCGCTGGCAGGAGCCGCGGGCGGGGCCACCGCAGTCGGAGGAGCGACGGGAGCGGGCGCTGCTGGCTCGGGGAAGCTGCCGCTCGATTGCGCGCGCGCTCCGCCAGCGCAGGTCAACAGCGCCAGCAACACCTTGCACCTCACCTTGCCTGAACCCCCGAACCCAAAACGCGTAGGTCTCAAAATGCGCGTCGGCTCAGATCCCAAACCACTCCGCCGGGTCGGCCGTCTCCTGACCGATCCTTACCTCGAAGTAAAGCGTCGAGCCAGTCGAACTGCCGCCCAAGGATCCGATGCGAGCGCCACCCTTGACGTCATCGCCGACCTTGACCTCGATCTGTCCGAGATTGGCGCTCAGCGTGTAGTAGCCACCGCCGTGGTCCAAAATCACGGTGGCGCCGTAGTCGGCGTAGCTGTCGGCGAACGCGACCCGCCCGGGAAAGACCGCCCGCACGGAGGTCGCTCCCGGAGCCCGCATCGAGAGCCCCGGGCCGCTGCCTTGCTTGCGCGTGGTGCGGATCTCGCTCCGTCCCGAGATCGGGAAGGGCAAGCTGCCCTTCGACGCCGCGAAGCCAGTAGCGGCAGCTCCGACGCTTCGGGAGGGCGCTCCGTAAACGGCGGTGTGGTCGTCGGAGCCCCCCCCCACGAAGGCTCGCTCGAACGCCTGCTCACGATCCCGAGCCGCCGACAGCGCGGTCTGCGCTTGCGACAGCGTCCGCAGCTGTTGCTCCAGCGGGGCGCGCTTGGCGCTGAGGCTCGCCAGCTGCTTGGCGAGCTGAGTCCGGCGTGAGGCGGTTTGGCGCTCGAGCTCTACGTCCCGCGACAGCGCGCGATGCAGTCGCTCGAGCCGCGCCGCGTGGGCCACGAAAGCGTCGAAGCCGCCCCCGACGGGCAACAGCCCCGCCCGCGCGAGGCGAGTGTAGGCGCGACCGCGGGCCAGGGTGCGTGCCTTCAAGACGTCGCTCTCGCGCGCCAATTGCTCGAGCTCCTGCTTGATGGCCGTTTCCTCGCGCGACAGCTGCTCGAGGTCGCGCTCGACGTCGGCGCCGAAAGGCACGCTGTCCGCAGCTGCCTCGGCCCGCGTCGGGGGGGCGTCGAGCGTGAGCGCCGACGCCGACACGGCCAGCAACACCACGGACAGCGGCGAGAGCAGCCTGAGCGTCATACGATCAGCAGTTTGCGCAGGCTGCCGTAGGCGGCCACGGCGCCGAGCAATGCCCCCGACGCGATCAGCCCCAGCACGAGCGTCCAAGGCAAGAAGACGGGGTTCGCGCCGAGCAGCGCCGCCAAGTTCCGGTCGACGTGGCTCTCGACGATGCTGAACAACAGACCGAGCAGCAGGATGGCGAGCAGCGCGCCGAAGCCGCCTTGCGCCGCGCCTTCGACGACGAAAGGCCGCCGCACGTACGAGTCGGTGGCGCCCACGAGCTTCATCACCTCGACCTCGATGCGTCGGCGCTGCAAGCTGAGCCGAATCGTCGAGGACACCACGCTGACCACCGCCGCCAGCACCACGCCCGCCAGCAGCAGTGAAGCGCTCACACCTCCCGTGAGCAGCGAAGCCAGGCGCTCGCTCCAGGCCCCGTAGGTCTCCACGCTCTCGACCGCCGGCAGCGCGCCGAGCTGCGCCGCGAGCTTGCTCAGCCGATCACCCGCGACGCGGCTCTCGATCGCGACCTCGAGCGAGGCGGGAAACGCCTCGGTGGGCAGCGCGTCGAGGACGGGATCGTTGGTCAGGCCGACGAGCTCGCGACGCGCGTCCTCGCTCGACACGACCTTGACCTGACGTACGCCGTCGCTGGCTTTGAGGGCGCGCTCGATGGCCGCCACCTGGTCTGCGGTCGCGTTCTTGCGTAGATAGACCGACGCGCGCCCGCTCTCGGCCCAGCGCTCGCGCACTTGCCCGACGTTCACGACCAAGAGCAGGGCCGCAGCCAGACAAACGAACGCCACCGCCACTGAAAACATGCTGAGCGCGTGCAAGCGCCAGTCGTTCTTGGCGCCGCGGAAGGCTCGTTGAAGTGGGCTCTGCGCCACGGCTACGCCACCCTCCGACTGCCGTCGCCGGGCAGCACCGGCTCGTCGAGACCGCAGGGGACATCGGTGGCTTTGCCGTCGTCGAGCACCACGACCCGCCGCGGACGCAGGTCGAGCAGGCTGCGATCGTGGGTCGCGAAGACCACCGTCACGCCGGTGTCGTTGATGTCCTCGAGCAGGCCCAAGATGTCGACCGCGAGCTGGGGGTCCAAATTGCCGGTGGGCTCATCGGCGAGCAAGAGCGCGGGCTCGCCGACGATCGCGCGGGCTACGGCGACGCGCTGCTGCTCACCGCCCGACAGCGTGCCGGCCGGCTCTGAGCCGCGCCCCGCCAGGCCGACCCGCTCGAGCGCCTCGCCGACGCGCGCGCGCGCCAGGCGCTCGGGAAGCCCCAGCACCTCGAGGGGCAGGGCCACGTTCTCGAGCACGCTCCAGTTCTTCACGAGCTTGAAATCCTGGAACACGATGCCGATGTTGCGGCGCAGAAAGGGGACGGAGGCTCCCGTCAGCCTCCCGACCTCGCGGCCCAGGAACAAGATGCGGCCCGAGTCGACCGTCTCGGCGGCGTACAGCAAGCGAAGCAGCGTGCTCTTACCGGCGCCGCTCGGCCCCGTCACGAACACGAACTCGCCGCGCGCAATGCTCAGGCTCAGGCCCTTGAGCACGGGAGCGTCGATCCGGTAACTCTTGTGCACGTCCTCGAACGTGAGGATGGGCCGCCCCGCGGCGAGCGGATCGAAGCGACCACCCTCACGCAGCGCGGGGCGGTACGGACGACTCTTGGCGGCCGGTTCCATGCCGCCCCGAGGTAACCAGGGAGGGGCCAACTGGGAAACTTTTCTGCTAAGCCCCGTCTCGCTCCGCCCTAGGTTAGCCTCTTGGAGAAAGCCGCTTGAAAGTTGCGTACTTTGGCCTGCCCTTGGGGGCTCTCGCGCTCCGACGAGACGGCCATCAGCTCGGACCCATCGTGCTGTCGCCCGTGGACGCGCCGGGTCGTTTTCGCCTACGGGGCGAGCCCGCGCTCATCGACGCGCTTGCGAGCGATGAGGACCTGGAGCGGCGCGTCGAGCGTGCGCTCGACGGTGCAGAGGTCGACCTCTTGGTGTCGTGGTTCTGGACTCGCAAGCTACCCGGCGCTTGGCTCGCGCGCGCGCGCTGGGGCGGAATTGGCGCGCACCCGTCGCTCCTGCCCCGATATCGCGGTCCCAATCCCTACTTTGCGGCCATCGACGCGGGAGACGAAGAAACGGGCGTCACCGTGCACCGCTTGACGGCTGACTACGACACCGGCGCGATGCTGGCCAAGCGCCGGCTGGCGGTGGGCGTGCGAGACGCCTGGCAGCTCGCTCGGGCACTGGATCGTCCCTCCCTCACCCTCTTGCGGGATGTCGTCGCACGCTTCGCCCGCGGAGATCGGCCGACCGAGGAGGAGCAGGACGATGCGCTCGCCAGCTGGGCGCCCGAGCCGACGCGCGACCTGCTCAAGGTCGACTTCGGCTGGACGACCGAGAGGTTGCTGAGGCGGATCCGCGCCCTTTCACCCACCCCGGGGGTAGCCCTCTCGATCGAAGGCGTGGAGCTGTTCGTCACGCGCGCCGAGGCGGTACCCTCCTACGTTACCGCGCTATTGCCCGGTGAAGCGCACCTTTCGGACGCCCTCACGCTCCGAACGGCGGACGGCGCCATCCGCGTGACCCGCGCGTTCTTCCCCAGCGCCCAAGAACTAGACGGACCATCAGGCGGGCAAGCGCGCGAGCGACCAGACACCCCGCCCGTCGATGGCGATGGCGTAGAAGCTGCGAACGCCGGCGAAGTCCTGCGCCTACTGAAGCGCGTGTCCCAGCCGTAAACAGTTGGAATCGCGGCCTTGGATGATAGACTCCGAGGTCGCATCTTCGGAGGATTCATGTCTGATCCCGTGAGCCTGGCCCGAGCCGCCCGCGAAAACCTAGCGCGTGGCCTGGCTGCGCTGCAGAGCCCGAACGTCCCCCCCCCCGTGATGGCGGTGGCTGAACCGATTGCCTCCGCCATGTCGGCTCTGCATCGCGTCGAGGCCTCACACGGGCAAGCGCGCGGCGAAGCAGGGCCGGCGGCGTTGGCATCGGCGCGACAAGCGCTGGCGTTGCTGCAGCAGCACCCACCGGGCTTCCCCCCCATCGATCAAGCGCTCGAGGCCATCGCGGGCTCGCTCAGCCTGATTCATCAGTTGGCGCAGGCAGCTGCTGTCGCGCCGGCTGCGCCAGCGCCGGCGGCGTTCGCGGGCACGGTAGCGCTCGGCCAAGGCGCGCCAGCGCCGCAACAGGGCTGGAGTGCTCCGCAGCCGGGCTATCAGCAACCCGCGGCCTATCCGCAGCCTCCCGCGCAGCCGCAGGCCTACCAGCAGCCTCCCGCGCAGCCGCAGGCCTACCAGCAGCCCGCACCTGCGTACGCCCACGCTCCCGCCGCTGCGCCTGCGCCTGCGCCTGCCCAAGCCGCAGCGCCTGCTCACGGGCCCGCGGCGGGCGGCGCCGGTGCCCCGCTGCGCATCGAAGCCGAGCTTGGCGCGCACAGCACCACCAATTTCTACAAGGGCCTGAGCGGCAACGACGTCATCGACTCCGGCGGCATCTTCGTGGCCACCTATCAGATCCCCGAGATCGGCCGGAACGTCGTCGTGAAAGTGTCCATGCCGGGCGGCTACGAGTTCGAGGCCCTCGGCGTGGTGCGCTGGACGCGCGAGGCGCCGCTATCCGGCTCGGACTCGCCACCCGGCTTCGGCGCTCAGTTCACGCAGATCTCGCCAGAGGGCCGACAGCTCGTTTATCGCTACGTTCGCAACCGCGAGCCGCTATTCCACGACGACCTCTGACGTGAGCCAGCCAGGCGGGGTGGCTGGCAACAAAGCTGGAGCTCGGATCGGGGAAATCCTCGCCGCGTGAACAAATACGTCGCTGCACTGCTCGCCGGGCTCCTGCTCGGTCTCGCCGCACCCGCAGCACGAGCGGGCGATCCGCGGCTCAGCTGGTACACGCTCGAGACGCCGCACTTTCGCGTCAACTTCCACGGCGGGCTCGAGCCGGTAGCGCAGCGCGCGGCCGCGATCGCGGAGCGCGCCTACGAAGTCCTGCGCGGGCCGCTGGATCAGACGCCCTCGGAGGTCGTCGAAATCTTGCTCACGGACGATACCGACTTCGCCAACGGCTCGGCGGGCGCGCTGCCCTACGACGTGATTCGCCTGTTCGCGACCGCCCCCGACGACATGTCCGCGCTCGGGGAGTACGACGATTGGCTGAACGAGCTGATAACGCACGAGTACACGCACGTGCTGCACGTCGACAACGTGTCCGGCCTGCCAGCCCTGCTCAACAAGCTCATCGGCAAGACAGCGATCCCGAACCAGTGGCAGCCGCGCTGGATCTTGGAAGGGCTCGCCGTGACGATGGAGACGGCGCACACCAGCGGTGGCCGCCTCCGCTCCAGCCAGTTCGACATGTACCTGCGCGCCGACGTGCTCGAAGACAACTTCGCCCGGCTCGATCAGATGAGCGGTACGCCGCGCAGGTACCCGGGGGCGAACATTTGGTACCTCTACGGCTCCGGCTTCATCTCCTTCATCGCCGAGACCTACGGCCCGAGCGTGTTCGGAGCCGTGGCCGACGACTACGGCGCTCAGGTGCTGCCGTGGGGCATCAACCGCTCGCTCCGGCGCGTGACGGGTAGAACGTACGAAGACCTGTACGTCGCCTGGCTCGCCAGCTTACGAAAGCGCTACCGCGCCCAGGCGGCAGCGATTCGGAAGCGTGGGCTGCGCGAGGGAGCCCGCCTCACCTTTCACGGAGAAAACGCGGGCGGAGCGCGCCTCAGCGAGCGCTGTTCGACCCTCGGCAAGCCCAGCCTCGTCTATCCGCGGGACGACGGCCACGACAGCGGCGGTTTCTACGAGCTCTCGCTCGACGGCAAGGAAGCGAGCTTGCGCGCGCGCGCAACCGGACAACAAGCGAGCTTCGCCCCCGATTGCTCGTTGCTGTTCGACGCCAACGTCATCTCCGCGCGTCGTTATGCCTTTCAAGATCTGTTCCGACAGCTTCCCGGCACGTCATCCCGCGCGGAGGGAGAGACACGAGAGCGCTTGACGCAAGGCCTGCGCGCGCGCCACGCCGACGTGAGCCCCGATGGCCGCCGCGTCGTCTTCGTTACGAACGACCGCGCCACCAGCACGCTGCGCATCGCCGACTTGACGCCGAGCTTCGAGCTGGAAAATTCGCGAGCCCTGGTTGCGAGCGCGCGCTTCGAGCAAGCCTACACGCCGCGATTCTCGCGAGACGGGCGGAGCGTCGCGTACAGCGTGTGGACGGCGGGCGGCCTGCGCGACCTGCGGATCGTCGACTTGGCGAGCGGGAAGTTCCGGCAGCTCTCGCGCGATCGCGCCATCGATCAGCACCCCACCTTCTCGAGCGACGGCCAGCGGCTCTATTTTTCTTCGGATCGCAGCGGAGTCTCGAACATCTACGCGTACGAGCTCGGCACCGGCGAGCTCTACCAAGTCACGAACGTCATCACGGGCGCGTACTACCCGGAGCTGAGCGCCGACGAGAAGACGCTGGTGTACACCGGCTACACCAGCCGCGGCTTCGATTTATTCGTGATGCAGAACGATCGAGCCGGTTGGCTTTCGCCCCTGCCCTACACCGATCAGCGCGGTCCGGTCGAAGCCGCCGTCCCGTCGACGAGCTACCCCGTGCGGCCTTACGACCCGCTGCCGACCCTTCGCCCACACCAGTACTATGTCGAGTATGGTCCCGGACCGTTCGGGCAGCAGCTCACCATCAGCACTACTGGTTCGGACGTAGCCGGTCTTCACGGCATCGCGGCCGCCGTCAGCGTGCCCCTCGAAGGCACGCGCGCGGATCCTTCGATTTCGCTCGACTACGGCTACGGTCGGCTGCCGTTCGGCTTTCAACTGTCGGCTTTCCGCAGCGCGACGCCGCGAAACGACTACGAGTACAGTGAGCGACGCCCGCCGATCGTCGAGCACCTGACCGGGATTTCGACCGGTCTCTCGCTCAGTTCGCCAGGCGACGACGAGTCGCAGTTCCTCGCCCTCAGCTACACGGTGGCCGAGTTCGCGCAGCGACTGCCGCTCGGCCTCCCCGACCCCTACGCCCCGCTGCCACGCGAGCCACACCGCGGCCTACTCGGTCTGCTGCACCTGGGCCTCAGCTACTCCACGGTCGAGAGCAGCGCCTATGGCATCGGCCCTGAACGCGGCTTCGAGTTTAGTATCGGCAGCGATCTCGCGGACCGAGTACTGGGCAGCGAGACGACGCTCGTCTCTTTCAGCGCCACCGCCGCCGGCTACTTGCGGGTGCCGAGCACGCATCACGTGGTGGCGCTCGGCCTGTCGGGTGGCACGGCCAGCGGGACCTACCCGCGCCGGGGACTGTTTGCCATTGGCGGCTTCGCCCACGTCCCTTTGCTCGACGCCTTTCGCTCGAACCTGCGGCAAAGCGGCTTTCGCTTGCGCGGTTATGAGCCCGGGCAGTTCGTCGGCAACGACTTCAACCTCATCAACCTCGAGTATCGCGCCCCGCTCTGGTACGCCGATCGCGGAGTGAGCACCTTGCCGGCGTTCTTGCGAACGGTCTCGGCCACCGCGTTCTTCGACTACGGCGCCGCCTACGACCGCCTCGATCTGCAGGACCCGCTCGCCCGGTTCCACGCTGGCACCGGCGTCGAGCTGTGGCTCGATCTGTTGTTCGGCTACTACTACGGCGGCAACGTGCGCGTCGGCTACGCGCGCGGCCTCGACGACGAAGCCATCTCCGGCGGGCAAATCTACACCGTCGTATCCAGCGCCTTCTAACCACCCTCGTCTGCGCGAGGGCGCCTCGACCACAAACGGCAGCCGTAGGCCCGCCTCACGCCGAGTACCTACCGGCCTGACCTCTCAGCCGCGCGCCGAATACTTTCCCGGCGGGGCGAAACCTTGCTAGCCGGGGTGCATGCGCAAGCTCTGGTCCGCGCTCATCCGTCCGAGCCTCGGCCTGGGTCTCGCTCTCGGCCTCGGCGCGTGCATGACTCCCCCCAGCCCGGCAGAGCGCGTCACCGACGCCGCAATGTCTCTGAACGTCGCCGCTCGCTTCGGGCAGCTCGACGTCGCCGTGTCACACACCGCGAGCAGCGCGCGCGCGGACTACGTGCGACGCCACGCCGCTTGGGGACAAACCCTGCGTATCGTCGACGTCGAGATGGCGAGTCTCACGATGCCAGAGTCGGATCGCGCCGTCGTGCTCGTCGATTACGCGTGGATCCGCAACAACGAGGGCACGATGCGCGCAACGCGCGTCGAGCAAACCTGGAAGGACGACGCGGGCTGGCATTTGGTTCGCGAGCGGCGCATCGCGGGCGACCTTGGCCTGCTGGGGGAGGCCGTTCCCGAAGCGCCCCCGCCCGGCCCCGACAAACAGTTCGCGACCCGCACCATCCGCGAAGATGGTGCGGCCGTCACCGAATAGCTCAGCTCGCGCTCGCGGCCGCTTTCTTGCGGCTCGGCTTGGCCGTCGCTTTGCGCGTGGCGCGCGTCGCGTCGGCCTTGCGCGCCAGGCGGGCCTTCTTCTTGGCCTGAGCCTTGCGGCGGGTCATCTTCACGGAAGCACGGCTGTCGAATTTACCCATGGCCGGGCCCTAGTACTGCGCTTCTGAGCGAAGCGCTAGGGGCTTCAACCGCTGGAAGCGTCTTCGAGAGCGCGCTCGCGATCGCGCACTTCGAGGCGGTAGCGACTGTTGACGGTCTCGATATAGAAGACGTCGCGCGTCGCCACGCGCAGCACGCGCTTGACCGGGGTCGTGACGTACTCGTGCATCCCATCGGAGAATTCGATCACCACGACAGAGCCCTTACGCGGAGCCCTTACCAGGCGACCGGCTACGGCACGCGACCCGCGACCGAGCTTCCGGAGCACGACTTGCACAGGGCTTACTCTAGCAAGGTCCATCGCTTCGTCCACATGCCTCTTCGCCATCTGCCCATCATGAACGGCCGCTCGCAAGTGCCCGAAATGTCGGCAGATGTACGCTTTGCGTCGATTTCACCAAAAACTCAGGGCCCCCGTCAGGCGAAATAGAGGCCCCGCTACCGAAAGGTCGGGCAAGCGGAGGGGGGCGAGTCGCTGCGGCACAGCGCCGGCATTTTCAGGCCGGAGCACGATTTCCATCGGGGCCGTCCAGCCATACCCGGCCTCGCCCGTCAGCCAGACGCGTGGCTTGCGCGAGGCACCGCTGTGGTAGCCGAAGAGCTCGACGGCGGCCCCCGCCGTCGCGTCGACCCCCATCTTCCAGGCCACGTCTCGCAGCGTCGAGCCTAGGCCGCCGCGGACTTCGACCTCTTGGCGCGTCACGGTCGGTCCGACCTTCGCAGTCAGGACGAGGACTCGCAGCAAGTGATAGCGAGCTTCCGGCGCCAGTATGAAGCGACGCAGATCGAGCTCGGCCCGGTCGCTGCGCGCGTTCGCCTCGCGCCCGCCCACGTCGAAGCCAACCACCGCGGCCAACGACAGCCGCCGCTGCGCCCAGAGCACGATCGATGCTTGCGGGCTGAACTGCCCGATCACGTCGTTCGTAGCGAACGGGTCGAGCCCCTCGTCGCTCACGACTTGAATGCGCGCGCCCAAGTCGAGGCGCACGTGACGCTGGTGAGTACCGAGGGAGTCATCCGCGCGCCCGTCCGCGCTCGCATCGGCGGCCTGTGCCACGTGGGAGAACGCGAGCTGGGCGAGCGCGCAAGACAGCGCCGCTCCTCGCGAGAGCGCGTGCTTGAAGCGTTTCATCACTTGAGACCCTCCCACTCGAGGTGCGAGACGAATTTGGTTTCAGCCGTGCTCGGCTGAGCGCCGTCGAAGAGCGTGGCCGCGAGCGAGGAGTGCCCGCGACTCGGCAAGAAATGCAGGGCCACCGCCGACCGTCCGCCGCCCTTTTCGGTGGCGAAATCGTTGACGTAGCTGACTGGCTCTTGCGTGTAGAGCGACGCGGGCTGCAGGGGATCGAACGTGAGCTGAGCGAAGCCCCGCTCGTCGTCGTTGAACGCCCACAACCGCTGCCCGTCCGGTGAAAGGCCCAGCGTCAGGTTCGTCAACACATCCAGCGGGAAGCTCTTGCGGGCCGTCAAATCGAGCACGTAAAACTGCTGCACCGCGCCGTTGAGGCTGCTCGCCAGAATCTTGCGGTCCGCGAAGTCGGGCCCAGGTATGTCGCGCACGTCGGCCACTTTGATCCCGATTTCGTAGGCATCGATGCTGCGATACGGCGTACCGGTGGTGGTGCCGAGCTGCCAAAACGCGATGACGTTCGTGTCGTTGCCATACAACAGCGCGATGTCTTGGCCCGAGCTTGCGCTGACGGCGTCGGTGATGCGCCGCAGATCGCGAAATGCTGCCGGCAGCGGCACGTCTTGCACCGTGCTCGACGCCGGATCGATCAGCTTGGCCGCCTTCTTGTCGGGTACGAGCGCCGCGAGCCGTAAGCCGCCGTCCTTCCGGGTTTGCACGAAATCGAGCTTCGACGGCACGCCTCCCACGTCGACCAGGTTCGCCTCCAGCCCGAAGGCGTGTCTGTCGTCGGAGGCCGCGCCGAGCGTCAAGATGAACACGTTCGAGTCGCCGAGCAGCTGGACGGCGAGCATCGAGCCGACTTCTCCCGGCACCCCGGGGTGAGACGCGACCTGGCCGGGGGTCGCGTACGTGCCGTCGGCGCGCCTCGGCAGCCCGACCGTGATCTCCGGCGCGCTCAAATCTTCGAGATCGAGGATGGCCAGGTCTCGCTCACGCCTCACCACCAGCAAGCGCCGCGGATCACCGCCCGGGATCGCGAGCGGGCCCGTGAACTCGAAGCCCACCGGCTTGCCGCCGTGGCTGTCGAGCGCTTTGGAAGCAGGCACCCGCTCGTCTCGATCGGGGCGGATCAAGATCAGCTCGTTGGGGTTCGAAACCAGGCCGCGGCTTCCGTGCACGATCAGCCACTCGCCTTGCGCGTCGATCTCGAGCTGCTCGTACGGATCCTGCAGCTCGTACGCGGCGAGCTCGCGCGGCTCAATGCCACCGTCGAAAACCCGCAGCTGGGGCGGCTCGTCGCCGTCGCGATAACGCGGAGTGACGCCGCGCGACAGCACGAACAACCGGTCGCGCGCCGCCGAGCTCTTGAACTGAACGACGTCGCGTCCCACCGGCAACCGCTGCGTCTCGAGCGTGCGGACTCGCGGCGAGGTCAGCATGAGCACCTGGTGCTGAGCGGGATCCAGCACCGCCATGGAACCCGTGAGGCCGGCTACCTGAGGCCCCGTGGAGGGACCGCCGCTTTGCCCCGGTGAGTAGCCGGGATCGAACGGCACGTCCCACGTGTCCGGTCGACCGCCGCATGCGACCGCACACAGCACCGCCCAAGCCGTGAGCGCTCGCCTGGAAAAGCTCCGAACCATCCGCGTCATCTTGATCCTCGCCCTATTGAATACGTGCCGCGAGCTCGAAGCCCGTAATGGTGTGAGCTCGCGCCGTGTCGAGCTCGATGAACGTGATGCGCCCCTCAGGGTGGGTCTGCGCAACGAAGCCGCGCCCCGCTTCCTCGACGATTCCCGTCGCCGCGGGCGCGGGCGGGCTAGCGAGCTCCAGGTAGTCTTCCTGGAGCGTGTCGAGCCGCAGGCGGTACACGCCGTGGACCGCGGACGTCTCGTTGCCGACGGTGACGAGCGCGAACCTCCCCTCGTCGTCGAAGGCCAGCGCGCTCGGCACCGCGTCGGTGCCGACCAGCTTCGGGGAGCGCTTTTCCAGAGTCGGCACGCCGCTGAACAAGCCAGCCTTGACGCTGCCGCGGATGGGCTTCTGAAACACGACCGCCGACGCGGCTCCGGGTGCGGCGAAGGCCGCGCTGACGGGCCCCCTCACGTCGATCGTCCGGACGGCGCGGCCCCTGCCTTCGCGCAGGTCGAGCAGGCTGAGGTGGCTGTTGTCGGCGCCATTTTGGTAGAGCAAAGCCAGCTCGGCGTTACGAGAGAGCGCGACGCTCGAGGTGATCTCCCCGGGAATGGCCACGCGCTCGAAGCTGTCGGCGTCGCCGCGGGGCGGAACCGGCACCAGCACGACGCGACCGACACCCGGGGTGGCGGCCACGGCCAGCGTACCGTCTTCGCTGAGGTCGACGTCGGCGATCGGAGCGCCCAAGTCGTAGCTGGTGATGCCGTCTTCGCGTGAAAGATCGACGATGCGAAGCTTGCTGCTGCCGTCGACGCGCACGATCGCGAACGAGCCATCGGGCAAGATGCTCACGTCGCGGGCGGCGGCTTCCTCCAGCGGATCTTCCGAGACCCGCGCGAGCAGGGCCACGCTCGGGTCGTCGCCGAGCTCGACGACGCTGACGCCTTCGTCGCTCACCACGAACGCGCGCTGGCTGGCGCTGTCGATCACGGCGCGCGTCGGATGAAAGCCGACGGTCAGGCGCTTCGAGGTCATGTTGGCGAGGTCGAGCACCGTGATGTCTTGCGAGCCGCTGGTTGGATCGACGGCATCACTGGGTAAGCTGCGTGTCCAGGCCAACGCGAAGCGACCGTCAGGGCTCACGATCCAGGCGTTCGCGGCCGCGTGCACGGGCAGCATCGTTTCGTCGACTCGAACCTCGTCGCCGGACAGATGAAACAGCGTGGCGTCGTGCGACGCGGCGTTGATCACGATCGCGCCCTGGTTGCCCGGGATGGCCGCCAAGTAAGTGGGGGCGAAGCCGGCGTTGAACAAGCGAACCCCAAAGGTCACGGCGTCGATCACCGCGACGCGCCCGCTCGTCGGGTTCGCGCTGAAGACGTATTTCCCGGTCACGACGGGAGCGAGAAAAGACTCTTCCAGCTCCTCCTCGGGCGGCACGACCACGATCGGCGTGCCGCCGCCGCCATCAGCGCCCCCCGCCGACGCGCCGCCCGGGGTTCCGGATGCGCCTCCGCCGAGGCTAGGGTTGCCCGAACCGGTAGTGCCCGCGCTCGCCGCGCTACCGTCACCGCGACCCGCCCCCTTGGGTCCGGCGGTGCCGTCGTCCGCCTCACCAGCGCTGCAGTGGAGGCTGGAGAGGCCGAGTACGAGCCCGAGCCAAGCGCGCCGCGACCTACGCGTCATTGCTTCACCTGCGTCGAGAGCTCGAAGCCCGTCAATGTGTGGACGTCGCCCGTGGCCAAATCGATGAAGGTGATACGACCTTCCGGGTGCTCTTGGGCGATGAACGCCTGATTCGCGTCGGGGACGAGCCCGCTCGCGTGGGGGAGCGGTCGACTCGCCAGCTCGAACGCATCCACGATGAGCTCCGGCATACGCGCGAGGTACGCGCGGTGCGTAGCCACGCCGTCGGTGACGGTCACGAGCGCGCGGGTGTCGCCGATGGCGACCATCGCCGCTGTCGCGGTGGCCAGGTCTGCGGGTACCGTCGCCGCCTGCGTGCCCTGGATCTTCGCGGGCAGATTGCGCGCGACCGGTACGACCGCGAAAGCGCCCGGCAGCGCGCTACCGACCGAGGGCTTGAGCAGCGCGATCGCGTGAGCGCCGTCCGGCGAAGACGCCGCCGAGAACACTGGTAGCTTGAGATCCAGCGTGCGGTGCGCCAGAGCTTCGCTCGGCGCGAGGCGGAGCAAAGTCAGGTGCGCGCTCGGAGTCGCGTTCGAGTAAAGAAGTGCCGTCTCAGAGCTTTCCCCGAGCTCGACGCTGCCGAATAGCGCGGGGAGCAGAACTTGCTCGTAGACGCCGGGCGCCTCCAGCACGCTGGCCACCGGCAGCAGCACCGCCATCGAACGCGGCGGTGGCTGCTGACCGGGACCCGCGCCCCCATCTCCCGCTCCGCCCAGCGCCCCCCCTTCGCCGCCCGACTGCGCGCCATCCCCCCCGCTGGCGCCCGCCCCACCCCCCTCGTTCGGTTGCCCCGCCTCCCCGCCCGACCCCACGCCCGCCGCCGCGTCGCCTGCGGCCAGTGTCGGTTCACGCACGATGGCAATCGCCAGCGTAGCGTCCGCACTGAGATCGAGATCGGTGATCACGCCCGGCAGCTGGATGTCCTTGAAGCCGCCCTGCTCGAGATCCACCACCGTCACGTAGTCCTTACCGTCCCGACGCACGAACGCGCGCGTGCCGTCGGGCGTCACGCTCACGTCGCGACGAGCGGTGTCGCGGGCCGGGCTCGCGCTGAGCTCGACTTCTCGTTCCACGATCGCCCCGCCCTTGGCCTCGAGATCGAGCACGTCGATGCCGGCCTCGCTCACGACGTAGGCATAGCGTCCGTCGTCGTCCATGAAGATGCGCGACGGGCGGTACCCCACGCTCAGGCGCCGAGCCGTCGGCTCGTCGCGGCCCAGATCGAGCACGGTGATGTCTTGGAAGCCTTGGCTCGGGTCCGGCTTGGCCTCGAGGCTCGCGTCCGTCCAGGCAATGGCGAAGCGGCCGTTAGGGTTGACGGCCCAGGAGTTGGCCCCGGCGTGGAGCGGCAGCGTCGCGAGCACCTCGACGTCGTCGTCGGCCTCGCTCGCCGAGAGCAACGTCGCGTCGCGGCTCTGGACATTGATGACCAGCACCTTCGAGCCGCCCTTTGGCGCGGGCAGGGCCGCGAGGTAGGTAGGCCCGGCGCCTGCGAGCGCGGTCTTGATCGCGAAGCTCTTGGCGTCGATCAGCGCGACACGTCCGGATATAGGGTTGGCCGTCCACACCCAGCGGCCACTCACGACGGGGACGCGGAACGCGCGGTCGAGCTCGGTTTCCGGCTCCGGCACAGGGATGGGCTCGCCGCCCGGGTCGAGGGAGCTGCCCGTTCCACCGCTGCCGCTGCCAGGCCCCGCGCCGTTGTCGTAGTCAACGTCGCGACTCTCCGAGCTGCACGCCGCGGCAACCGACAACACCAACGCTCCGGCGACCTTTACCCCGTGCTTCACGATGGGCCTCAGCGAAGTCGGACTGCAAAGCGCGGGCCACGACCAGGCCGGAGCTGACGGCGCTCGCTTGTCGGCCTTAGACGCAAGAAAAGCGGCGCCATTCAGCGATCCGCGCGGCCGCTAGCACGACATTCATGTCGCGGAGGCCTGCGATGGGCCTGCTGGCACAGCGTCGATGACTGGGCTTTGAGCCCCAATACAGGGCTTCACCGGCCTCCACGGGTCCCTGGTGAACAAGTCATGCCGAGGAGCGTGACCTCGCTCGTCCGTCGAATCGAATCAGGGGTCCGCGGCAGCCAGGCGGTCCGCTCGCTTCGCGCCTCGCTTTTCGAAGTAGCTGCGCAGCACTTCACGAGCGAGCTGGGGAGCCTTGATTTGCCAGCTCGGGGTGTTGACGACCAGCGTCGAGATCGCAACCTCGGGCGCCTCGGCCGGCGCGAACCCAACGAACCACGTGTAGAAGCGATTTTGCTTGTAGTCGGTCAAGGTACCCGTCTTGCCGGCTACGGCCACGCCCGGAAGGTACGGGCGTCCCTTCGCGTCGTGGAAGCTCTTGTAAGCAGAGCCGTTCGACACCGTTTGGCGCATCATGCGTGAAACCTGGGTGGCGGTCTCAGCCTTGATGGCTCGACGCAAGACGCGCGGCTCGCGCTCGTCACGCCAGATCTCTTCACCGCCACGCGAAACGGCGGCGACGATGCGGGGCTCGAGCGTCACTCCGCCGTTAGCGACCGTCTGCGCGATTGAAGCGCCGAGCAAGGGCGATAAGGACGTGTGCCAAAAGCCGGCCGCAGCGCGAGCAAACTCCAGCGGCTCTTGCGGGATCGCGATCTTCGATGGCTCGTTCGGCACCGCGAACGGCAGCGACGCGCCGAAGCCGAAGGCGCCGCCCATTTGCGCGACGTCCTCGGGCGTGAGGTTCTTCTGCGTCAAGCGCGCGAAGACGACGTTCAGGCTGCGCCCCATGGCGATGGCCAGCGTCGCGCACCACTTGTCCCGCCGCGGATCGTCGACGAGCTCGTCCGGCAGGATGCGGCTCTTGCCGCCGTGGTAGCACTGCTCCGTCTCGGAGCTCAGGCCCGCTTTCTCGACGAGCGCGGAGCCGGTGATGACCTTGAACACGCTGGCGGCAGGAGCTTCGGCGCGCACGTTGACGTCGAAGGCCTCACCCTCGTTGACGTAGCTGGCGTAGGCGAGGAGCTTGCCCGTCTTGACGTCCATGACCACGACGCCGCCCTCGGGCACGCGGTACTTCGACATCTGGGCGCGCGCCGCGCGCTGGAAGCCAGGATCGAGCGTGAGCTCCGCCGCCTGCCCGTCCTTGAGCGGGGCCATGACGCGCTGAGGCCTCAGGTCGAGCCGGAGCAAGTCCAGCCCTTCGAGCTTGGGCGGCTCCTTGCTCTTGGGCCCGACTCCAGCCGCGCTCGCCAGCTTGCGGAGCGGAGCGTCGATCGCGATGGTCCCGCGCACCACGGGCACCAGCGCCACGATGACGCCGAGCGCGGCGCCGACTCCGATCCATCTGCGCATGCCTCGCATTGGCCTTGGGAGTATCGAGAGCCGGGGGCTTGGGCCAACAATTAGGTAGGGATCTAGAGCGACAAACGGTTTGCTGGGGCAACGAAGTTCACGAGCTAGCACCGAGCAGAGCCGCCGCGTGGGGGGAGGCTCGCCTGAATTCACTTCAGGCGAGGGGGGCGGCGCGAGCTGAGCACTCATCGCAT
>JAEYWK010000173.1 GCA_023431345.1 Pseudomonadota bacterium
GCCAGAAGCCGAGGAAGCGCCGTGCACCGAAGCCGATCGACGTGAACTTTCGCATGGCTTACGTCGGCACGGTCAGCATCGTCGACGACCAGGGTGATGCGCTGGTGACGCGGCGCTACGCCGCCCCGGCATCAGACGACCCAGCCCGGCTTGTCGCAAAGATGATGGCCGACGTGCTCGCAGCGGTCCGGCGGATGCCGTCACTGACTGTCGGCGTCGTGCAGGATGGGGCACCGGAAATGTGGACCCTCACTCGCGCCGGGCTCTCGGAGCTGCGTAAGCGAGGTGCCATTGACCGCTGGGAAGAGGGTATCGACCGCTACCACCTGCTCGAGCGCCTCGTGGCCGCTCTGGAGCTGCTCGAGCCGAGCGCCGCGGAACGAACGCGGCGGCTCACCGACTGGAACGAGCGCCTCGACGCGCAAGACTCGGCCATCGACGCCATCGAGCGCCAGCTCGACGAGCACTACGCGACGCTGCCCGCCGCCAAGCGCGACCAACTCTGGGAGCACCTCGTCTACATCGCCAACAACAAGGACCGCATGCGCTACGTGAGCCTCAGCGCCAGTAGCCTGCCCATTGGCAGCGGCGTCACCGAAAGTGCCGCCAAAACCGTCGTCGGACGCCGCGCCAAGAACCGCGGGCAGCGTTGGAGCGAACCGGGGCTCCGCGGCGTACTCACGCTGCGCGCGCTTCAGCAGAGCGACCGGCTGCCTCGCTTCTGGAAACATCTGTCACGCCGCTACGTCGCTGACGTGGCCGAGGCCGCCTGAGCAGAGATCCGTGCGTGGTCCACACCCAGTGGAAGAGCGCCTTCTCGTAGCCGGCGGCCATGACATCGGGGGTGAATTCGCGCTCGGCGCGCTGCTTGGCCAAGAGCCCCATGCGCTCAGGCTCTTCGGGCCGGCGTTGAAGCTGCTCGATGGCGGAAGCGAGCGCGTCGATTTCGTGCAGCGGCGCGGCCAGCCACTGTCCTCCCCTGTCCCCTGGTGTCCGCTCATGGCCACTACACGCGGAGTCGGCTCTGAGCAGATTCATGCCAGATTGCCCGCACTTAGCTCGCTTTGAACGTGCCTCCTCTTAATCCGTTTGCTCGCAGTTCAAGTCTGCGATGGCCCACAAATTCTGGAGCAATCCTTGGTAATCACTCCCGGGGATTGCCGCGTCCATGATCTCGGGGATCGCCTGGTCCGGAACCATCACGAGTGGACGTGACAAGTAGCCACTACACGCCGGAGGTGCTGTCAGCGTTTGCGTACGTCCGCCCAAAGGCTGCTCAAGTCGAGTTCAACGGCGTCGAAGGGAAGTGCTCGCACCGTGGCTCCGCCCTCCCAAGTTCGAACGACCTGCCAGCGTCCGTCTCGGAGCTCGAAAACCTCCAGCGTGCGCTGGATCGGGTCGAGCAGCCACGCCCAGCGCACCCCTTCACGAGCGTAGACAGGCATCTTGCGCACGCGATCGAGCGAGCTCGTCGACGGGGACAGCACCTCGCAGATCCAGTCGGGCGCAAGCTCAAATGCTGTCACGTCTTCGCCGAGAAACGGAAGCCGCTCCCTGCGCCACCCGGCCAGGTCGGGAACCAGCACATCGCTTGCTAGATGCAGCTCGGGCTCGTCGAGAATGATCCACCCGCCAGGACCGCCTGCACCGCGATCAAAGGGGCCGTCTAGTTGGCCACCCAGCCTGCTCGCGGCGCGAGAATGCGGAGCCCCCGGTCTCGGCGATGCATGCAGCTCCCCTCCCACGATCTCGCCGACCTGATTCGCCGGCAGCTCGCAAAGCCTCTGCCAGAGGGAGCCGAGCTCTGGTGCTGCGTTCGCCACGTTGAGAATGTAGCCCGGGACGCTGCATGAGCCCCGCCAAAGACCCGTCGAAAGCGTGTCTTTCGTGTCTCCGGTGTCCTCTTCCTGTCCCCTCACCTCGCCCTCGCTCGCCGGAACATTAGACAATATTTTCGATAACTTACGACCATGACGCTATCCCTCCTCCTAATCCGCTAATCCGTTGCCTCGCAGTTCAAGTCCGCGATGGCCCACTGAGTGAAAGACGGCGTCCTAGCGAGAGTTGGGGCGCCGTCTGCGGTTTTGTGATCCGCAGCGGGCGGGCGTGGGGACGCGCGAAGTGTCGCAGCTGTGCGTGGCCGTCGCGGGGCGAGCGAGCTGGAGAATTACCGGGCCGCGAGCGCGTAGACGGATTGTCGCTTCCCAAGTCACTGCTGGGTGGATTTTGGAGGAATTTGGATGAAGTGGGTGAAGTGGGCCGTTGGGCTGAGCGTTTTCGTGCTGCTGGGTGGTTGTGGCGGCACGTCGGCGCGGCGCGGGCAGGGTGACTCGGTGGGGGGTGATGCCGGGGGAGAAGCGAGCGAGTCGGGAGGCACCCCTGCCGGCGGCGCCATGGCGGCGAGCGGAGCGCCCGGGGCGGCTGGCGAAGCGAGCGGTGGAACCTCCGGTACTGGCGCCGGCGGGAGCTCGGGCAGCGCCGTGACGGGCGACGCGGGCAGCGCCGTGACGGGCGACGCGGGCAGCGGGGGGGAGGCGGGCGGCGAGCCGGCGCTGCCGTTGCCGCCCGGGTGCGAGGCGCGGGCGCAGGAAGCGACCGAAACGAGCTGCTCACTGAGCGCTTATTGCAGCGTGCAGTCGCAAACCACCCAGTGCACGCGGGTCGACTCCGGTCGCTGGCAATGCCGCTGCCAGCGGCCCGACCGGGTCTATGAAATCGAGGGCGCCGCGGGATTAGAGGCCTGCGCGGTGGCGGCCGGCGCTTGCGCGGTGAAGGACGCTGATCTGGGTGAGGAGAGCTGCGAACCGCGCATCGACGATAGCGATGACGACCTGTGTCGGATGACCCTAGCCTGCAGCAGAGAGGCCGAGGTGGATTTCGCGCCGGACGCGCGCGCCTGGCTGGTGCGCGAAGGCTGGGCCGAGTGTCATTTGACGGGTGACCGCTTCGACTGCCAGTGCATGTACGGCGGCCAGCTGAGCGAATACAACCTGTTCGCCGACAGCGCGGGCTCGGCGTGCCGGCCCCTGGTCGACTTCTGCATGACCGCGAGCGAGCCCGAGCTCACGGAGGAAGAGCGCTGCGTGCTCGAGAGCGCGACGACGAACGGTGACGGCTGCGAGCGCCTCGAAGGCTGCTCGAAGCTCATGCCGATCGGGGACGACGTGGACCTCGCGCAGCTCGAGCCGCATTACGCGACCTGCGTGCCTGGCGCCGGCGGAGGCTCGGATTGCTACTGCTCCACGCACGCGACAGCTTCGTACAACCTGCAAATCGAGACGGCGCCGAGCGACGCGACGTGTGCCTTCGCGCAAACGATCTGCCGCGAGGGCGTCGACATCGAGCCCACCGGGCCGGCAAGCTGCGAGGTCACGTCTCAGATCGCATTTGGCGCGTCGTGCGAGGCTGACTTGTCTTGCACACGACCTGCGACGGTCGATGGTCAACCCCTGGTCGCGGGGGCTCGTTTGCTCGTGCGCTGCGCTCGAAACGCGGACTATGATCCGTGGCGCTGCGCGTGTGCGTCCGATCAGCAGACAGCCACGTTCACGCTCGGCGCGGCCGACGCTTCGCCGTGGTCCGCCTGCAACCAAGCACCCGCCGGCTGCCTGGAGCGCCTCGACGTGCACCTCGGAGCCTACGGCGACCTCGTCTATCCGTCCTATCCGCTCTCGGATTAGCCGAGAGCGTAGTCACCACTCGAGAGGACTACTCATGAAGTGCGGCGGGCTCGGGCGCTGCCGCAGCGTCGACTACGCGGGGCGTTCGCGGAGGTCGGCGAGGACGTGGGCCCAGGAAGTGCCGTAGTCGACGTGAAGTAGGGACGCGATTTCTTCGAGAGCGCGCTCCTCCGCTTCGGTGACGGCGGTGGGCTGATCGAGGGCGCCGTCGGTGCTGCGCGCGATGGCTTCGGCGTAGCAGACCAACGCGGGCAGCTCGCTCAGGTCGACGTCGCCGTCGTCTTCAGCGCGAGCCGAGGTGTAGAGGTCGCGCAGTCCCTCCACGACGTACTCGTGGCTCGGTCGTTCGGTGAGCCAGCGTTCGAGGAGGGCGGCCCCGCTCCTGTCTAGGTCGTAGGTGCGAGCCGCGAACATGTGGATGCGCTCGCGCTCGACCGGCTCCATCTTGCCGTCGGCCCAAGCCACGTGAATCATCGGCAGCAGCTTGAGCAGGTGGTAGTTGGACGCGCTGAGGTCCATTCGCGCGAGCGACCGTTGTAGCTTGTCTCGTAGCATGGGTCCTCCGATGGCGGCTGTGCGGCTCGCCTGACCCGCGTATCAGCAACCCCCGTGCCGCTGCCTGGCCGTCGGCCATTGCCTCGAAAGCGCTCGCGACAGCGGCAAGCGCGCGGGCGTGGGCGCGCAGACTCTGCGCGGAGCCGCAGCCTTTGCGCCCAGCTCGTTCCTGCTCCTAGCGGCGCGACTGGGAAGGCGGCGCGACTGGGAAGCCGCCAGCCTGTCACCGGCGCGCTAGGGTTGGGGCCGCGTCTGCATGCTCGGCGGCGCGTTGCCCGTCACCTCGAGGTAAGCGTCGAAGATCAGCTGGCGCACGTACAGAGGATTGTGAATGCCGCCCGCGCCGCCCCGAGCCACGATGAGGTAGTTGTACACGGCGCCGGCCTCCGGCGCCGTGAGGCCCGTCACGGGTCGCGGTGAATCCTCGGCGAAATTGCTGTCGGCCAGCTGCGCGGTGGTGAGCGGCTCGAAGGGCGCCGCCTCTGAGCGCGTGAGCCAGCCCGCGTTATTGAGAGCTGTGCGCAGCTCGCGCAAGCTCTGCTTCATCGAGGTTTGCCCGCCGATCACGTCGAAGCTCGTCGCGTTGGCGTGGCAGCCGGCGCTCTTGCAGCTGCTGAGCGCGGGCGCGAACGAATGATCGCCGATGCCGGCGTTCGCCGCGGTGCTGCCCATGTGGCAAGAGACGCAGCCCTTCTCGAGCGCTTGGTGGGAAGAGCTGTCGTAAGTCTTACCGGGGTAGTGGTAGCCACCCTTGCCGCTGAAGACGTCAGCCTGCGGCCCCTGGTGCGGACCCCAGCGATTGTTCAGGGTGTTGGCGGCCGTGATGTAGTTGGTCACGTCCTTGCGGGACTTGTGACACCAAATGCAGGCGTTGCCGGAGCCGTAGGCGCCCACCGGCGTGCCGTCCGAGACACCGACGGCAGAGCTCTTTTCGATATACGCCTCGTCATTGCGCCCTGACGGAACGCGAAGCGGGAATGACCCCACTTCGTAGGCCTCTCCGGTTCGATGCGGATCGGTCTCGTCCGTCACTTCGTGACAGGTAGTGCAGTGAACCACCGCGACGGTGGCGTGCCCCGCGTAGGTCGACTCCGAAATCTTGCTCGTCGTGCTGTTCAGGTAGCTGATCTGGCCCTCGGCTACGTTCGTGGGGCCCGTCGTGCCCACGTAGCGCACGTTTTCGTCGAGGCGCTGCTCGATACCGTCGATCGAGTGGCAGTTGCCGCACGCGCTCGTGCCAGTCCAAGACTCGACTTCCTCACCGCCCAAGTTGGCGACGTAGGTGGCGAAGTGGGTGCTCGTCTTCCACTGCTCCACGATGCCCGTAAAGCCATGGCAGGGCGAAAGGCAGCCGACGTTGAGCGTTCCCTCGATGACGCCCGCGCCACCGGCGCCATCACCGGATGGCCCGGCAGGACCCGCGGGCCCCTCAGGCCCTTCTGGACCCGCCGGACCACGTTCTCCCGGCTCTCCAGTCGCGCCCCGTGGCCCGGCCTCCCCGCGTGGACCCTGCGCTCCAGCCGGGCCGCGCGGCCCGGTCGCGCCGTCGTCACCACCGCAAGCCGCGGCGACAGCGGCAAAAGCGAGCGACACTCCCATCAAGTAGCGTGGTGTTTTCATGGCGTCCTCCGCGAGCCAGCACGCGATGCGGCCCGCGACCGTCGGGAGGGGATGCTGCCCAACCCCCACGCCAAGGTCAACAGCGTTCTTCCCTCGCGAAGTTGACGTCGGCTCAATCTCACGACGAAACGTTCGCGTACAGCTGACGAGTCGCTCGACTGCGCTCCAACTCGCCGCTTGCAGTTGGCACGCGTGCAGTTTCACAATGACGAGCTGTGGCCCTACCCAGCTCGTGGCTCGACGTCGTCGCGCTGATCAGCGCGGCTGCTGCAGCAGCTATTTTGCTGCGGCATTTGATAAAAAAGCCGGCGCTCGACATGACGGCCAAGCTCCTGCTGCTGCTCGGCCTCGGCGTGCTGCCGACCATCGCCGCCGTGATTTCCACTGTGGCTGGCATGGAGCGGACCACGGAACGGAAGTTTTGTGGCTCGTGCCACGTGATGGGTCCGTACGCGGAAAACGCCGCTGACCCTTCGGCTCAATCGCTCGCCGCGCGCCACTCGCGGAACCCGTTTTTCGGCGATCGAAGCTGCTATGTCTGCCACGCAGACTACGGCGCGTACGGCTACGCGCTGACCAAGGCCGGCGGCATGAGGCACGTCTACGAGTACCATTTGGGCGGCTATAAGCAGATGACGTTGGCCGAGGCCAAGCAGGCGATTCACCTGCTCAAGCCCTACGACAACAACAATTGCCGGCAGTGCCACACAACCACTCTGCACGATTGGCGACGGGTGCCGGACCACGAGTCGCTCAAGGCGGAGCTCGAAGCCAACAAGGTGAGCTGCGCCAGCGCGGGCTGTCACGGCTATGCGCACCCCTTCACCAAGCCGGGCAAAGCGGAAGGGAGCCAGCATTGAAAGCAGCCGTACAGAACCTGTGGGCCCGCGTGGCGCGTCGCTCCGTGGCCGAGCTCACGCGGGTGGCTTGCGTGCTCGCGCTGCTCGGGCTGGCAGTCATGATGTACCCGCTCTTGTTTCCGGGCGCGCTCACGGTCGTGCTGTCCATGGGCCTCGGGCACGCGCTCGGCATCGGCGCCTTCGCTTGCTACCTACTAGCCGTCATTTTGGACTTGGCGCGGCGCCGTGTCGAGTAGCTCCGTCTCCAAGCTACGCTACTGGCTCGCCGCGCTCTGCAAGCTGCTGGTCGTGGCGGCCTGTTCCAGCGGCGACAGTGTGTCCACGCCTCACCCCGGCCGCGGCGTGTACGTGCCCGCGAGCTGGTCGGAAGTACGGACGAGCGACGGGCACGACGCGCATGTCTTGAAGAAGCAGGTGGCGTGCAACGCTTGTCACGCCATCGGCGACACGGAGATGGGCGCCGTTTCGCCGGCTCGCTGCGCGAAGTGCCACGAGAAGGAGGCGACCATCTCTCATGCCTCGGCCGAAGCTAGCGCGCGCCTGCGAGCCGAAGTGAAGAGCGATTGCACGCTCTGTCATCGCTTCAGCGATCACGCCGACGTGCGCAGCCTCGAAGGCCCTAGCCACGACGCGCCCCACGCCCATCAGGCGAGTGACTGCCTGCACTGCCACGCCACGCGTCAAATGCTGACTCCGGCCGTGCAAATTCACGACACCGGCAAGTGCCTCGACTGTCACCGTCCTCACGCTGACAGCACGCCCCAATCCGGACCCTGCGCGTCGTGTCACCAAGACGTTCAGCCCACCCACGCCCTCACGGGCAAGACACCCAACCAGGTTTGCACGACGTGCCATCAAAAGCAGCACGCGCCCGGCATCGAAGCGCTCACCACGTGCGTCCCCTGCCACCAGAAGACCGAGCCGATCGTCCCCGCTAGCGCGCTGTTCGAGGGCGGACACGTGGCCTGCGTCGGCTGCCATCAGCCTCACCAGTTCGGCAAGGAGAAGGCGGTCGCGTGTCGCAGCTGCCACGAAGACGTCGCGGTGCTCGGCGCGGGGCATGCCAGCGGTCACCGTGAGTGCACGAGCTGCCACGACGCGCACGACGTCGCGGGAAGCCCCGACCAGGCGTGCGCGCGCTGCCACACCGACAAGCACCCCGATCACCCTCGGAAGGGCAAGGTCGGCAGCTGCGTGGGCTGCCACGATCCGCACCCCGCCGGCGCCCAGCTCCGCACGCGGGTCCGCGCGTGCAGCACTTGCCACCAAGAAGCGAGCGGCGACAAAGCCTTCCACGCCAACGTGGACTGCAAGCGTTGTCATCAACCTCACGACTTCGTCCGCGAAGCGTCCGATCGGCGCGCCTGCCAAGAGTGCCACGCTCGTCAGGTAACCGGCGTCCAGGCCCTGGCCGGCCACCAAGCGTGCGAGGGCTGCCACACCGGCTTGCCTCATCGGCCCCAGCTCGGCACCGAGAGCTGCGGCAGCTGCCACGCCGCACAGCAGGCAGCGGTGAAAGCCGGACACCAGCAGTGCACCAGCTGCCATGAGCCTCACGCAGGCACGGTCGCGAAAGACTGCGCCAGCTGCCACCGCGCCGAGCAGCGCAGCGCGCCCGCCGGTCATCAGAGCTGCCGGAGCTGCCACGAGCCACACGCCGGCGCCGTTACAGCTACGTGCTCCTCCTGTCACGCGCAGCAGGCGCAAACGGCGCACGGCCGCATCTCCACGACGTGCGCCGACTGCCATCGTCCGCACGGCCCCGAGGGCGTAGCGGCCCCTCCCCCCTGTCAGAGCTGCCACGAGCCGCCCCAGCTGCCCGGCCTGCATCAGGTCCAAGCGCACACGCCGTGTAGCCGCTGTCACGGCGGACACGAAGCCCCGCGCGGCGCGCGGCGCGACGGCTGCTTGAGCTGTCATCAAGACCGCAAGCAACACTTCCCCGACGCGCCGAGCTGCGTCAGCTGCCACCTGTTCACGCCGACGCGGTAAAGCTCACAGATCGAAGGTGACGACGCCGTCGACGTGCAGATCCGGACGCAGGAACGTGCTGCCATCGGGCGACATGTTCTTGTGACAGCGCCCGCAATCGTCCGCGTAGTACGGGTGGGGGCGAGGCGGCGGCAGGGCGTGGCAGCTGCCACACGCCGCCTGACTGCCGTCCACCACGTTCCACGTGGGCTCGGTCAAGCTACCGCCGGAGGCGTGTCCTCGAGGAAACGTGGCGCCGTGGCAAGCGGTGTTCGTGCACTTGCCGTTCTCGTAAGCGGGCGCGGCTCCGAACGCGACGCTCGCCCCCGTGAACGCGACCTCCGCGGGCAAGAAGCTGTCGACGTGCCCCGGGTCGAGCACTCTCCGGGGGACGACGTGGCATTCGGCGCAAGGCACGGCACGCGACCGCGCTGTGCCTTTGACGTGGATTTGATGAGCCCCCACGCCGCGATCGGAGGTGGCCGTCGCGCCGCTCAGCGAGCGCGGCGGCGCAGGGTTATCTTCGCCGTGGCACGAGGTGCAGCTCTCGTCGAGGCTCAGGTCGACGACGCCGTCGACGTGGCGCGCCGGCCGCGCGATGCTGACGTCGTCCGGTCCGACCACCGCCCCGTGACACTGGGAGCAATCGCGCATCTGCGGGTGCGGCGCCGGAGGAGGGTTACCGTGACAGCCGCTGCAGGCCAGCGACTGAGTGCTCGTCCAGCGCGGAGAAGCTCCTTCAGCGCCGGCTCCGGGCGAGTGGCACCAACCGTCGACGCAGCGCTGGCCCGCTCGTTCCCAGCGCGGCGCGCGGCCGCCGAGCTCGGCGATCCCGCTGAGCACCACCTCCGCCGGCACGCCGTCCGCGTGCTCGAAGTCATCGGGCCGCGACGGTACCTCGTGGCACTCAGCGCACGTTACCGGTCGTGAAAATGCGCCACCGCCGAGGTGCACGTCGTGGGCGCCGACGCCGAGCGCAGCGCGGCTCGTGTTGCCGAGGGTGTCGGGGGCGGGAGCCGCGCTGTCTTCGGTACCGTGACATTGGCTGCAAGTTTCGGCGCGCAGCTCGACTCGGCCGTTGACGTGCAGCTCGGGCGCCACGAAACGCTGCTCGGCGTCCACCACGTCGCCGTGACAGCTCGAGCACGCGGTCGAGGCTGGGTGCGGAGCCGGCGGTGGCAAGCCATGACAGCTGCCGCAGGCGCTCTCGGAGTCGCGCGGCTCCGTCCACACCGCCGTAGCCTCGGAGCCGTGGCAGTAGCTGTTGTCGCAGCGACGGGCGATCGGATCGTAGCGGGGAGTGAGGCCGCCCTGCCTTGCCAGCGGCCCGAAGGTAAGGTCGGCGGGCAGCGCATCGTCGGCGTGCCCCGGGCTATCGGCGCGCTCGGGCACGACGTGGCACTCGTCGCAGGCAACGGCGCCGTGCGTCGAGCCGGGCCGCAGGTGCAGGGCGTGCGCACCGACGCCGGGATACGAAGGATCGCGGCTGCCGAGCAAGTCAGCGGGCGGCGCTGAATCGAGCAGCGCGCTCTCACCGCGCGACGGATCGCCGTGGCAGGCCGTGCACGCTCCGCGCTCGTCGTCCCGCGTGAGGTCGCGGCGCTCGAGGCAGCCCGAGCCGATCAGGGCCATCCCCAGCGCGGCAGGAGCGCCGAGCCACCATCCCCGTGAGGGGAAGCCGCGCGCCGCTCGTTCCGGTCTCCTGCTTTCAACGCCCATGGCAGTACCTGCACATCTGATCGCGGGGGCTGCGAGCGCTCTGCCAGCCGCGAGGGTGAGGGTTACCGCCATAGCCGCCTACTTGATGGCAGCGGATGCAGTTCGTGGCTGGGCCTTGGTCGTGGCAGCTGGCGCAGGCCATGATGTCACGCCGCGCTTCGACGCCGTGCGCGCTCCGGACGTCAGTCGAGTTGGTTACCCAGCCGGGCGGATGCGGGTTGCGTGAGCGCGCCGCGTTGGCGCTCACCCCGCTCGCCACGTGACAGGAATCGCACGTCTCGGGCGCATGGCAGGTGGCGCAGCGCGTCGGCGCGGCGCTCGCTTCGAGCGCGTGGCGGGACATGAAGTCGGCGCGATGGAAAGAAGTGCTCTCGATGCGCTCGGGCTTGCGCTTCTCCGCGGTCAGGTCTTGCGTGACATCGTGGCAGCTCTGGCAATCGCGCTGCGTGTGGCACGTTCGACACATGTTCTTCTCGAACATCTCGACGTCGCCATGATGTCGCAGGAACGCGACGTCGTGACGCAGGAACGTCTGAGGTAGCGTGCGCGCGAGATCTTGGCTTTGGTGGCACGGACCGCACTCGGCGCGCTGCCATTGCTGCTCGTGCTCATGGCACTGAAAGCAACGCTCCATGGGTGGAAGCGCCGGCTTACCCGCGCTGACCACGCCAGCGTGACAGCTGACGCATTGCCCTCCGATGCTCGGCATCGCCAGATGGCGGTCGTGGTCGATGGCGATCTCCCCGTAGGGCCGCTCCGGCACCGTCTGCAAGCTGGCGAACGACGTTTGCCGCTCACCGTGATGGCAGGTCTGACACAGGCTCACGGGGGGCAGCTTGTACTCGCGCTCGGGCCGGGAAGGCGCGTGACACGTGTTGCAGGTGAGACAAGCGGGCTTACCCGGGGCGTCACACTCGAGCTCGGTGAGGTGCACCCGATGCGGGAAGCGCGGCGCGGGCCTTTCGGCGCAAGCGGCGACGATGAGAGCCACCGTGAGGCACGAAAGCAGGACCCACGAGGTAGCCACTCGCTCGCGGCGCGGACCGTTCATCGCCCCGCCCCCGCGGCGTCGAAGCTGTAGGTAAGGCGCGCGAGCGCCTGCAAGTCGACGCCCGCGTACGGCGTACGCGCCAGCGAGCCGCCGAGCAAGAGCTCCCACGGCGTCGAGAAACGCTGCGCGAGCGTCGCAGCGTACACTGAGGAGCTCCGGTAAGACCGGATGGCGGCGTCGTAGAAATAGCCATATGCCTCCAGCGTGCCGGTCGTGCGGTTCAACAGCCGCCGCGCGAGCGAGGCGCGCAGCGAGTGGTAGCCGTTGTGCGGCGCCAGCAAGCGCACGTAGCTCAACCTCAGCAAGGTTCGACGATCGGCCGCCAAGCGAGCGCTGGTTTCCAGGCGGCCGCCGGGCGAGCCCTCGTCGTAAATGCTGAAGAAGCCGGCGCCCTCCAGCCTCAGCGCACGGCTGAAATCCCAGCCCGCGCTCGCGCCCGTCTCATCGACGCGATCGCTCGAGAAGACCGACAAGACCGACTGCCGCGATAGCCATTGCGCAGGCTCGGTGTGAAGGTATTCCAAGCTGAAGGAACCACGCGAGAGGGCCGAGACATCCGCCCAGACGCGAGCATCGGCCAAACGCAGCGAGTCCGTATCGAGGATCGTGCTCAGGTTGAGCGACGCGAAGGAACCGCGAGCACGCGCGTCGACACCCACATTGCGCCGCGCCAGGTCGCCTGCCGTTCGCTGCTCGTGGAAGGAGGCAGAGGCGCTGATGGGGCCGGATGAGTAGCCGAGCTTGGCCCCCGCTAGCCAGTGGCCGGCTCGCTCGGGCTCGGGAGCGGCGTCTGGCTCACGTAGTAGGTTGTCAGCCTCGGCTCCGAGATGATGGTAGCCAGGGCGAGCGTCCCAGCGAGGAAGCACGGTGAGCCCGGCGTAGGCGCTGGCGTCGAAGCCCGCCGGTAACCGGCTCGTGAGCAGCAGGCCGTCGAAGCGGGTGAAGCGCGCCGCGCCTCCCGTCACCTGCTGCCGGCCGAGCCGGGCCGTATAGCGGCCCACGACCAGCGTCGCAAACGCCGTCTGAACGTCGCCATCGAGCGGCTGCTCCACGCGTGTGTCCGTCGGCCAGGCACGAGCCCAGGCCGACGCCTCGAAGCTGAGCGCATCTCTTGCGCCGCCGACATCGATGCGACGCGCGTGCACCGACACGTACTCGTAAACGGGCGCCGCCGTCTCCGTCTCGACCAAGGAGCCTGCCGGCCCTGGCGACAGCGCGCGCCGAAAGAGCGAGATGAGCGTCTCGGAGCTGCCCACCACCTCGGCGTCGTCGGTGTCGACGCTCTCGGTGCGCACCTGCGCCACGCTCCGACGCGCGCCGAGCAGCAAAACACCGACCACCACGATGCTCAAGGCGACGAGCCTCGCCCGCATCTGCCGATCGTTAGCGCACCGCGTGGCTTTACGAAACAAACTTTTGCCATGGGCGTGGGTCCGCTCCTTGCTCTCGCGCTGAGGCTGCCTATACTCGCCCACCGTCATGTCGGAAACGCAGGGGTCCCTTCAGCGCGACGTCGCGTCGCTCGCAGACGATATTTGGCGAGAGAAGCCGACCAACCTCCATCGCTTCTTCCGGCCCCGCAACGTCGCCGTCATCGGCGCGACCGAAGCCCCCGGCAGCGTGGGGCGGACGATCTTGTGGAACCTGATCAGCTCGCCATTTGGCGGCACGGTCTTTCCCGTCAATCCCAAGCGCCCCAGCGTGCTCGGCATCAAGGCCTACGCCTCGGTCGAGGAGCTACCTGCGCCGGTCGATTTGGCCGTGATCGTCACGCCTTCGACGACCGTTCCGGGCATCATCGCGAGCTGCGCCAAGGTCAAGGTTCCGGCAGCCTTGGTCATTTCAGCGGGTTTCAAGGAGGCGGGGGCTCCCGGCATCGAGCTCGAGCGGCAGGTCGCCGAGCACGCGCGGCGCTCGGGGATGCGCATCATCGGCCCCAATTGCCTGGGCGTCATGAGCCCGACCACCGGCCTCAACGCCACCTTCGCGCGCGGCATGGCCCGGGCCGGAAACGTCGCGTTCGTGAGTCAGAGCGGCGCGTTGCTCACGGCGATCTTGGACTGGAGCCTGCGCGAGCAGGTGGGCTTCAGCGGCTTCGTCTCGACGGGCAGCATGCTCGACGTGGGCTGGGGCGACCTCATCGACTACTTCGGCCGCGATCCGAAGACCAAGTCGATTTTGCTCTACATGGAATCAATCGGCGACGCGCGCAGCTTCATCTCCGCCGCCCGTGAGGTCGCGCTGAGCAAGCCCATCATCGTGATCAAAGCGGGCCGATCGGAGGCGGCAGCCAAAGCGGCAGCTTCTCACACCGGATCGCTGGCGGGCTCCGACGAGGTGCTCGACGCGGCGTTCCGACGTTGCGGCGTGCTGCGCGTCAACACCATCGCCGAGCTGTTCAACATGGCCGAGGTCTTGTCCAAGCAACCACGGCCGCGCGGGCCAGGTCTGACCATCGTCACCAACGCGGGCGGCCCCGCGGTGCTCGCGACCGACGCGCTGATCGCGGGTGGGGGGGAGCTCGTGCAGCTCGCCCCCGAGACGAACGCGGCGCTCGATCAGGTCCTGCCCGCGGCGTGGAGCCATGGCAATCCCATCGACGTGCTCGGAGACGCAGGGCCCGAGCGCTACTCGAAAGCGCTGGAAATAGCCGCCAAGGATCCGAGCGCTCACGGGCTCTTGGTCATCTTGACCCCGCAAGACATGACCGACCCCACGCTGACCGCCAGCGCGCTTCAGCAATACGCGCGGCTCGAAGGCAAGCCGGTCTTGGCGAGCTGGATGGGCGGCGCCGGCGTCGCCGCAGGCTGCGAGATCTTGAATCGCTACGACATCCCGACGTTCGACTATCCCGACAGCGCGGCGCGCGCCTTCTGCCATATGTGGCGCTACACGTACAACCTGCAAGGGTTGTACGAAACGCCGTCGCTGACCGACGAAACCGGCGCCGAGCCAGCGCGAGCCGCCGAGATCATCGCCCGAGCGCGGCAGGCAGGCCGTTCGCTGCTCGACGAGCATGAATCCAAGCAGCTGCTAGCAGCCTACGGCATCCCCACCGTCACGACGCGCGTCGCAGCGGATGAGGCCAGCGCCGTGCAGCTGGCGCGCGAGCTCGGCTACCCGGTCGTGCTCAAGCTGTACTCACGAACCATCACCCACAAGACCGACGTGGGCGGCGTCAAGCTCAACCTCACCAGCGATGACGCCGTCATCTCCGCATTTCGGAGCATCGCTTCGCGGGTGACGGAGCTCGCGGGCGGCGAGCACTTTCAAGGCGTTACGGTGCAGCCCATGGTCCGCCTGCCCGACGCGTACGAGCTCATCCTCGGCTGCAGCACCGACGCGCAGTTCGGTCCCGTGCTGCTGTTCGGCAGTGGCGGGCAGCTGGTCGAGGTGATGCGCGATCGCGCGCTCGCACTGCCCCCGCTCAACGCCACGCTCGCGCGCCGCATGATCGAGCGCACGCGCATCCACGTCGCCTTGGGCGGCGTGCGCGGACGCAAGCCGGTAGACATGGAGCGCCTCACGCACCTGCTCGTGCGCTTCAGCCAGATGATCGTCGAGCAGCCGTGGATCCGCGAGCTCGACATCAATCCGCTGCTGGCCTCACCCGAGGGTTTGATCGCCCTCGACGCGCGCGTCGTGCTCTACCCGCCCGAGGCGACCGAAGCCTCGCTCCCCAAGCCCGCCATCCGCCCCTACCCGGTGCAATATGTCGGAACGCACCGCCTCGCCGACGGTGCCAACCTCACCATCCGGCCGATCCGTCCTGAAGACGAGCCGGAAATGGCCGCCTTTCACCAGAAGCTCAGCGAACGCAGCGTGCGCTGGCGATACTTTCAACCGCTCCAGCTGGACCACCGAACGGCCCATGAGCGACTGACTCGCGTCTGCTTCAACGACTACGATCGAGAGCTCGCCCTGATCGTGCAGCACGCGGGCGATTCAGGCCGTCAGATCGTCGCCGTCGGGCGCTTGAGCCGCACCCCGGGGCACAATACAGCCGAGTTCTCGATGGTCGTCAGCGACGAGTGGCAACATCGCGGCTTGGGCACCGAGCTGCTGCGCCGGCTCGTGGCCATCGGACGAAGTGAAGGTTTATCGGCGATCACCGCCACCATCTTGTCGGACAATCGAGACATGCGAAATCTCTGTCAGCGCGTGGGGTTCGAGTTGCGACACCTTCCGGAGGATGGCCTCTTCCAAGCGCTGTTGGTGCTCGATCCCGAGCAGGCGGCGGGAGGACGGACGTGAAGACCGTCTTGCTGCTGACGGTCGCGGTCGCGGTCGCGGTCGTCGTCGGAGCTGTCGTCGACCGTAACCCCCAGCCCGAGACGAAAGGCGAATCGGCGCCGGCGCTCGCGCCGCAAGCTCAGGAGGCGCCCGCCGAGCCGAGTGACGGCGCCATCGAGGGCACGGTACGCGAAGCTTTCGACGTCGCCGGCTACACCTACCTGCGCCTCGAAGACGCAGGAGTCGAAACTTGGGCCGCCGTCTCCAAAGCAACCATCGCGGTCGGCTCCCGCGTCACGATCGTGGACGCGGCGCGCATGACCGATTTCCACAGCGCCAGCTTGAAGCGAACCTTCCCCGTGATCTACTTCGGTAACCTGGCTGGCGGAGCTGGTGCGGGCTCCGCCGGGGAGCTGCCCCCTGGCCATCCCGACATCGGCGCGGCGGACTTGGCCACCGCCCTGAACGGCGCCTCCCCTCACGGCGCCTCGCCGCACGGCGCCTCGCCGCACGGCGCTTCTCCGCACGGCGCGGCGGCTACCGTCGACACCGCGAACGTCAGCGTGCCCAAGGCGTCCGGCCCGAACGCTCGCACCATCGCCGAGCTCTTCGCAGATCGAGCCAAGCTCAACGGCAAGCAGGTCCGCGTTCAGGGCCGCATCGTCAAAGCGACCCGGGTGCAAGGCGTCACCTACTACCGGCTCCGCGACGGCAGCTCCACCGATCCCGCGAGCGCGGAGCTCGTCGTCAGCTCCTCCGCCGAGCGAAAGGTCGGCGACACCGTCACGTTCGAAGGCACCCCCGGCGTCGACGTGGACATCGGCATCGGCGTGAAATACGCGCTCATGCTGCAGAACGCTCGCGACCTCGAGCCCTAGGCGCCGCGGTCGGGGTCTCGCTGCGCCACGCCAGCCAGACCCCTCCGCGACGAATCGACGCCGTGCGCCGGCTACTTCTTGAAGTCACGCACGACCTTCACGAGCGCCGCCACGACTTCGTCTTTGCCCTTGAGATCGGGGTTCGGAGGCATGCCCGGGCTCTTGCCGACGGCGGGGCCACCTTCGACGATGATGCGCCTGAGGTGCTCGTCGGTGACGCTGGCTTGCCACTCCGGCTCCGCGAACGCGCGCGGCTTGGGCACGATGGCGGCGGCGCCCGGGCCATCGCCCGCGCCGTGATCTCCGTGGCACACCACGCACCGGCTCTTGAAAACTTGCTTGGCTTCGGCCGCTGGGTCTGCCGGTGGCGCCGGTGTCGGAGCGGGTGCCGGGGTTGGGGTGGCCGCGGCCGTCGTCGCGGCTTGTTGAGGCTCATTCTTCGAACAGCCATTGATCAACGACCCCCCACCAACCATCAAGGCAGCGACCGCCGCCATTCTCGTGAGCTTCATGCGCGATCCTCCGTTGGAAGCGGACGAGCGTAGTGCAGACGACGAGTCCGCGATAGTTCTCTGCCACTGATTGGCGTCGGTCTGCACGCAAGAGTCGCAATTTGCCTCGAGTGCTACGCGCAAGAGTTGCGCGCGAGCGAGGGCTCGGCACGTGTTGCGCGAAAAATCTGCGCGACGTGAAGCGGGCCCCTCGCGCTCACATGATGGATATCAGTCTACTGATCCAATTGAGTCTGAGTCACGAAACTCAAGATCTTTACTTGGCGCGGACCGATCCGCTAGGGTCGCCTTGGGCTGACGAAATCTTCGTCCAGCGGCCGCGTCGCATCGTCGGCGCACGAGGAGGCTCATGGTAAACGCGCCGTACAGCACAGCGTTTCGGATCGCGAGCTACGTCGTCTTGTTGCTGATGGCAGCCGCCATCGTCTACGCGACCGTCATGGCGGTCACCCACTGGACGGGCATCGGGGTCTAGGAGCGGCCATGAACAAGCGGCAGACCAGGATCTTCGCGATTGCTTGCACCGCGCTCGCCGGCGCTCTGTTCTTGGGCCTCACGGTCGACAGCCACGCTCAGTTCGGCAAGCTGACGAACGCCGAAAGCATCACCCCTGAAGTGACCCGCGGAAACAAGGTGTGGCACGACAACAACTGCATCAACTGCCACACGCTGTTTGGCGAGGGCGCCTATTACGCGCCAGATTTGACCAAGATAACGAAGCTGCGGGGTGAGGCCTACCTCAAGGCCTACATTCGCGATCCGTCGAAGTTCTACGACGAGCAGAAGCATCGCCGCCTCATGCCGAAGCAAGACTTGAGCGACGAAGACATCAGCGCGCTCATCGCGTTCTTGGATTGGGTCAGCAACGTGGACAACCAAGGCTGGCCCCCTCGGCCGATCTTGGTCGCCGGCGCTACCCTGCCCGGCTCGGCGCTGTCGGATCCCCAAGCGGCGGGTGAAACGGCGGGTAGCACCTCGCCACTGCCGCCGGGAGCGCGTCCGACGACGACGGCCGATGAGCCGATCGCCATCGGGGAGACGGTATTTCGCACGGCGAGCCCCGCGTGCGTGGCTTGCCACTCGATCTCTCCGGGCGTCAATTTGGCAGGGCCCTCGCTGGCGGGGATCAGCGCGCGCACGGAAGCCCTCCTGGCCTCAGCCGAGTACACCGGCAAAGCCAAAGACGTGAAAGGCTATCTGCGGGAGGCGATCGTAGAGCCGAGCGCCTACGCGGTTCCAGGAGCCATGTACTCCGCCAACGGCGTTTCGTTCATGCCCAGCACGTTCGGCAAAGATCTCAAGCCCGAGCAGCTCGACGCGTTGGTCGAGTACCTGGCTTCTCTGAAGTGAGTGTCGCGGTTGCCCTGCCGGTGCACCCGGCGCGTTTGCTGCTGTTTCTTTCGTAACCTGACGGAGCCCCATGCGTTACAAATCGCAGTCGGTCGCATATTGGTACTTCGCCGTGGCGATGGCGCTATTCGGCTTGCAGCTCGTGTTCGGCTTGCTGTCGGCGGTCAAATACCTCGGCCCCGATCCGCTGCTCTACGTGTTGCCGTTCGACGTCACCAAGATGATGCACACCAACCTGCTCATCGTCTGGGTGCTCACCGGCTTCATGGGTGGAACCTACTGGCTGGTGCCCGAGGAGTCGCGCACGGAGCTCTACAGCGTCAAGCTCGCCTACGTTCAGCTCGGGCTGTGGACGCTGATGGGCGTCGCTACCATCGTGGGCTACTTCTTCCGCTACGGCACCGGCAACAAGCTGCTCGAGCAACCGCTGCCGTCGAAGTTGGTGATCGTGCTGGTGATGCTGATGTTTCTCTACAACATCGGCATGACGATCCGACGCGCCGGGCGCCTGACGACGACGGAGGGCGTGCTGCTCGGCGGCTTGGCGCTGGCGGCCATTTTGTACGTCCCAGCGCTGCTGCACTACCAGAACTACACGGTCGCGATTTTTTACCGCTGGTGGACAATCCACCTCTGGGTCGAGGGGGTGTGGGAGATGATCCAGGGCGGCTTGCTCGCGTACCTGCTCATCCGGCTCTCCGGAGCCGATCGCGAAGTGATGGAGAAGTGGCTGTACGTCATCGTCGGGTTGGTATTCTTGGCAGGTATCCTCGGCACGGCGCACCACTACTATTGGATTGGCGTGCCCGGTTACTGGCTGCCGATCGGGGGCTTGTTCAGCGCGCTCGAGCCGCTGGCGCTGGTGGGCATGGCCATCTACGCCTACTCGGCGATTCGTCGCTCCGGCCTCGCCCACCCGAACGGGCTCGCGCTGCACTGGACGGTAGGCAGCGCGGTCTTCACCATGTTCGGCGCCGGCTTGCTCGGGGTGGCGCACACCCTGCCGAGCGTGAACAAGTGGACTCACGGAACGCTCATCACCGCGATGCACGGACACGCCGCGTTCTACGGCGCCTACGTCATGATCGTGCTGGCGATGATCTCCTACGCGCTCCCGGCGCTGTGCCCCGGCCGCAGTGAGAAGGGCACGGCGCTCGGCTACTGGTCCTTCTGGCTGCAGGTGAGCGGCATGTTCGGCATGACACTCGCCTTCGCGACCGCGGGCATCGGCCAAGTCTACCTCGAGCGGATCATGGGCCTGGGCTATCTCGACACGCAGCTCAAGATCCAGATCCATTTCGTGATGCTGACCGCGACGGCCTCGCTCTTCACGATTGGAGTCGGTCTCTTCATCTACGATTTCTTCCGCTACCCGCCGCAGTTCGCGCTGCGGACCGACGCCGAGCCCGAGCTGCAACCCCTCACCGCCGCCGCGGCCAGTAGCTGATTGGCCACCACCCACGCCACGAGGGCCGCCCCCGGGGGCGTAGCCGGGGAGGAAGCGCCCTACTACGTCCCAGCCGGCAACGAGGTAGGCATCTTCGAGCAGTGCCACCGTCAAAGCTTGGCCGTCATGCTCAAGGGGCCCACCGGCTGCGGCAAGACACGCTTCGTGGAATACATGGCGTGGAAGCTCGGCCGCCCGCTCGTGACCATCTCATGCCACGACGACTTGACGGCGAGCGATCTCGTCGGCCGCTTCTTGATCCGCCACGACGGCACCGTTTGGCAAGACGGCCCCCTCACCCGGGCGGCGCGCGAAGGCGCCATTTGCTACCTCGACGAGGTGGTGGAGGCGCGGCAAGACACCGTCGTGGTCGTGCACGCGCTGAGCGACTACCGCCGCACCTTGTCGATCGACAAGACCGGCGAAACGGTGCAGGCGTCCCCCGGCTTTCAGCTCGTCATCTCTTACAACCCGGGCTACCAGCGCCTGCTCAAAGACCTGAAGCCGAGCACGCGCCAACGCTTCGTCACGCTCGACTTCGGCTTTCCTTCCCTCGAAACGGAGACAGCCATCGTCCAGCGAGAGGGGGCGACCGAACGCGACGTCGCCCACGCGCTCGTCACGCTCGGCCGACGGCTGCGCGAGCTGCAAGATCGCGGGCTCGCCGAGGTACCGAGCACGCGCCTCCTCGTCTCGGCGGCGCGCCTCATCCACGGCGGCGTCCCCGTGCGCGAGGCGTGTCACTCAGCGATCATCGGTCCGCTGTCGGACGACGCCACGCTGGTCAGCGCCATGCGTGATCTCGTGGAGGCGACCTTCGTTTGACCACGCCTGCTCCCTACGCCCATGGCCGAGGGTGAAGATGTGCTCGTCGACGTGGCGCGCCACGGAGCCAACTACGCTCAGGCGCTGTGGCGAAGGCGCGCTCAGCGCGAAGACGACGCGCGGCCATCTCTCGCCGAGCTCGCTCCGCGCCTGACGCTGCTGATTCGCGCCGTCAGCGGTCTCACCTTCCCGCTGCGCGTGGCGGACCCTCCCGCTCCGCCGACGCTGTTGGCGCGGCTATTTCGCCGAGCCGAGGGGCCCGTCTCGCCGAGCCCCCTGCCCGCGACCGATGGCGCCAGCATCTGGCTCCCCGCGTCGCTTCCGAGCGCCGCCAGCAGTGACACCGCTCTCGCCTGGTACCGGGTGACTGCGCTGCAGCAAGCGGTGCGCGCCGTGCGCGGCAGCGTCGGGCTCTGCCCCCGCAACGACCCGCTGCTGCACGACGCCTTCCTGCTGTTCGAAGTGATAGCCGCCGACGCTGACCTCGTGCGCGCGTTGCCGGGCCTGGCTCCGCAGCTTCAGTCGCTGCGAGCCGCGATGCTGGCGGAGCGTCCAGCGGCAGAGCGGCTGCCAGCGGAGCTCGGGGCGCTCGAAAGCGTGCTGCGGCGCGAATGCGCGAGCGCGGCCGAGGCTCAGCGGGGGGGCGAGGCTACCGCGAGCACTCCCGCCGATTCCCTGGCGAGGTCCCAGCTGCTGACCGCCCAGCTGCGCCGTGAATTCCCGAACGGGAGCTTCGGCGCGCGCCCGCTCTACCGAGACTTGTGGCTCGGCGAGCTGCGCGAGCCGCCCCCCACCACCCCAAGCCTCGTGCTGTCGGCGGCGGAGGCCCGGCCCGAAGCGAACGCCGCCAAGAGCGCTCGCTTGCAGCGGCGTCCGCGCGTGCGCAAAGCCGAAGAGAGCGAGGATGAATCGCGGCCGGGCGCATGGATGGTGCAAACCTCGCAGCCGCAAGAAAAGGCGGAGGACCCGCATGGCCTCCAGCGCCCCACGGACCGGGACACCGACACTGCCGCCGACGAGCTCGCGGATGCGCTGGGAGAGCTGCCAGAAGCGCGGCTGGTCGTCACCGCCAGCAAGCCCCGTGAATACCTGCTGACCGACGATCCTCCGGAAGCGACCGCCCAGTGCCTGCCGAACGCGACGCGGGGAGAGGCATCGCTCACCTACCCCGAATGGGACTACCGCGCCGAGGCCTACCGCGAGGGCGCCGTCACCGTTCACGTGCGACCTTGCGAAGGCGGAGCCGCGAGCTGGGTCGAGCAGACGCTCGAGCGGCACCGCAGTATGCTGCAGCAGCTGCGCCGGCATTTCGAGCTGCTACGAGGTCGACGCGCCCGCCTCCGCAAACAAGTCGACGGTGACGAGCTCGATTTGGAAGCGTACTTGGAGAGCCAAGCTGATTTTCTGGCGAGCTTACCTCGAACGCAGCGGCTCTACCAAGCCGAGCGGCGCATCCACCGCGATCTCGCGATCGTACTCTTGGTAGACGTCAGCGGCTCCACCGATGGCTGGGTCGCTGGCAACCGGCGCATCATCGACGTCGAACGAGAAGCGCTGCTGCTGGTGTGCGTCGCCCTCGAGAGCCTGGGACAGCCTTATGCGGTGCAAACCTTCTCGGGCGAAGGTCCGGAGCGAGTCGTCGTGCGCAGCGTCAAGGCCTTCGACGAAGGGCTCACGCCGGCGGTGGCTCGTCGCATCTCCAGCCTCGAGCCTGAGAGCTACACCCGCGTCGGAGCTGCGGTGCGCCACGCTACCGCCAGCCTGTTGCAGCAGCCGGCCCAGCACCGGCTCTTGCTGCTGCTGTCCGATGGCAAGCCGAACGACGTCGATGAGTACAGCGGCCGCTACGGCGTCGAGGACGCGCGGCAGGCCGTCAATGAGGCCAAGCTGCAAGGCTCGAGCCCGTTCTGTCTCACCATCGATCGCCAAGCTCCGTCGTACCTGCCGCACGTGTTTGGCGCCGGCCACTATGCGCTTCTGACGAAGCCGGAGCGGCTGCCCGTAGTGCTGCTCGACTGGGTGCGGCGCCTCGTATCCGCCTGACGTTGGCCCATTTCGTTCGATGACGAGCCGGCGACGCGCGCCACCGTGGGGCGGGGACGCGCGCGTGCCGGTCATCCTCGAGGACCGTCAAACCACGCTAGCCTGAGCAAGCGTTATCGGCGCGGCGACATCGCTTCCGCGCTACGCCCGCTCACCGTGATGTTTCACGGCACCTTGGCGGCGGTCCGCCTGACTGCGCAGGCGCCGCTCCATCGCGTCGAAGGCATCGCGAATGGCCACGTAGACGTCTTCGTGCGCGTGGTTCTCACCACCCGTGCGTCCCACCACGACCTCCCCGTGCGGCACCGTGACGTCGATGCCGACGTGGTACGTGTTGCCCTTGTACTGATGGTGGTGGGGAGATTCAATGACGACACGGCAGCTCGTGATGTTGCTGACGAGCTCTTCCAACTTCTGCACCCTGCTCCGAACTTTGGCGTCGATCGATTCTGTCAACGAAAACCCTCGGCACACGATCTGAAGGGGCAATTGCATACCTGACGCTCATGCAGAGGCCGTGCCGTGCGCGAAGCGCCTCGGCAGGTGGCTCGATGCCCTCAAAATCCGCACCGCACCCACAATCCGGCCGATAAACCCGGCGCAAAATTGGCGCACTCGCGCAAACCACGCGCTCTCGTCGCTCCATCGCCCGTTGCCCAAGCCGCGCCTCAGTCGCGGAGTGGCCTAACCCTCGAAGCTGCGCGAGCACTCGTCTCGAATTTCGTCTCGGGACCATGATGCGCCTAAGGCGACAAACGGTTTGCTGGGGCAACGAAGTTCACGAGCTAGCACCGAGCAGAGCCGCCGCGTGGGGGGAGGCTCGCCTGAATTCACTTCAGGCGAGGGGGGCGGCGCGAGCTGAGCACTCATCGCAT
>JAEYWK010000215.1 GCA_023431345.1 Pseudomonadota bacterium
GGCTTCATGGTCGCGGCCGCTTACAACTTGGTCCGGCTCGCCAGGCTTCTACCCCTCCCTGAGCCGGCGTAGGCCGGCGATTTGGGAGGGGTCGACCGCCCGTAGCCACCAGCGGTGGCGAGGACGGTCGGGGGTGGGCAGCTTAGGTTAGACGTTGACTGCGCCGAGCTGCTTTCAAAGCCTACTTTCTCAACACCCTGCTAAGGCTCGAGCTCCGCGGCCAAGAAGCTTTCGGGCGGCAGCGGCTCGCCGAGCTCGTGGAGCGCGGAGAGGGGGGTGTATGACTGACAGCCGCCGACTTGCTTCGTCCACAGCGGCGGGAGGGCTGCGGCCTCCGCCAGCTCGAGCACCGGCCGCACCTCGAAGGAGCTCGAGTGGCATGCGGGCTTGAGCTCGGTGGTGACGAGCTTGGGTACCTCCGCCGCGCTGCAGCTCGCCGAATAGAAGCTGATCGGCTCGCTGCACAGCGGATCCGAGAAGGCCTTGAGCACCTGCCCCGGCGGCGGAACGGGCAGGCATCGGTAGCGGTCGTCGCTCGCCAGCATGAAGCTGCAGCGCGTGCTCTGCTCGCTGTCGAACCAGCCCTCGAACCAGCAGCCACCCCCGCTGGTCTCGTTGTAGACGGGCTTCAAGCGCCCGCTGTCTTGCTGGTTGACCACCGCCTCGGTCGCCACGAAGCGCTCCGGCGCCACGGTCTTCAGCGTCGAGACCGACAGGCCTTCCGTCTCCGCGGCGGTGGCGGGCATGCAGCCGCTGCGCTTGTAGACCGCGCCCGAATAGGGCGCATCAGCCTCGACGTAGGTGTCACCGAGGCACGATTGAGAGCTGCGCGCGGCGGCGAATTTCGGGGCGGCCCCTCCGCACAGCGAACGCCTGCTGAACAAGACCTCGCTGCACGCTTGGTCGGTGAACGCGAGCGAGCCAAGCTGGTACGGCGCGCAGTACGGCTTGCCGTCGGCCAGCGTCGTGACGGTGCACGGCTCGAGGAGCTCGCTGTCGCGGAACGCGCGCACGATGCGCAAGCCGCCCGCGCCCTCGAACCCCTCCCGCTCGATGCGGTCAGCCCCCCGCCAAGTCACGGGGGTCACGGCCGGATAGTCGCTGGGCAGGAGCTCGGCTCCGCGCTCGTAAAGGCTGCTCAGCTGGCCGTAGGCTTGGCACTCCCCACCGGCCCTCCGCTCCCAGACCATGCTGCTTGCCACGGCCGGGCCGTAGCCGAAAACCCGGCGCCGCGTGTCGCAGCTGTCTTCGCTGGCCGCGACGACGAAGTGGTCGCGCCCGCAGATGCCGCGATACTCCACGCCTTGCGTGCACCCCTCATCGAGGTAGAACCTCGTCGGGTCGACGCTGCCGGCGAGCGGGAAGCAGCGCGTCGTTCCCTCGGCGTCCTCGATGAGCTCGCAATCCTCGCCCGTCTTCTTGTCGTAGAAGGCCTGGAAGGCGCGATCGCCTTCGGCCGTGACCGTCTCGCGCAGGCCGATCTCGCTGCCCCCGATGTGGTTGGTCGTGCGTTCGCGGCAGGTGGCGTCGAGCTCGCCGTTTCCGACGGCGTCACCGCCGCCGGTCGACGTGCCAGCGCTGCTCGTCGCGCCCGACCCCCCTGCGGCGACGCTCGAGCCGCCTTGCCCGCTGCCAGCCGCCGCCCCGGCGCTACCTCCCGAACCGCTCGGAGCGTGAGGCGTGCTCGCATCGTCCTTGCCGCACGCGACGGTCGCGAGCAGCGCCGCTGCTCCCACCCTCTGCCAACCCGATAACCTCATCGCATCAACATACGCCGACGGCTCCGACTCCGATCCCTGGGCCCGAATTTCGGCTCAGAAGCCGGCGCTGCTGCGGCTACTTCTGCTTGCACTCGCCCTTACTAGCGACGCTTTGCCCTTCGGCAGCAGCCGTGCAGTCGCTCGCGTAAGTCTTGCCGTCACAGCCGCACACGGGGGCGTAGATCTTGGTGCAGATGGTCGACTTCTTGGTGCACACACCGCCCGCATCCGTGGCGCCGCAATCGGTCTTGAATTTGCAGTAGAGCCCTTCGGCGCAGTTGGCGTTCACACCGCGCGTGCCGCACAGCTGGCCCTCGGCGAGCTCGGCGGGCTTGGCGCACGGCCCCTTCATCACGACCGAGACGCCAGCGGCTGCCGCCTGACAGGCGTTGCCGTACGTCTTGTCGTCGCAGCCGCAAACCTCGTCGAGCTGCAGCGTGCAAGCCTCGGGGATCGGCTGGCAGGTGCCGGACATGTCGGCGGCGCCGCAGTGCGCTTCCGGCGAATAAGAGCAATAGTGCTTCGCTGGGCATTGGATGCCCGCGATGCCACCGCACATCTTTTCTTGAGCGGGGCTCGCGCCGCCAGCGGTCGCGCCGCCGCCGGTCGCGGGGGCTCCACCGCTGCCCGCCGTGGGGGCGCTAGGCACCGGTGGCGTGGGCTCTTGGGGTGGGGGCGCCGCGGTGGTGCATGCAGCCAGCGTGAAACACGCCGCGGTGACGAACGACATCGAGCCGAGCCAAGCAAAAGAAGATTTCATTCAGGTACCTCGCTGGCTCCCTATTAGTCCTCGTCTGAGAATCCGTCGAGCTACCTAGATGTCTCGCGCGGGCGGTCTCGAGACGTGCCCCAACGGCCAGAGCCGCTGTTATCCAGGTGCGTCGCGGCCGGTCGACGTCGACGGTCGTGGTAGAATTGAAGTCGTGGCGACGCACGACCAAGACACGGCCGTGACCCACGTCGATAAGCCCATCGACGTGGGGATGCAGCGCGATTGCCTGCTGATCATTCACCATCGTGAGAAGGATCAGCAGGGCAAGCGCCTCGAGCTGACGGGAAGCCTGGCCCGGCTCGGGCGTGAAGAAGACAACGATTTGGTGCTCCTCGATGAGGGAGTCTCGCGTTACCACGCGCGCCTCGAGCGCAGCCGCGAAGCCTGGTTCGTGATGGATGTTGGCTCGCGCAACGGCACGTTGTTGAACGGCGCGCCCCTCTCGGGCGTCGAGCGGCTCCAGAACGGCGACGTGCTCAAGCTCGGCTCCGTCATCATCAAGTTCCTCAGCGGCGGTGACGTCGAAGCCTCGATGTGGGAGGAGATCATCCAGATTGCCACCACCGATACGCTCACGCACTTGGCGAATCGACGTCGCTTCGACGAAGAGCTCGCCACCGAATGCGCGCGAGTGCGACGCCACGGGCGTGACCTGAGCTTGATCCTGTTCGACATCGACTACTTCAAGCGCGTCAACGACGAGCACGGTCACCCGGCGGGTGACGCGGTGCTGTTCGACATCGGTCAGCTCATCCGCGCGCGCGTGCGTGGCCACGACATCGCGGCGCGCATCGGCGGCGAGGAGCTGGCGATCCTGATGCCGGAGACGAACCTCGAGGGGGCTCGCGTCTTGGCCGAGCAACTGCGTCGCGCGATCGATCGCCACGTCGTCGAGTACGCGGGCCGTCAGTTGCACGTCACGGTGAGCGCCGGCTGCGCGCAGTACGCGCCCGTCGACGGCGACGCCACCAACTTCTTTCGTCGCTGCGACGAGCAGCTCTACGCGGCCAAGGCCGCCGGTCGAAACCGAGTTGCGCCGTAGGGCTGCTCTTTTTGGGGCTCTTTGGGGTTGGGGAGGCCTCGCGATCCGCGGTATGGGGCGGCATGCGATGGTCGACGCTGCTGGTGACGTGGGGCTCGATCGCTTGTGCGGCGCCGAGCTCGAGCGAAGCGCCCGTGCGCTCGCCGAAGAGCGCAGACGCCGCTAGCCCGCGCTCGGCGCCGCGAGGCCCGAACGATGCGTGGGTGACGAAGCTCGACGCGGACCACGCTCTGGTCGGCAAGATTTGGGACGCGAAGCGTGGCGCGTTCGTCACGCTCGACGCCCTCGTGGCCGAGCTTGCCCGGACGCGCTTCGTGCTGCTGGGGGAGAAGCACGACAACCCGGACCATCACCTGCTGCAGGCTCGGGTGATCGCAGAGCTCGTGGGTCGAGGTCGTCGACCGGCGGTGGTGCTCGAGATGCTCGAGGCCCAGCAGCGACCAGCGCTCGAGGCGTACGTAGCGCGCGACGACGCGACCGCGGCCGGCTTCGGCGCGGCGCTCGGCTGGGAGAAGACGAGCTGGCCCCCCTTCGCCGAATATCGGCCAATCATGGAGGCCGCGTTCGGGGCACGCCTGCCGCTCGTCGCCGGCAACTTGGCGCAGGGCGAGGCTAAATCCCTCGTCAAGCAAGGCCTGGCGGCGCTGCCGGAGGCGCGGGTGAAGGAGCTTCGGCTGGACCAAGCGCTCCCGGCTGCGCTGGAGGCCTCGCTGATCGACGAGCTGCGCGCGTCGCATTGCGGGCACCTACCCGAGAAGCTGCTCGCGCCGATGGCCCTCGCCCAACGCGCGCGCGACGCGAGCCTCGCGCTGGCGCTCGCTCGAGCCGGGGTGAGCGATGGCGCGGTCTTGATCGCGGGCGGCGGCCACGCGCGGCGTGATCGCGGGGTGCCCTATTTCTTGGCGCGTGAAAGTCCCGGCGCGAGCGTCGCGAGCTTGCTGTTTCGGGAGGTGCGCCGCGCCGACGTCGATGCTCCGCGTTACCTCGAGGACGAAGGTCCGTTCGACTACGTGTGGTTCACGCCGCGGGCCAGCGACGAAGATCCGTGCGCCGCGTTCGGGAAGTAACGTCGCGAATTCGAGGGCGTCGCGAGCAGGCCGAGACCCACCGTGACTCGCAAAGCTGGTGGAAATGGCACCTCGGCTGAACCGTAGCCGCGCGGTGCTAGGCTCCGTATCGATGTCAGGCTTCGGTACGTGGCGCGAGCGGGCAAGCGGCGTGGGCCTTCTCGTAGCCCTGGAGATCTTTGCGAGCGCGTGCAATGCCCGACGTGACGAGCACCAGGCGCCGCGCGCGGTCGCTCCGGGCGCTACCCCGCGCAGCACGGCCAAGCCCGAGCTGGCGCCCCGCACCGGGTCGACCCTGCCGCTCGAGCAGTTCGTTCAGCAGCACGTCGAGCAGGCCGACGCGAGCGGACAGCGGGTGCTGGTTTACGTGGGCGCCAGCTGGTGTGAGCCGTGCAAGCGCTTCCACAAGGCGCTCGAGTCGGGAGAGCTCGACGAGCCGCTGGCCGGAACCCGGTTCGTCGAGTTCGACGCCGACAAAGACGGCCGCGAGCTGCGCGCGGCCGGCTACGGGTCGAAATACATCCCGCTCTTCTCGGTGCCCGATCACAGCGGCCACGCTAGCGGTCGCGCGATCGAAGGCGCGATCACCGGCGACGCGGCGGTGCGCAGGGATCTGGTGCCGCGCCTGGTGGCGCTGCTCGATGGCAAGCCAGTGAAGTGATGGCGGAGGGCCTGCGCTTGATCGTGTACGACGCCACGCAGCGGCGCCGTAAGCCGGCCGCGCTCGGCCTGAGCTGGCAGTACGGGTCGTACTTGTATCGCGCCCTCGAGCGCAGCGACGCCGCGTACGGCGCGAGGAGCTTCGCGGACGCCTTCGCGTGGCTGGCTCGCCACGACCGCTCTCGGCCAATCCGCGAGCTGCAGTTTTGGGGCCACGGGAAGTGGGGGCGGGTGTTCATCGACGCCGAGTCGATCGATCGCCGGGTGCTCGACGAGGGGCAGCCGCACCACGCTGGCTTCCGCGCGTTCCGCGAGCGGCTTTCGCCGGATGCGCTCGTCTGGTTTCGCACGTGTGAGACGCTCGGCGCGACCGCGGGGCGAGATTTCGCGGCCGCGCTCGGCGACGCGACGGGGGCGCGCGTCGCCGGTCACACCTTCGTGATCGGGTTCTTCCAGAGCGGCCTCCACAGCTTGCGACCGGGCTATGCTCCGCACTGGTCCGCGACCGAGGGCTTGGCCAGCGGCACTGCCGATGCCCCGCGCGCGGCGCTCGCCTCCGGGCCCCACGAGCCGAGCACCATCACCTGCCTCCACGGCGCGATCCCCGACGGATACTGACTCGCGCGATGACCGCTCGAGAGCGAAGGCCGCGTCAGCCCGCTTCGACGGGCGCGAACAGCTCGCGTAGGGCGCTCTCGAGCGCGACCGGCAAGATGGCTTCGTGTGGATTGACGCCCATCGGCGGCAGCTTGAGCACGCGGTCGACGCGCTCTTCGGGCTTGTCTCGCGCGAGCGCGGCCTGGAATTTCGCCGGCTCTCGCTCCCAGATCGCCGACTGCCACCACAGCCAGAGCGGCACCTCCGTGGGCCGGCGCGCCAAAGCGCCGCCCATCTTGCGGTCGAGGCAGGGGTCGATCGAGATCAGCGCGAGCGGAAGCGGTCCGCCTGCGCTCCAAAAATCTGCGGCCAGACCGCCGCTCGGGTTGCAGCCCGCGCCGCTATGACCCGCGAGCACCACGCGTTCGCGATCGATGGTGACCTTGCCCTCCGTGGCGCGCGCCACGTCGTCCACGAACGCGTTCAGGTCGAAGTCTTGCCAGACGCTGCGCGCGAGCCAGGCGTTCTTGGTTTGGCTCGGCGCCGCCAGCACGAACGGCTCTACGCTGCCGCTCTGGATCAGCCGCTGCACGAGCGGCCGTAGATCTCTTCTGCCACCGCCCAACCAGAGGTGCGGCTGCGATGTCGAGTTCGTGCCGTGCAGGAAGACGACGACGGGCAGCGGCGCGCTCGCGTCCACCCGCGCGGGCACGACGGCGGCGCCGCCATTCTTCTGATGCGGGTACAGAAAATGCTCGTCGCGGTGCGGAAAGTACAGCGTTTCCGGCGCGGGGGCAGCGGCGCTCACCGCAGAGGCGAGACCGAGAGCAACCCCCAACGCTCGGGCGAAATGGCTGAGCTTGGTCGCTAGACGCACTCGGTCAACCTATCAAAAATGAGCTCCGCACGCCACGCCCTGCCGACCCACACGAAAGCGATTCGCGGGCGGCAGGGCGGCGGCGCCAGGCTCGGTGAAACGGCGAGTGGCAGCACCAGCGGCCGCCACTTCACCACTTCGCCGCACGTGCGACACCGGGAGGAGATGTAGCTGACTAGCGCAGGAACTCGCTCATCACGGGCAGCGGGCGATCACTGAAGTCGAACATCGCTTGGTTCTCCCAGCTGTTGCCGCTCGTGGGATCGGCCGGGTCCCAGCCGTTGCCTTTGACGGCGGTCCACGTCGCGTCCCAGTAGAACGCGCCGAGGCCCATGCCGCCCGGGAGAGCGCGCACGATCGACAGCACGTCGCGGAAGTTCGCGGCTTGGCCCGCGGGCGTGGCCGGGTAACCGCTCACCAGCTGCTCGGGCAGGCCGATGATGTTGCTCTGGTCGTCCTCCCAGCCCAGCGTGAACGGGTAGGCGGTCTCCGCCACCATCACCTGCTTGCCGTAGCGGGTGATCATGTCGTTCAGGTTGTATTGCAGATCGCCTAGCGAGCCATGCCAGTAGCCGTAGTAGGAGGCCGCGATCACGTCGAAGTCGACGCCCTGCGCGGTGATGTTGTCGAACCACCAACGAAACGCGCCGTTGTCGCCGCCGTTCGCCAGGTGCAGCACGACCCTGGTGTCGGGCGAGCAATCCTTCACGGCGTCGTGGCCCGCTTGTAAGAAGCTCGCCAGGTTTTCCCAGTTCGGCGGCCCCCAGGTGTGCCCGTCGGGCCAGAGCATGCCTGAGTTGATCTCGTTGCCGATCTGCACCATGTCGGGCGCCTTGCCGTGGCGCTTCATGGCGCGGCACGTCTCGTAGGTGTGGGTGTAAACGGCGTCTCGCAGCTGGGCCACGCTGTAGCTCGCCCAAGCGGCGGGCTTGGGCTGCTGGCCCGGATCCGTCCAGCTGTCCGAGTAGTGCAGGTCGAGCAAGATCTCGAGGCCCTCGCGCTTGGCGCGCTTGGCCATTTGCACGATCTCGTCTTGGTCGTGATAGCCGTCGGCGGGATTCACCCACGTGCGTAGGCGCATGTGAGTCATGCCGTGATCGGCGAGGATCCGGAGCGCGTCGTCGCGGCGCCCGCACTCGTTGAGGTAAACACCGCCGAAATCCTCCGACTTGTTCAGGCTCGAGACGTCGGCGCCCAGCACGGAGAGCTGCGCGGCGCCCGGCACCAGCGAGATGTCTTCGAACGACGTGTACTCGCCCGCCGCGGCGTCGGTGTGCAGTGAAATCGTGCAAGAAGACGACTTCACCTGCAACGACGCCGTGAGCTCGAGCCACTGATCCCACCACGCCACCGGCACGTGCACGCGCCGCGAGTCTCGGCCGCAGCGCAGCTCGAGGTAGCTGTCGTTCTGCCCGGGCCCACGCCGGGCAAAGCCGCGCAGCGTGTACCAGCCGGGGGCGAGGCCGCTCACCACTTGCTCGGTGTCGACCGAGAAGGCGTCGGCGCTCCAGTGCGTGAGTCGGTAGTCGCCGCTGCGGCCACCCCACTCCGTGAAGTCGGCGTTGACGGAGCCTTTGCTAACCCAACCTTGAGGAGTTGCAGTACCGGTTCCATCCGCGTCAAAGCTAGGATTCTTCAAGATCGGCGAAGCAGCCGGCTTCGGCGGCTTCGGCCCGTGGTCTTTGGGCGGCTTCGGCCCGTGGTCTTTGGGCGGCTTCGGCCCGTGGTCTTTGGGTGGCTTCGGCCCGTGGTCTTTGGGCGGCTTCGGCCCGTGGTCTTTGGACGGCTTCGGGTCGTGCGCCTCGGCATCGGAAGCAAGCAAGCAGGTAGCGAGTAGACAGGCGGGGAAGGCGAGCGAGAGCGCTCGCTTACGTAACGACGAGCCGCACACTTTGGGTAACAAACCGACGCTATTCATCATCGACGCTCCTTCTCGGTAGGTGGCTGTGGGCCTATGCATGAAAGAGAATCTAGATTCCGACGCTGGCCGCGCCTGTGGCGCGGTTACCTTCAAAGACCTAGCTGTGGTCTGAGGTCGTCGAACTCGGCGAAGGCTTCCTGGTTTGCCGTGGCCGTGCCCCCACTGAAATCGAACATGGCAGGGCCCCACTCCCCGCTCCGCGTCGGCTCCCAAAAGAAGGTGCCGAGGCCCCGACCGCCCGGCAAATTCTTCATGATCAGGTTCGCCCGCGTGCGCTCCGGGTTGTACTCGGCGATGACGAACTTCAACTTCGGGTAGCGCTGGGCCGCGTCTTTGAAGGTCGTCTCCCAAACCCCAGGGATGCCTTGGAACCGCGTGTAGCAAGACAAACCGAGCACGTCGAAATCGACCTTCTGCTTGAGCGCGTTGTCGACCCACGAGCGCATGCCACCCAAGTCGTCCGTATTCTCGATGTGCAGCATGATCTGGATCGACGGGTCGACCTCGCGGACGCCCGCGATGCCGGCCTTGAGCAGCGTGCCTAGGTTCACCCAGGAAGCGACGCTACCCCCGAAGGGCGCGGGCTCCGGGTTGTTACCCCAGCAGTCAGTATCGTCACCCGGCACGTCCTTCAGCAGGCCCGGCGTGATCTCGTTGCCGATCTGCACCATGTCGGGGCGCGCGCCCGCGTCGATGGCGGTGCTGATCACGTCCTTGGTGTAGGCCTTGACGAGCGCGGCGAGCGCCGTGATGTCGGCCGCGTCGCGCCACGCTTCGGGGATGATCTGGTTGCCCGGATCGGCCCAAACGTCGCTGTAGTGAAAGTTGAGCAGGAAGCCCATGCCCGCTGCTTTGATCTGCTGACCGAACTCGACGACGTGGTCGCGATCACCGAAGGCTTCCGGTAACCCTGGGCAGTTATTCTCCGAAGAGGCGTAGCCATACGGCGCGTTGGGATCCACGAAGGTCTTCAAGCGGACGTAGTTGAAGCCGTGGTTCTTCAATATCTCGAGCAGCGGCTTCTCTTTGCCGTCGACGTCGATGTAGGTGTAGTCGTGCTCTTGTACGCTCGAGATATCGGCGCCCAGCATGAACGTGGTGTCGCTCGCCGCCTCGCCGCCGTCAGCTTTTTCGCCACCGCCGCCACCGCCGCTGCCGCCGTTGGCGCGGCCGCCCTCGGGGCCTGCTCCGGCGCCTGGCTCGCCGCCTCGGCCGGGCCTCGCGCCGGCTTCGCCCGCAGAATCGCCCGTTTGCTCACCAGCAGCGCCTCCTGACGCTGCGCCTGACGAGCCCTTGCCGCTCGCGCCCGCGTCTCTCCCGCTCGGACGGTGATCCCCGTCCGAGCAGGCGGTGAACATACTCGCGAGCACCAGCGCACACAGGCCACCCAACAAGCAACGTTTCATCAGCGAGAGATTTCCAAATCGAGGGCGAGCTGCGGGACTCTTCACCCTAGCTGACGCGGAACACCAGGTCCCGTCAAGCGCGATGAAGAGGTGAGCACGACCATTGTTCTTCTTCATAGACCAGGGACTCCTGGGGTCAGCACCAGACATAATCACGCTGACTACACACTCTCTCGTGTGTGGATGTGCAGTAGTGGTGAGGCAAATTTGAGTACGTGAGGAGATGTGCGCAGCTTACGAAGTCGCGTGAAATGCCGTTGATGCGGCCTCACGCATGCGCGCGCATACTTACCGAAGCAAAAACAACATCATCGAATTCGAAGCGCGCGGCGCGTGGAGCGAGTGGGCAAGTGGGCGAGTGAGAAGGATATGGAATCGGTTCCATGTTCTTTTGCGGCCGCTTGACGCCCGTTGTAAGGTCCATCACTCTCCGAGGTTAAACATGCGCACCATTTCTCGCGCGGGCTCGCGCTTGCCCTCTGCATCACCTGCCACCAGCCGCGCGCTGCGCGCCTCCGTAGCCTTCGGCTTCGCCGCCTTCGGCTTCCTCACCAGCGCGGAGGCTTTCGCGGACACGCAGTCGTGCGTCACCGCCCACGCCTCGGGCCAGCGCGAAGCCAAGGCGGGGCGCCTCAAGCTCGCGAGCGAGCTCTATACGTCGTGCGGCTCCGACTCGGCGTGCCCCGAGCAGCTGCGCGCGGAGTGCACGGAGCTACTCGAGAAGACGCGCGCGGCCACGCCGTCGGTGATCTTGTCGGTGCTCGACGAAAACGGCGCCGACATGGTCGCGGTCAAGGTGTACTCCACCGAGGAGCTCATCGCCGACACGCTCGACGGTCGGGCGATGGCGCTCGACCCCGGGAAGCATCATTTGCGCTTCATATTGCCCGGCGGCGAGGTGCTCAGCAGCGACGTGCTGGTGCGCGAGGGCGAGAAGAATCGCCTGATTCAGGTGCGCGTCGAGCCCAAGGTGAAAGCGCCCGAGCTCGCCGCGACTCCCACCGCTACGGAGCCGGCCGCCCCGGCTTTGCCGCCGCCGCCGCCGCCGGCGAAGCCGCCCGTCGCGGCGTGGGTGGCGACGGGCTTCGCGATCGCGGGCGCGGGCGTGTTCGGCACGTTCGCGTACCTGGGCAGTCAGGACAAGAAGGACCTCGACGCCTGCGCGCCCAGCTGCTCGCGCACGCTCGAGGGGACGCGCGACAGCATGAAGACGAAGTACCTCGTGGCAGACATCGGGCTCGGCGCCGCCGCCGTCTCGACCGCCGTGGCGGTGTACCTGTTCGCGACCCACGGCTCCAGCGGGCCGAAGGCGAGCGACACCGCGCGCGCGCCGCGCTTCGTCGCGGGGCTCTCCGCGGGCCCGAGCGGCGGCGGTCTCGTGCTCTCCGGCGACTTCCGCTGAGGCCAACGAAGTGATGCAAGCGTCTCCGGAACTAGCTCCCGCCAGCGCCGACTTGCCGTTTGCCGTCGAGGGCTATCGTCCGCTGTTCGAGCTCGGGCGCGGCGGGATGGCGCGCGTCTACTTGGCGGAGCGTGTCGCCAACAACCTGCGCAAGCTGGTGGTGCTCAAGGTGCTCGATCCGGCGCTGTGCGCGTCAGCGGAGATGCGGGCGGCGTTCCGTCGCGAAGCCGTGCTGTGCGCGCGCCTCAATCACCCGAACATCGTGCAGGTGTTCGAGGTGCACGAGGACACGAGCGCGCCGATGATGGTGATGGAATACGTGGAGGGCATCACCCTCTCGCAGATCCTGAACCGCGTCGAAGGTCGCCTGCCGTTTCGGCTGCACGTGCACATCATCATCCAGGCCCTCGCCGGTCTTCACTACTTCCATGAGCTGCGCGATGAGCATGGGCAGGCCGAAGAACCCGTGCACCGTGACGTATCGCCGCAGAACGTGATCGTGATGCACGAGGGCGCCGTGAAGGTGCTCGACTTCGGCATCGCGAAGCAGCAGGGCGTCGCTCAGGAAGACGCGACGAAGGCCGGCGTGATCAAGGGCAAGCTGTCGTATATGCCCGCGGAGCAGCTCGCGGGCGACGACAGCATCGACCGTCGCGCCGACGTCTTCGCCGCCGGAGTGATGCTGTGGGAAGCGTTCGCGCGCCGCCGCATGTGGCAGGGCCACACGCAGCAAGAAACGGTGGCCGCGCTCGTCGGCGGCAAGATTCCGTCGATTCGCGAAGCGTGCCCGTGGATCTCCACGAAGTGGGAGGAGATCGTGATGCGCGCCGTCGCGCCCCGACGCGAAGACCGCTACCCTACCGCGCTCGACCTGCAGGTCGACATGGAGAACAACCTCGCCGAGCTCGGCGGCGTGGTGCAGCAGCGCGAGCTGGCCACGTTCATGAAGACCGAGTTCTCCGAGATGCGCAGCGAGCGCACTCGCTTGGTCGAGACGGAAGCGCGCAAGATGCCCGTCGCGCTCGCGTCCGTGCTCACCCAGCAAACGTCCGGCATGCGGACGTTCTCGCTCACGCCTTCCGGGAGTCAAGCCAGCCTCCACCTCGCGGGGGAGGAAGGGAAGTGGCGCAATCGCGCGCCGTGGATCGCCATGTTCTTGGTGTCGGGAGCGGCAGCGCTCTACATCGGCGTGAAGTCCGCCGCGCTGGAGGCACCGAGCGCGCGCGCCTCGGTGCAAGACGAGGCGCGCCTGGTGACGCTCTCCGTCGCCGCGACCCCGCTCGACGCCACCGTGCTGCTCGATGGCAAGCCCGTCGGCTCGAACCCGTGGACGACGCGCCTCGCCGCTACCGGGCAACCTGCCCGCATCGAGGTAACTTCTCCCGGACACCGGCCGTTCAAGCAGGAAGTGACCCTGAACGCGGATGTTTCGCTGTCAGTTCAACTCGAGGCCCTCGCCCCGCAGGTCGTCGCGCCGGAGCCCCCGGAGCCGGCGGCGTCTGCGTCTACGCCCGCTTCGCCCCCGCGTTCGAGCAAGGCTGCGAGGGGTCGAGTAGCCGTGCAGCCGGTGGCGGCGGCCCCAGCGGCGCCCGCGCCCGCGCCCAAACCCAACTGCAACCCACCGTATTTGCTCGACGCAGAGGGTGTAAAAACCTTCAAGCCGGAGTGCCTGTAGCGTTTGCGCTTGCCATGACCATCGCTGAGGTAACTTGCCCCGGCTCCGCTGAGGCGTTCTCATGAGCGATCCGATGATCGCCGCCGCCGTGGTGCTGCTCGCGCTCGCTGCTTGGTACGCCTTCGGTCGCAAGGCTCCGCCCAGCGCTGGGCGGAAGAGCTCTCCGTCGCGTCTGCCGGAGGTGCCGCGCCTCGATGAGATCGCGCTCGTGCCGGTCGGAGCCGCAGCAGTGCCGCCGCGCACGCCGACGCCGCCGACGCCGAAACCACCGCCGCCCGCGCCGGAGATCTCGCCGCTCTTGGCCGAGGCTCTCGCCGAGGTGTCCGAGGCGTACACGCTGACCGCGCCGCCGCCGGGAGCGGGCGCGGCTTCGCACCGCAGCCTGGCCACCTTCATCTACGAAGGCGGCGCCGAGGTCGACGAACCGACGGGGGCGATGGCGCGCGTGATGATCGAAGCGATCGGCGACACCGACGTCGGCCGGCGTCGCGCCCGTAACGAAGACGCGCTGCTGCTGCTGCCGGAGCAAGGCTTGTTCGCGATCGCGGATGGCATGGGCGGGTATCACGGCGGCGAGGTCGCGAGCTCATTGGCGGTCGATTCGCTGCGGCGCACCTTCGAGAGTCAGCCGCCGTCGGCCCCCACCGCGGACGGCGCACCTCGCCGCGCGCTCGAGGTCGTCTCGGCCATGCAGAGCGCCAATGAGGCGGTCTTCCGCGCTGCGCGCAGCGAGCCAGAGCTGCGCGACATGGGCACGACGCTGGTGGCGCTGCGCTTCATCCCCCAGAAGCAGCGCCTCTACGTCGGGCACGTCGGCGACAGTCGCTGCTACCGCCTGCGCGGCGGTGAGCTGCGGCAACTGACGACCGATCACGCGCTCAAGGAGCTGGGCCTCAAGGGCCCCCGTGAGAACGACCTGTTCAAGGCGATCGGCATCGAAGACACGGTCGCGGTCGACGTCGTGGTCGACAAACCGCTGCCGGGCGATCTCTACCTGCTGTGCTCCGACGGCTTGTCCAAGATGGTCACCGACGAACGCATCCGTGAAGTCTTGCTCAAGGAAGAAGACCCCGAGGCGGCCGTCTACGGGCTGATCGAGGAGGCGAACGACGCAGGCGGACGTGACAACGTCACCGTGCTGCTGGCCAGAGTCAGTACGGCGCCGGCCGCGAGCCCGCGCGCGGAGGCAACGTGAGCATCGCGCGCGCACCGGAGTCGCTCCAGCTCGCCAACGTCGAGGTGCTGTTCGAGCTCTTTCGCGGTCCGCACGGGGCCGTGCACCTCGGGCGTATGCTCAAGGGTATCGACAGCGGGCGCCTCGTCACGCTGCGCGAGGTGGGGGCGCTCGACGCCTCGGCGCGCGCGGCCATCGACGTCGCGCGCAGCGTGGCGCACCCGCAGCTGCTCAAGCCGCTGGGAGTCGTGCGCAGCGAGTCGAAGCATTACTTGGCCAGCGAGTACGTGCCGGGCGCGTCGCTGCTCGAGCTCGGCTCGAGCGTGCGCGCTTCACGTTTTCCGCTGCGGCCGGGGGTGGCGGTGCGCATCGTGAAAGACGCGCTGCGCGCGGCCGAGTCCGCCCAGCGGCTGCTACGCGACGCGGCGTCGCTCGGCTACGCGCGCTGCTTGTTCACGGACACGGTGTGGATCGCGGAGTTCGGCGACGTTTTGCTCACCGACGTAAACGTGGCTCCGCTGCTGGCGAACAACCCAGACGTCGACGCGAACAAGGCGGCGGCCAAAGATCTGCTGAGCGCCGCCATCGAGCTATTTCAGCTCGCGAGCGGCGAGGCGCTGACGGCCGAAGTCACGAGCAAGCTCGGCGCCTACGTGCCGGCTCCGCTCGCGGAGACGCTGCAGCGCGCGTTCGGCGTGAACGACAAGGTGCCGTTCTTGTCGATCGGCGACTTCGTGCGCGCGCTGAACGAGCTCCCCCCGGAGCTCCAAGCCGACGAGCACGAAGTGAGCGACGAGCTGAAGCGACGGCTCGGGACGGTGCTGACTCAGCGCAAGGCCAAGCTCAGCTTGCTCGAAGCGGGCGCGGCGCGGCATGAAGAGGACGCGGACGACGTCACGCGCGTCTTCAACACCGCGTCGCTGCCAACGGGGACGCTCAACCCCGACACGCTGCGCCCCGAAGCGACGGACGAAGCCTCCGCTGCTGCGCTGCCGCGCGCGCCTCGCGCGGCGAAGGTGGAGAATTGGCAAGACTTGCCGACGCGCGTCGGGCACATCGGCGCGGCGGGGGCTGCGTTTGCGCTGCGCTCGGATCGCCCCACGCAGCCCGCAAGCGAAGCAACGCCGGCGACTTCGGCGAGCGAGCCACCGTCAGACGAAGCTGCGCCTGCGCCTGTATCGAAGACGACGTCTGCAGCGCCGACGCAAAAGGGACTGCCGCGAGCCTTTTGGCTCGTGGCATTGGCGCTTTTGGCCACGATCAGCGCCGCGTGGTGGGCGACATCGACCGACACTCGGTCACATCATGTCGATGATCCCATCAAGACTCGCTAGCGCTCTTTCACGATTCACGACAGCCTTCACTCGCTACTTCACTTCCAGGGAGAAACGCATGACCATGAAGCACAGAACCGTGTCGTACCGTAGGTTCGCCGTAATGCTCGGCGCGCTCAGCTTGATCGCCGTGGCTTGTTCCGACGACGAGGACGACCCCAGCGGCACAGGAGGAAAGGGCGGCAGCAGCACTGCGGGCAAGGGCGGTGGTAACAGCTCCGGTGAGGGCGGCGACGACGCTGCGGGCAACGGCGGCGTGGGCGCCTCCAATACGGGCATCGCGGGCGAAGGCTCCGGCGGTGACATCGGGATCGCCGGCGACACCGGTGGCGGCGGAGCGTCGGGCGAAGGCGGAACGGCCGGTGAAGGTGGAACCTCGGGCGAAGGCGGCGGATCTGGCGAAGGCGGCGGATCCGGCGAAGGCGGCGGGTCCGGCGAAGGCGGGGCTGGCGGCGAGCCGCCGATCGTTTACGACACGCTCGATAACCCGTACATCGACTGGATAGCGCCTGGTGGCTACATCACCGGGTGGACGCAAACCGGTTACGACGCCGAGGTCTTGAACAAGTATCACGACGCTACCCACGGCGGAGCGATCAAGCATTGGAGCGCGACGGCCTATACCGTTTCGACTTGGCAAACGGTGAGCCCGATCGAAAACGGCACCTACTCGCTCAGCGCCGACGTGATGCGTGGCTCGACCTTGAACGAGAGCTACATCTTTGCCAAGGGCTGCAAGGTCGGCATGCCCGACGAGCAAGTCGAGCAGGAAACGACGGCAGCGGACGACCAAGCGTTTACCACGATCACGTTGGCCAACATCGAAGTGACCAGCGGGTCTTGCTCGATCGGCGTCTACACCGACGCGCCTGCTGGCGGCTGGGCCAACATCGACAACTTCGTCTTCGCCAAACAATGAGCCACGTGCTCGCGAGCGGCGTATAAGGATCGCATGACTTCTCAGCGCTCACCCTTGAAGCTCAGCCTGCTGGTCGTTGGTATCGCTTCGGCTTGCTCGTTGACGGTTCCGTCGGAAGACGAGGTGTTCGGCGATGCTCCGGGCGGCTCGTCGGGTAGCTCGGCTTCAGGTAGCTCGGGCAACGCCGCGCCGATCGGGGGCGAGTCCGCCGGTGGTACCGGCAGCGGCGGCAACGGCGGTATGGCCGAGGCAGAGGGTGGGCAGTCGCCGCTGAGCGGCGCTGGGTCGGGCGCTGGCGGTGACGCCGGCGCCCCCCCGCTGGGCGATGGCGGAGCCGGTGGTGAGCCATCCGAGCCGAAGCCCATGGGAGAGGTCGTGAATCCGAGCTTCGAAGGCTCTCTGAATGGTTGGACGATCTCGCCCAAGACGACGGCGATCTTCATCCAATACACGGGCGCGAACGTGACCGCGGTCCAGGGCAACTCCGTGCTCAGCGGCTGGCACGCCACCGAAACCTACAAGACACAAGTCTATCAGATCGTGCGCGGCCTCGAGGACGGAACGTACCGTCTCAGCGCGCAGATGGCGGCGAAGTTCGGCATGCCTTCCGCGAAGCTGTACGCGCAAGATTGCGGAGGCGCTGATCCCGAGCCAGCCGAATCCTCGGCTGAAGCTTGGCACGAGGTCGCGATCGAGGCGGTCGAGGTCGTGGGTGGCCAATGCAAGATTGGCTTCGACATCGACGCGCGAGCGGCGGATTGGATCAACATCGATGTCGTCGGCTTCACCAAGGTGGAGCCCGGTTGAGCGCGATCGAGGCTGCTGCAGCTGACCGAGGGCGTGAGGAGCCGAATTGCGTTTTTTTGATGGAATGTTTAGGCTCTTCGCCTAGTGAGTAGCCCTCTTGGCTCGGTCAAGCGCGCGTCCAAGACCTGGGTCAAGCGCGCCTTGCGCCGAGCCGTGCAGAGCCGATCGTCCGGCAGCGGGGGGATTTCCCCCGAGTATTTTGGGCTTTCTCGCGCCCCCGGCGGGCAGTGGCAGAGCTCGGGCGTCGCGCTCACGCAGCTCTCGGACTCGTGGGGCTCGCCACTCCACGTAGTGGATAGAGCGCGCCTCCACGACAACGCTCGTCGCTTTTCGTCGCCCGCCTCATCCGACGTGCCGGCCTGCGAAGTCTTCTACTCCTACAAGACAAATCCAGTCCCCGGCGTGCTACGCGAGCTGCACCAGTGCGGGATCGGAGCCGAGGTCATCTCGCACTACGAGCTGTGGCTGGCTTTGGAGCTCGGAGTCGCGCCGAGCAAGATCGTCTACAACGGGCCCGCCAAATCACCCGAGTCGATCCGCTTGGCGATCGAGCGTGACATCGCGCTGCTCAACCTGAACCACCGCGAGGAAATCGAGCCGGTAGCGCAGATCGCCGCTGGGCTCGGGCGCAGAGCGCGAGTCGGGCTCCGGGTCAGCACGCTCGGGTGGTCAGGCCAATTCGGTACGCCGGTCGAGCGCGGGCAGGCGCTCACGGCTTTCAAGCAAGCGCTCGCTAATCCGCACCTCGAGGTGGTGGGCTTGCATGTGCACCGCGGCGGCATGTCGAGGACGGCGGCCGACGCCGAGCAGTTCGTCGACGGCGTTCTCGCGTTCGTCGAAGAGCTGCAGCGCGAGCTAGGCCTAACGCTCGAGATCCTCGACTTGGGCGGGAGCATCGCCTCGCCGAGCGTGCGCGGGCTCGGCGAGCGAGAGCTACGCCTCAACCGCACGTTCTTGAAGGAGCTCGAGGCGCCCCGACCCGCCGAAGCGCTGCGCGGAGACGCGTATTCGCGCCTCGTCGCCGAGCGCGTCGGCCGTCACTTTCGCAGAGCCGGAAGGGCGCTGCCGCGCGTGTTCCTCGAGCCGGGGCGAGCGCTCACGAGCGACGCTCAGCTGCTCTTGACGCGCGTGCTCAGCCTGAAGGCTCAGGATGAGACGACGTTTGCCATCCTGGATGCTGGCATCAACGTGGCCGAGAGCTGCCGCGCCGAGTACCATCAATTCTTCGCACTTCAGCCCGAACCGAGTCTTCGAACACAAATTTACACCTTGGTCGGCCCCATCTGCACTCCGGGGGATACCTTGCGCTGGGCCGTGCGTTTGCCGGAGCTACGAGTAGGTGACACCCTGGCCATCATGGACGCCGGCGCGTATTTCGTCCCGTTCGCGACGTCGTTCTCTTTTCCGCGGCCCGCCGTCGTCATGCTCGAAGAAGGTAGCGTGACGCCGCTGCGCCGCGCTGAAACGTTCGAGGACCTCGTCCAACTCGATCCGAGCTTGGCTCGTCGCGAATGATAGCGCTGCCCAAGATCGCGGTAGCGCTGCTACTGAGTCTCACCAGCGGGGGAACCCCGCGAGCGCGCGGGCCACGTCAGCGGGTCGACCATCACGAGCAGCTCGTCATCACCGCCCAGCTCGATGGCGCGGACGAGCAGGGCCGCGGCGCGCCCCCCGTGCTCCTCACCACGCCGGCGTTCTACGGCACCCTCGCGGCCGTGCGCGCCTTCGGTCGCTCCGCCATCCCCGTTACGATCGCAGGGCCCACGGCGTGGAACGTGTCCGCGTTCTCGAAATACGCGACCGAGAACCTGATTTGCCCCGACACCACCGACGGCGAGAAGCTCATTACGTGGCTCGAAGACTTTGGCCGCCGCCGTGAGCGGCATGCGCTGCTGCCCACCTGCGACGACACGGCGTGGCTCTACGCGCGCCACCGAGAGCGCCTGGCGAAGTACTTCGACGTGGGCACGTCCGACATCAGCGCCGTGCATGCGCTGCTGCACAAGGGCCGCTTGGCCGAGCACGCGCGCGCCGTAGGGCTGGACGCGCCGCGATCTTGGCACCCCGAGTCGGAGTCTGAGCTCACGCAGCTGCTGCCCGAGCTCAGCTTCCCGCTGCTGGTCAAGGCGACGACGCAGGCGCTCTCCCCCGCTCGGCACAAGGGCTGCGTGGCTCACGACGCCGTCCAGCTGCGCGAAGCGTATCGCTCGCTGCGTGGGCTCGATCACTCCCAGGAGATAGCCGCCTACGACCCCAGCGTCGTGCAGCCGATGGTGCAGGAATTTTTTACGGACGTGAGCCAGAGCATCTACAGCATCTCTGGTTACATCCGAAACGGGCAGCTGTACGGCGCGCGCGCCGCGACCAAGCTGCTGCAGCGACCCCGCCGGCTGGGGGTGGGCCTGTGCTTCGAGGAGGCTGAGCTGGATCCCGTGCTCGCGGCCGGCGTCGAGCGGCTGGCGCGTCGGGTGGGCTACAGCGGCGTGTTCGAGGCCGAGTTCGTGCGTAGTCGAGGCTGCAGCCTGCTGATCGACTTCAACCCGCGCTTTTACAACCAGATGGGGTTCGACGTGGCGCGCGGCGCACCGTTGCCGCTGCTGGCGTACTACGACGCGCTCGATCGCGGCGCGAGCCTGCTTCCGCCCGAAGACGCGCAGCGCCACGAACCGACAGGCAAGGTGTTCGTCTATTCCTCGGCCTTCAAGGTGATGGTCACGACCCAGCGCCTCTCCGGGGCGCTGAGCCAGGAGGAGGCTCGAACGTGGCGCGAGTGGTTCGACGCCAGCTCGAGCCAGCACGTCGACGCGGTCATCGACTCCGATGACGTGTGGCCCGGCCGCTTCGACGCGCTGCAGATGCTGCACTACCACCTGCGCCACCCTCGCGCGTTCTTTCGCTCGATCGTGATGAACCGTTAGTCGAGCGCGGACCTCGCGCGCGGTTCGTGCTAGCGGTGTAAGAGGATGGTGCGTTGGTGGTCGTGGGTCTGTGCGGCGGCCCTGCCGTTGGTCGCAGGGCCGCTTCGCGCTCAGTCGCTTTCGCTGGAAGAAACGCCAGAAGCGCCGCCATTGCCGTCGCCGCCCGAGCCCCCGCCGGCGCCCAAGGCACCCGTGATCGTGATGCCGGAGCCGCTCAGCACGCCGCTCGAGTATCCGGCGCAGGCGCAAGGGGAGGCCGTGGTGGTGCTCGAGCTCACGCTTTCACCTGAAGGCAAGGTCGTGAAGGCGACCACCATCGAAGGTGACGAGCCGTTCGCCGCGAGCGCCGTCGAGGCGTCCAAGGCTTGGTCTTTTCGCGCAGCGACGCGCGACGGCAAGCCCATCGCGGCCAAGATTCGCTTCCAGGTGCGCTTCATACCGCCGCGCGAGATCGAGGCCGAGCCGGAGCCGACTTCGCCAGCGCCAGCGCTGCCCGCCGACGCTGCGTCGCCGGCCAAGAAAGCAGAGCCGACGTACGAGATCATCGTGGTCGGCGAGCGCGGGCCGATTCGTCACGAGCTTTCGCGCACCGAGATCAGCCGCATGCCGGGCGCGTTCGGGGACGCCTTCCGCGCGATCGAAGCCCTCCCGGGGGTCGTGCCGATCGTGAGCGGCTTGCCGTATTTTTATGTGCGCGGCGCGCCACCCGGCAACGTCGGCTACCTGTTCGACGGCATCCCGGTGCCGTTCCTCTATCACTACGCGGCGGGTCCGAGCCTATTTCACCCCGCGTTCGTCGAGCGCGTCGATTTGTATCCAGGCGCTTACCCGGTCCGCTACGGCCGCTTCGCGGGCGCCATCGTCGCTGGTGAGATGGCGCCGCCCGGCTACCGCCTGCGCGGCGAGTGGAGCGTCCGGCTGATCGACAGCGGCGCCATGGTCGAGGCGCCCTTCGCCGACGGCAAGGGCTCGGTGATGTTGGGCGGCCGTTACTCGTACACCGGCCTGGTGCTGTCGCTGATCGTGCCCGAGGCGAGCATCGGCTATTGGGATTACCAGGCGCGCGCGCGCTACGACCTGAGCCCCCGAGACAGCGTCGAGGTCGTGGCGTTCGGCTCGAGTGACTACGTGAGCGCCATCGACGAGACGGTCGTGATGAAGCCAGACGGCACGTTCCACACCGAGCAAGTCGAGAACGTGCTGGTCGACGTCGGCTTTCATCGCCTGGACTTGCGCTGGGACCGCCGCCTCGATCAAGGCAACTGGCGCAACGCTTTGATGGTCGGACGTGACCGCACCGGCTTCGGTGACGGCGCCGTCGACGTTTACAATTACCTGGTCGGCGCGCGCTCGGAGTACTGGAAGCAGCTCGAGCCGAAGCTGCGCCTGCGCGCAGGTGCCGACGCGCTGTTCGAGTCACTGCGTCAGGAGTTCGATGACGACAGCCGCTTCGGCAACGACGACTTCGAAGGCGCACCGACGCCCGACGTCATGCCTGGTATGAGCGAGCCTCCGCTGCCCATGGCGCCACCGGACGAAGAGGCCGACTTCGACGGCGACCTCGACGACGGCGAGAGCTTCGGCTTCGATCGCAAGCGCACCGACTTCACGCTCGGGGTGTACGCCGACCTGGTGTGGAGCGTGGCGCCGCGCGTGCAGATCACGCCCGGGCTACGGCTCGATTTGTTCGTGTCCGGCAAGCAAGCGGCCCTCGGTATCGACCCGCGCGTCACGGCCGAGTTCCAAATCGACGACAAGCTCAAGCTCGTGCAAGGCCTGGCGCTGGTGCACCAAGCGCCGAGCTTCGTGGTCGCGGTGCCCGGATTCAAGCCGTCGCTCGACGGCGGCCTGCAAACGGCGGTGCAGCACAGCGCCGGCGCCAGCTACGAGCTCCCCGCCGGATTCTCGGGCTCGCTCGCGCTCTTTCAGAGCACGTTTCACAACATGACGGATCTGATCAGCATCGTGCAGCTCGAGCAGACCGCCAACGAACCGGGCGACGACATGAACGACTTCCGCACCGAAGGGCACGCCTACGGCCTCGAGCTGATGCTGCGGCGCAGCTTGTCGCGTAAGCTGGGCGGTTTCTTGTCGTACACCTTGTCACGCTCGCGCCGCTTCGCGCGGCGCATCAGCGGTCCGGCCACGACTGATCGCACCCACGTCTTCAATTTGGCGGCTTCGTACGACCTGGGCCGCAACTGGCGCGCTGGCGGCCGCTTCTTGTTCTACACGGGGGTGCCGGCGGAGGTGGCTTACCTCGAGGCGGCGCGGCGTCCGCCGCGCACGCCGCCGTTCTGGCGCATCGACTTCAAGCTCGAGAAGCGCTGGTACATTCAGCGACCCAACCGCTGGTGGGGCATGAGCCTCGAGGTGCTCAACACGACCTTGAACAAGGAGCAGCTCACCGGCAGCTGCAACGCCTACGACTGCGTCTACTCAGAGCTGGGCCCCGTCACCGTGCCCAGCATCTCCTTCGAAGGCGCGCTCTGAGCCGAGATCAGCGGGCGTCTTCCCCAACGGAGCTGATTGATCAGGGAAACGTCGGCGGAGGCTCGAGGCAGAGGGCCAGGTTCAGCGCCTCCGTGCCGCACGGCAGCGTTCGCGAGTCTAAGAAGAAGTCGCAGCGGGCTTCGGCGGCGCCGGGGGTGCTCCGGAAGCAGGCGATCTCCGCCTCCATCTGCGGCTGGCAATCCGCATGCTTCGCCTTGCGGCTCTCACATGCGGAGACACAGTCCGAAGGGCGGTAGTGCTCGGGGCAACTTTCGCCTTTGGTGGCGTGGCACCACTCATCACACGCCGTAGGTGGCAGCGGGTAACCACCAGAGCAGGCGGGCCCGCCGATCGCGACGGTGATTCCTACCAATACCCACGCTCCGAGCCGCATCGGGCCGAGGGTAGCGCAGCGCCGCCGCCCGAGCGACGCTCCCGCGATACGAGCCCCTTTTCCTGCTTCCTGCGCTAAGCTTTAGCTTCATTGAACAGCGAGTTCCCGTCGGAATCGGCCTTGCGCAATCGCTGCGGCGAAGTCGTGGGGGACCGCTACCGCCTCGTCGAGCTGATAGACCGCGGCGGGCAGGCCTCGATTTATCGCGGCGTAGACACGCGCGTGGGCGACGAAGTGGCGGTCAAGGTGATCGCGCCGCCCGCGAGGCCCGATCCGTCGTGGCGTGAGCGCATGCTGCGCGAGGTGCACGCGCTCACGGTGCTCTCGCGTACGGCCGCGGTGCGCATCTACCATCAAGTTTGGGCTGAGGACGGCGCGCTCTGCTTGATCATGGAGCTGCTGCGCGGCGCCAACCTCGAGACCTACCTCGACTTGCTCCGAGACAAGGGCTTGAAGCTGGGGCTCACCGAGCTGTCGCCGATCGTCGAGCCGCTGGTGAGCACGCTCGAAATCGCGCACGCAGCCGGCATTTTGCACCGCGATTTGAAGCCCAGTAACATCTTCGTGCAGGTCGACGGCAGCGTGCGCTTGCTGGATTTCGGCTTCGCGAAGTTCCTGCGCATGCGCAGCCTCACCCTGGCGGGACACGTCGCGGGCTCGCCCAGCTACATCGCCCCCGAGTGCTGGAGCGAAGAGACGGAGAGCCTCGACCAGCGCATCGATGTTTACGGCCTGAGCGCGGTGCTGTTTCGCGCGCTGGGTGAACGGCCGCCGTTCGTGGGCGATAGCGTGCTCCACATCATGCGGCAGTGCGCCGGCGCTCCGCGACCGAGCCTGCACCAGCTGCGTCCCGACCTACCGCCGGCCGTGGATGACTGGGTGAAGGCCGCGCTGGCGATCGACCCGAACGAGCGCTTCATGACGGTGCGGGCGTCGTGGAATGCGCTCAAGGCGGCGCTGTCGTCTTGAGCGCCGCCCGCTCCGCGCTCTCGCGCCATCGCCCGCGTCAGAAGGCGTAACCGAACGCCACCGACAAGATCGGGCCGCCGTCGTAGATGGGCTTGATGTCGTCATAAGCCTCGGGCGAACCGTCGACGAATACGGTGTTGTTCTTGCGCAAGAGCAGCGCGTAACCCGTGGTGGCCGTGAACACGAAGCCCTCTTTGCCCGTGTAGTTGACGCCCGCGGCGAGCTGCAGGTACGGCGAGCCGAGCACCTCGAGCGTGGCCTCGTCGCCCTGCGATTCGAGCTTGATTTCCTGGCCGCCCGAGCCTGACGAGTAGGTGAAGCCGACGCCCGCGAAGGGAGTCCACTCGCTGGTCAAGAAGTTGGCGCGCACGCGGCCACCCAGGCGCCAGCCCGCGAGTGAGAGCCCGAGCCCCGTGTCGAGCGCGAGCCGGGGGATGACGTGGTAGCTGAAGTTCACTCCGAAGCCGGCGAGGCCGTTCCAGCCGAGCTCACCCCCGATGAAGAACGGACGCTGCTCGCGGATGGGCAGGCTCATGCGAGGCTCAGGCGGCGAGGGAGCTTCTGTCAGCGGCGCGACGGAGCTCGGCGCTGCCGGCGCTGCCGGCGCTGCCGGCGCTGCCGGCGCTGCCGGCGCTGCGGCGACGGCTGCAGCCGGGGGC
>JAEYWK010000067.1 GCA_023431345.1 Pseudomonadota bacterium
AATGAGGATTGTTCCCCAACTGTAATTCTTTTCAGACAGAGCAAGGATACCGAGGGCGATAAGTAACATCTGCCATGAAAAGATAACCCGCCAGACAAGAGGATCAATATATCCGGCCTGGTGAGCAAAATAGAGACTTCCGAACACGATTAGCAACACTCCCAGAACGGTTGCCTTGAAGGATTGATTGGTTTTGATGTTTTCCATGTGTTGTGGATATTATAAGATTTAATTGGTGGACTGTATTCTTTAAGAAGTTTATGTTAAAAAATATAGTTAGTTCCATGGATAATTTGACCGGCTTACGCACTTGATCCCGGCAGGTTCTGATGGAATATCAATATAAAAATCCAGTGGCTCCTGATCACCGAGGTAAGGTTCAATAAATTTAAGTCTGTATATTTTAGCGGTAATTCCGCTTATCTCAATATCAAGATCATACAGGCAATCACAGTTACATGCTGGTTCTGATTCCATTTCCTCAATAATTATAGTATCATTGACAATAGAAAATGTGCATGTTACTTCAAGCGGACAACAGTTGAATGCTGAATTTACATGTTTCAATAGCAATTTGCCTGAAGAGGGTTCAAAAGTATACTCTACACAGGAAAAGGTATCTGCAACTGAAGACTTTCCAGACTTGCATTCTGAAATGTTAATAAGTTTTCCATTGGTGTTTTGTACTGCAGGATCTTCCTTATTACAGCTTAACAAGAATCCGGAGCCTAAAAAGGCAATTCCTGTAAGGAAAATCAAAATTGATTGGACGGGAGTTTTCATATAGCTAAATTACATAAAAAAAGAGGCATTTGAAGCCTCTTTTTTTTTAATTCCCTCCTGGAAAATCATGCATACAGATGATACTGATATTCAAGCTTTTTCCTTCCCCTCTCAAGGATTTTATAATCGGGATTGGCAACTGTCTGATTTTTAGAAGAACTATCTTTTATAGTTGTTTCCTTACTTTTATCAGATGTATCCTTATTTGCTTTAGAAGTTTTGGTTGTTTCGGTCGCCGGTTTGGTTGTTGTTTCGGATGAAAAGAGATTCGCAGGAGCACCCATTAAGGTAACGGAGCAAAACATTGCAAGTGCGAAGTTTAGTATGGTTTTCATTTTATTTCAGTATTTAATGGCAGACTGATGATCGATTTGATAGCCACAATATGAAAGAATGTGCCAACATTGTGCTTGTACATTATAAATTTAACTGTCAATTCTTCTTTCTCAATAATATCAAGCACTTCAGAACAATGAAAATCTAAAACCCAGATCCACTGTACTATGCTTAAACTATGGAGTAAGTTGGCGTGAAATCCCGTAACGGGGAAAAATTCTACGGAAAGACAGGAAGTTTCATCATAACTTTGTGCAGTAGGCTAAGTGTTTCGGTGATTATTTTCTTTAACTTTGTGTAATCACACAACCTGTATTCACATGAAAAATTCTGCTTTTGCAGCAGTGTTCTTTATCCTGCTTTTCGCTTCTGTTTCCGGAAGTAGCCAAACAATCACAAGGGATTATCAATCTTATCCATACTGGATCGGAATGATGCAAGATCCTGATGCTAATTTCTTTGAGACTCAAAAGGCTTTCAATGAATACTGGAGTAATCGTGAGATTACAAGAGGAAGCGGATGGAAGGCTTTTAAAAGATGGGAGTACTGGATGGCACGCAAAGTGTCACAGGATGGTACAAAGCCAGATCCCTTGCTTAATGTCAGGGCGATTGAGCAACTGGAAGCTTATGGCACGCGCAACAGTACCAGTGCCAACTGGACATCACTTGGACCTGTTAATGTGCCCTCGGGATACGATGGCTACAGAGGGATTGGAAGAGTAAACGCAATAGCTTTTCATCCGACAGATGCAAATACAATTTGGGCCGGGGCACCAGCAGGCGGGTTATGGGTAACTCACGACGGAGGTGCTAACTGGGCTACTTACACTGATGCACTGCCCACATTGGGAGTCTCAGCAATTGTAATTAATTATACAAACCCAAACATTATTTACATTGGTACCGGCGATCGCGACCACGGTGATGCACCAGGAACCGGAGTGTGGAAAAGTAATGATGGCGGTATTACGTTTCAGCCTGTAAACGTTGGAATGACCGGAGCTACCATTGGTAAAATGGTGATGCACCCCTCCAATCCGGATATTCTTCTGGTGGCCAGCAATGAGGGTCTTTTCCGCACACAGAATGCAGGTATCACATGGACAAACATTGTTTCAGGCGATTTTAAGGATGTTGTATTCAAGCCAGGAGATCCAAATATTGTTTATGCTTCAGCCTCAGGCAATTTTTACAGGTCTGTCAATAACGGGTTATCATTTACACAAATAACAACCGGCCTTACATCGGCATACAGAGGTTGTATTGCCGTTACTCCGGCAAATCCGGCTTATGTTTATTTCTGGACAACTAACGGGGATTCATTTAAAGGATTATACAGGTCAACTGATAGTGGCCTGACATTTAGCGTACGGTCCACTACACCAAATATTATGAGCTGGGACTGCAATGGTGGTTCCGGAGGCCAGGCCTGGTATGATCTGGATATGGCTGCTGATCCAACTAATGCCGAGATCATTTACGGTGGCGGTGTAAACTGCTTCAAATCAACTAACGGAGGCACCACCTGGGCTATCAATTCTCACTGGTGGGGCGATTGTGGCGTTCCTTCTGTCCATGCCGATTTGCATGTG
>JAEYWK010000075.1 GCA_023431345.1 Pseudomonadota bacterium
TGTGCGGCCCGGGCGGCCCTGCAGTCTGGCCTGCTCGCACCCGCTGGCCGCGTATTGGAGGCAGTGACGATGCACGAACACATTCGAAAGACAGCCGGCCTGCGGTGGTACGCGTTGCGCGACGCCGCCCAAATTCTATCGGTGTCCCCAGCGGCGCTGCGCAAGCAACTGGAGCGACGGACGCAGCGGGCCGCCGACGGAGGCGTTGAAGCGCAGATCGACGGCGTGCGCGGGCGCAAGTTCGCGAATCGTTGGCGCGTTTCCTTCGACCCGCCTTGGATCGAGTAGACCCCGGATGCGACGGAGCGCAAAGGCGTGATACCTTCATCGGGCCAAGCAGCCGATGGTGACCGTTGGGGAGTTTCCCCTCTGTGACCATTCGCATCGTGAAACGGCGCGGTGAGCGCCGCTGGGTCATTGACATCTCGTACAGAACGATAGACGGCAAGGTCGAGCGCTATCGACGTGACGCGCAGGTGCAGTTGCGAGAAGCCGCGAAGGCCGAGCATCGGCGCTTGGAGGATGAGCTAGCGAGAGCCGGCACTCTGGTTCACGTCGCCGAGGCGACGACCGAGACAGAGGCGGAGCCGATCACGTTTGCGGAGGCGGTGAGATACGCCCGCGCGACGCACTTCAAGACGGCGCTGAAGCCAACAACGCGCATCGGCTACAACGTGCAACTCGATACGTTGCTGTTGCCACGCTTCGGGCACTTGCCGCTCGAGGCCATCGATCGGCAGGCCATCGCGTTGCTCGATGCCGAGCTGTTTGATGAAGGGCTGGCGCCGAGCACGCGGGCGCGATTTCACATCGTGCTGCGGTCGGTGTTTCGGACGGCGGTAAACGCTGGAATGTTGGCAGCAATGCCGGCGCTCCCGAAGCTGCCAAAGAGCGGCAGAAAAGCCGTGAATCCGATGCATCGCGCGGACCTCGACGCGATCTTGGCGGCGGCGGCGCCATCGGCACGGCTTGCCTGTCAGCTCGCGGCCTTCGCGGGTCTGCGGGCTGGTGAGGTGCGCGGGCTCCGGTGGCCAGACGTGGACCTCGACACCGGGACGCTCACGATTCGTCGGAGCATCTCCGCTGGGTTCGAGACCACGCCGACACCATCAGCGGCGCATTCCGATGAGTCGGACGCTGAGAGCGGCGCTCGAGGCGGCGAAGCCGGCCAAGGGCAATCCTTGGGCGCCCGTGACCATCACGGCGTTCGGGAAACCTTGGGGCGAGAACGGACTCAACCAGGCGTTCAAGCGCACGATGGAGCGCGCTGGGCTCAGTGGTTGGTCGTTTCACGACCTGCGGCACTTCTTTGTGTCGGAGCTGTTCAGGATGGGCGTCTCGGCCGAAGCGATCCGCATCATGGCTGGCCACGCGGACTTGGGCACGACGCAGCGCTACGCCGATCTCGACGCCAACGACCTGCGCGCGGCCATTGAACGCATTGATGGTAACGCGCTGGTAACAAGCTGATCGGAGGGTGCGAGCACCGCACGAAAACGCCAATCGTTGCAGTTCTGTACGAGAGACCACGCCCCGCGTCCTTGGTCCGTTCCTAAAGCCAAGGTCGTACGTTCGAATCGTATCGGGAGCGCCCAAAGCCAAGATCGCGAAGAACAACGAAAACGCCAGCCGTTTCCGTCGCTTCGCTTGGTGCGGTACGGCGATGTGCGGTTGCGGTACGCGACGGACCGAGACGCTAGGAGACGGTCAGAGACGCGGGGCGTGGCAATGGCGTGGAAACGGCTGGCCTGGCTGCTTCCATCAAAATGCCCGCACTATCGACAGGGCAGCCAACGCCACCGTCGGGCACCCGCCCTCGCGGTCCTCCCGACCTCTGCGCAGCGCCGCCTAAGACGATGCAACGCTCGCAAAACTACTATGCCGGTCGCCCTCACTTCGGCTGGCTAGACTAGCGGCACCTGTTCGTTCGGAGGGACCGCTCACGTCTCCGAGCCACCCGTCGCTCAACAAAGGCGAACCTCTGCAAGTCGAGCCTGGCCCAGCGAAAACGGGCAAAACTCCCCCATTTTGAACGTTTGCCCAGGGTTGACAGATCTGGCAACCCTGGCTACATACCTTGAGTTTTGGCTCAACGGTTTGGTTCCAAGATTCGAGAGCTGCGCGAGAAGCGTGGCGTCGGTCTGAAGACAGCGGCCCCCGAGATCGGGGTCTCCTATTCGTATTTGAGCAAGCTTGAGAACGGCATCGTGGGGCCGTCGAGCGAGACCATCGAGGCAATCGCGGCGTACTACGTGGTCGACGCCGACCAGCTAGGTGTAATGGCCGGGCGTTTGCCTCCGGACGTATTGGACATCCTACAGAATGATCCCGAAGCCGCGTTGCGGTACCTTCGGGATCGTTTTGGATCCTGATCTCATCATGAGTCTCGCTCCGGCCGCATGCCAGCGTGATGGGCGCTACGAGGACCTCGTGCCGCTTAACGGCAATGGTGGCGACGGCGTCTTCTCGGTCGTGTTTCGTGCGAAGAGAACGGGCACCGACACAACTGTTGCGCTGAAGTTCTTCTCGGACTCTGACCTCTATCGCCGGTTGGCGTTCGACCGTGAGGGCAAGTTGCTCTCGACAACGTTTCAGAACGAGGACTCCTTCGTCAAGACAGTGGCAGGACGGGAGGAAGTAGTCGTTGAGCTCACGACGGCAGAAGGGCGCAAAGTGGGATTGCCGTTGCCATTCATCGCTTTTGAATGGATGCCCAACGGAACGGGTGTGGACCACGCACGGATCACGCTCAGGCCGCTTCGACGGCTGCCGTGTAGCGACGTGAGAAGTAGGTCCAAAAGCTGGGCAGCCGACCGCTTTGAAGCGTGGCTCGCAGCATGAGGACAT
>JAEYWK010000077.1 GCA_023431345.1 Pseudomonadota bacterium
CGACTCCTACGGTTGGGGCGGCCGCAGCACCGGTGACCAGGTCGTTGGGGAGGGCTCACTGGGTCTTGGGAGGGTAGGAGTGGCGACTGCCATCTCGCCCCACCCCCGCTTAAATTGCCTACGCGCCCAACCCTGGCGGCTCACGCTCGGCGCTCCTGACGAGCTTGCCGTCGGCTGCAATCCGGATCGCTTCTTGCCCGTGGTGGACCCGCACGGCCACGCCATGGCTTACAGCTTGGGTTGCGCCGTGGAGGCTGCGGCCAGCATCGCCGACGTCGAATGGACGCCCGGCGATCAGAGCGACATGAACCGGCCAGACTACGTGGCTGGCACGCTGCGTATCCACGGCCTGAAGCAGCACGGCCTGGCTCTCGAGCAGGCTCTGCTCGAGACGCGTTGCACGAATCGCTATCCGTTCTTCGCTACGCCGGTCAATGACGAGGTCGGCGAGCGTCTGGCGGCCTTGGCAAGCGAGCTGGGGGTGACCGCGCGGCTCAGGCAGCCCAATCGGCGTACCCTCAAGCGCCTCACGGCGACGGGCGCGTCGCGCTGGTTCCAGCAGCAAGCCTACGTGGAAGAGCTACTCGACCATTTCCGGGTGAGCCCCGACGAGGCCTCCCTGGACGCACGCGGGATGACCGCCGACGGACTGGCGCTCGGCTGGTGGCAGAAGAGCACGATGAAGCTGCTGCGCGATCACAATCGCACGCGCGCGGTGGCCAAGGCTCTGGGAGGCGCCCGAGCCATGGCTGCGTCCGCGTCCGCCTACGTGGAACGCTCCGGCGGCTTCGTCCTCATCACTGCGCGTGACGCGACGCCCCGCGGCCGTATCCAAGCCGGTCGTGCGTTGATGCGCGTCTGGCTCGAGCTCACCCGGCAACACCTGGCGTGCCAGCCGCTCGACTTCCCGGTCAGCTTCGCCGAGGGCGCCAGCCGCGTGCTCGAGCTGTTCGGCGCCGAAGACGGCGAATACCCGGTCACTTTGCTGCGTGTCGGTAGAGCCACGCAGGCGCCGGCCACGCGTTCGACGCGCCTCTCCCCGCCAGAATTCTGCCGGCTGGAGCGCCCGCCGGCATCCGAGCGAGCGCTGGCACGGCCGCGGGGGAATCTCCGATGAGCCGGCTGTTGGTCGTCGGCGCAACGGGGCAGCTCGGCAGCGAAGTCGTGCGCCAGGCTGCCGCGCTAGGCTTGCCGGTGCGCGCGCTCGTCAGGCGCTCATCGCGGCATCTGCACCTGGAAACGAACGGTGTAGAGCTCGCCTACGGCGATCTCAAGGACGCCGAGAGCCTGAAGGAGGCCTGCGCTGGTGTTACGGCCGTGGTCTCGACCGCCACGGTGGTGTTCCCCCAAGGGCGCTACAGCTTCGAGGAAGACGAAGGTAAAGGTTACACGAACCTGGTCGAAGCTTGCCGGCAGCAAGGTGTCCAGCAGCTGTTGTTCACGTCGATTGCCGTTCCCTTCAGCGCCTCCAACTTGCGCCGTGTACCGAGCCTGCGCTTCAAGGCGGCCTGCGAAAAGCTGATCCGTGAGTCCGGCGTTCCGTACACCATCTTTCGTTGTACGCCGTTCATGGACGACTACTTCGCGTTGATGGGCAGCTCCATACCGCTGCGCGGCGAGGTGTGCGCTACCCTGAATCGTTCACGTGGTCTCACGCGCCTGACGCGACGGCTACTCGGAACGACGATCGAGCAATGGGGGGTGGCGCTGGTTCCCGGGCCTTCCGCGGCGCGCCACGCCTTCATCGCCGTGAAAGACGTCGCGGCCTACCTGGTCGCCGCGATCGGCGCGAGCCACGCCTACAACGCGACGTTCGAGGTCGGCGGGCCACACAGTATTTCTTGGCAAGACGTGGCCGAAATCTACGCGGAGCTCTTGGGTAGGCGTGTGTTGGCGCTGTCCACGCCGGTTGGCATGTACCGGACCTTGGCGCGCGCCAGCCAGCCGTGGTCGCAAGCCTTCTCCAACCAGATGGCGCTGCTGCGGGCCTTGGGCGAGCACGAAACCCGCGTCGACTCGCGGGACGTGGCCCAGCGCTTCGGCGTCTCACTCACCAGCGCGGAAACCTACCTCTCGGAAAAGGTGCATGCAGGTCGCTAGAAAGCAGCCGGCTGTGCCGCCGGAGCCGAGCGCACCGGGCCCGATCAACGCGCGCGCGCGTTCGCTCCGCTCCGCCGAGCCCTTCGAGCTCGAGTCCGGCTCCATCCTGCCCGAGCTCGAGATCGCGTACACCTTGCACGGGCAGCTCAACGCCGCGCATGACAACGTCGTCTGGGTATGCCACGCGCTCACGGCGAACTCGGATCCCTGCGCTTGGTGGCCGACGCTGGTCGGACCTGGACAGCTGCTCGATCCTTCGCGCTACTTCGTCGTTTGCGCAAACATCCTCGGCTCTTGCTACGGCACGACCGGGCCGAATAGCGAGAGCCCGCTCGACGGGCAGCGCTACGGCCGCGCCTTTCCGCTGATCACGGTGCGCGACATGGTGCGCGCGCACGAGCGCCTGCGGCGCCACCTGGGCATCGAGCGCATTTTCCTGGGTATCGGCGGCTCGCTCGGAGGGCAGCAGCTGCTGGAGTGGGCCGTCACTGAGCCCGCTCTCTTTCAGAGGCTGTGCCTGGTCGCCACGAACGTGCGTCACTCCGCCTGGGGTATCGCCTTCAACGAAGCCCAGCGCATGGCGCTGCGCGCGGATCCGACGTTTTCGCTCAATGTTCCGGGGGCGGGTCGCGCCGGGCTGATGGCGGCGCGAGCGACGGCCATGCTCTCCTACCGCAACCGTATCGCCTACGGCAGCACGCAAACGGACACCGAGGACAAGCTGGAGCACTTTCGCGCCAGCAGCTACCAAGCTCATCAAGGGCTCAAGCTGGCGGATCGCTTCTGCGCCCAGTCCTACGCGGCGCTCACGCAGGCGATGGACAGCCACAACCTGGCGCGTGGCCGAGGCGCCTTCCAAGAAGTCCTCGCCAACGTGCGCGCCAAGACGCTCGTGATCGGCATCTTGAGCGACATTCTGTTCCCCTGGCAGGAGCAGAAGGAGATCGCGGATCATATCGTCGATGCTAGGCTGCGCTTGATCGACTCAATCTACGGCCACGATGGCTTTTTGGTCGAGGGACGCGTGATCGCCGAGCAGCTGGCCGCGCTCCTCGATTGATCCGAGAAAAGGGAGCACCTTGCCGAACCTGGCGCTATTCGATTTCGACGGCACAATTACCTCGAAAGACACGTTCACCCCGTTCATCTTTCACGCGGTAGAGCCGACGCGAATGGCGGTTGGCAAGGTCGTCTTGAGCCCACTGATCGCGGCCTACAAGCTGGGGTTCCTGTCGGCGAGCCTGATGCGTCGCAGCATCGTGCGCTTCGGTTTTCGGGGCCGGCGTTGTGTCGATGTTCAGGCTGCGGGTCTCCAATATTCGCGCAGTCGTCTCGCGCGCGTGGTGCGCGGCAAGGCACTCGAGCGCATCCGCTGGCACCAAGCTCAGGGTGACGTGGTGGTGGTCGTGTCGGCGTCGCTCGACGTCTACCTGGCCGACTGGTGTCGTGAGCTCGGCGTGGAGCTGATCTGCACGGAGCTCGAGGAGCGGCAGGGGGTGCTCACCGGTCGCTATCGCGACGGTGACTGCAGCGGCGGCGAGAAGGCGCGTCGCATCCGGCAACGCTACGACTTGAAGAGCTTCGGTGCCATCTACGCCTACGGCGACACGACCGAGGACGAGGCGATGCTGGCCCTCGCGAGCCAACGCTACTATCGCTGGCCGGAGCTCAACGACTAAGTCCGACACCGCCTTCGCCGAGCGCGCGGAGGCAAGAATGGCCGGACTCCGGCGGCTGCTCGGCCAGCGAGAGCGCGTCCTCCAAAACCGCGAGATGCTCGCGAATTTGCGCCACGTTGTCTCGAGCGGTCTGCACGAAATCGCTGGGCAAGCCGTGGGCTTCGCTGCTGCTGACGATGTTTCGCTGAGCCGTGAGCGCCTTGTTGACCTGGCGCAGGGCGCGCAGCAGCCCGTTTTGCACCGGCGCCGTGGGGCCGTGGCGCAGCTCGCTGACCGCCGCGCGCAGCTGCGAGACGGTCCAGCGCTCGTCGTTGGCGCGCAGCAGCAAGTTGGCTTGTGCAGACGGCGGCACGGTGAGCACCTCTTGCAGGTGACTCGCTCCCAAGTGTGACCACTGCGCCATGCCGCCGAGCCGCTCGGTGAGCACGTAGACCGAGACGGCGCGACACAACGCAGACGGGCTGAGCGCGAGATCCGGTCTGGCGGCGAGCTTTCGATAGGACGGACGCTTGCTGCCGCCTTGCTGCCAAGCGTCCACGCTGCCCCCGAACAGTCGCAGCACGACTAGCTCGCCGACCTGCAGCGCTAGGTTCAAGGTCGCGCCGCGACACACGTCGTTGAGGTCGCGAGTGAGCTCGTCGAGCTCGCGTGACTCTGTCGAGTCGCTGTTCTTTGCCCCGACCCCGACCCTGCCCGACTGCAGCAATTTTCCTGCCTGTACCACTGGTACGAACCATAGGTCCGAAATTCGCGGCTGTCCAATGGCCGCGCACTGACGTTTGACGTGCGGGTTTTTTCGGACAGCTGAGTGATTCGATCAGCTGCGTGAACGCTTTGGGTCGATGTCCGCGCGCGCTCGCCGTCGCGCGGTGCGTTGCGGCGTCGCAACGACGCTGCTTGCGCGCGGTGGGGTCTCGCGTGCGACGTGGTGAAGCACTCCACAGAGTTGTGGAGCGTGGACTCGTTGCGAATCGTCACGCTCTCTGACTCGTAACGTCATGCATCGAAGTTGCGTTCGTTTATTTGAGTGAGCGCTTTGCGTGTGCGAGGGCGGCGTGTTATGTCGCCGTGCATGACACTGGGTAGGACGGTGCTCATCTTTGCGGTGGTGTGGGTCTCCGCAATCTCGCTGCTGCATCGGCAGTTGAATGCGACACCTGATTCGAAGGGTTCAAGCACATCCGGCGAGGCGAAGTTGCAGGTGGGGTTCATCCCCGTCACCTGCCACCTCACGTGCCCCGTCACCGACTTCATCAACAAGTCGATGACGGGCAAGAGCACCTTCCGTCCTCTGCGCTTCTCCGGCTTCCCAGAGCTGAAGGAGGCCCTGATTTCCGGGCATATCGAGGCCGGTTTCATCCTGGCACCTTTGGCGATGGTGCTTCGCCAGCAGGGCGTGAAGATGAAAATCGTCTACCTCGGCCATCGCGACGGCACCGCGCTGATGGTGCGGAAGGACTCCGACGTTCATTCGATCCAGGACCTGCGTGGCAAGCGCATCGCGGTGCCGAACCGCTTCTCCAACCAGTACCTGCTGCTGTTCAAGGTGTTACGCGAACGCGGCCTGTCGTTGAAGGACATCGAGCTGGTCGAGCTCCCTCCACCGGACATGCCGGCCGCGCTCTACGCCAAGGCGGTGGACGCGATCACTTCGGGCGAGCCTTTCATGGCGCAGACCGAGCTGGACGGCTACGGGCGCGTGCTCTACCTGACGAAAGACGTCTGGCCGAACTTCATCTCGTGCGTGCTGGTGGTGCGCGAAGACGTCATCCAAAACCAGCGTGGGTTGGTGCAGACGCTGGTCGACGGCATCGCCCGCAGCGGCAAGTGGCTCGATAGCGACACCGCGCACCGCAACGAGGCCGCGCAATTCGTCGCCAAAAACTACTACAACCAGCACCCGCGCCTGCTCTCCTACGTACTGTCGAAGCCGCCGGATCGTGTTCGCTACACGAATCTTTCAGTGCGGCGCCGCGATTTCGAAGAAATCGAGCAGCTGGCGCGCGAGGCCGGAGTGCTCAAAGGGGCCGTGACCTTCGACAGTTACGCTGACGATTCATTCGTCAAAGAAGACACGGCGGTTGTCCCCTGGGACTTCCAGGCGGCCGCGCAGGGGGCACCGCTATGAGACGCCTGCTGCCCTGGCTGACATTCCTCATGACGCTGGTGCTGTGGCACCTCGCGATTCGAACGGCCGGTACGTCGGTGCTGCCTTCGCCGCTCGAGGTCGCCGGCGGTATCGCAGAGCTGGCGAAGAACGGCCTGCTCAGTCGCTACATCGTCGCGTCGCTGTACCGCGTGACCATCGGCTTCGGGCTGGCGGTGCTGGTCGCGGTCCCGCTCGGGCTCCTGTTGGGTTGGTTTGGGTTGGCGTTTCACGCGCTCAATCCGCTCATCCAAACGGTCCGGCCCATCTCCCCCATCGCCTGGATTCCGCTAGCCATCTTGTGGTTCGGGGTGACCGACTGGGCGCCGATTTTTCTCATTTTCTTGGCCAGCGTATTCCCGATCACGGTTTCGGGCATAGCCGCGGTGCGCAGCTTGAATCCGGTTCACTTGCGCGCCGCGCGCAACTTCGAGCTTTCGGGCTTCGAGCTGTTCGCGCGGGTGGTGCTGCCCGGGGCGCTGCCGCAGCTGCTGACCGGCATCCGCATCGCGCTGGGCATTGCCTGGCTGGTGCTGGTCGCGGCAGAGATGATCGCGGTCAACTCGGGTCTCGGCTACCTGATCATCGACGCGCGCAACGCGGGCAAGCGCTACGACTTGGTCGTGGCCGGTATGGTGCTCATCGGCTTGATCGGGCTCGGGCTCGACTGGTTGGTGCGCCGGTTGGAGATGTTCGACGAGGTGAGGTGGGCACATGCCAGCTGAACACGCGATTGACCTGCGAGGTGTGGAGCTACACTACGGCGACGCGGACCGCGGCAATCGCAGAACGCACGTGCTGCGCGACGTGAGCTTGAGCGTCGAGCAGGGCGAGTTCGTGTGCATCGTCGGGCCTTCCGGCTGTGGCAAGTCCACGCTGCTGAACATTTTGGGGGGCTTCGTCCGCGAGACCGCAGGCGCGGTGCGGGTCAACGGTGCGCTCGTGCGTGGTCCGAGCAAGAAATGCATCTTCGTCTTTCAGGACAACGGCGTCTTCCCTTGGCTGACCGTCGCCCAAAATGTCGCTTTCGGCGTGCCGGCGTCGGCGTCGCGCAACGCGTACCACCGCAGGCCGGCTGTCTTTCGAATGTGTTCGTGCATCGTCACTGCCTCCAATACGCGGCCAGCGGGTGCGAGCAGGCCAGACTGCAGGGCCGCCCGGGCCGCACA
>JAEYWK010000176.1 GCA_023431345.1 Pseudomonadota bacterium
GCCTTTTCGAGCCTCCGCGACGACAGTCGCCCAAAATTCAGCGCCGCGGTTGGGGGATTTCGGCATCGCGCGCGAGCATCAGCCGGCTTGCGCGCCGCGGATACGATGGCCGTGACCGGACGGATACCTCTCTCCCGCTCCCCTTCCACCCTCCCACCCTTCCTGTTCCCCACTCTCGCTCCCGCCCACCGCACTCGATCAGAGCTTCAGCGCCGCTCACTACCGACGTGAGCGCGACGGACAGGGAGAACCACCGCGCTGCAGCGTTCGTGCCGGAGCGTGACCAGCGTCGTTGGCCCCCAGGAACAACGAGAGACGCAGCGAGGTCGCGGGACTTCTCGCAAAGCGTCTCCGGAACTTCAGGCGTCGAACTGGGCGAAGAAGCGCTCGAGCGCTTCTTCTTCGCTGACGAGGAGCAAGGTTTCGCCTTCTTTGATGACGTAATCGGGGCCTGGCAGCTGCATGCGCGGAGGAGTATCTGCGTCCGTGTCGCTCTTGAGGTAGCCGAGCACCGTGATTTCGTGCTGGCGGAGCCGCGCGGCGGCCAAGGTCTTTCCGACGTACGGTGGCCGGGGCAGCCAGGGCACGACGCGGAAATGCATGGCGAAGTCGAGCAAGTGCGCCGCGACTGGGTTCAGCACCTGCACGGCCAAGCGTCGCCCCATCTCGTTCTCGACTTGAACGGCGCGCGTGGCGCCGACGGCGCGCAGCACGTGAGCTTGGCGGTCGTTGGCGGCGCGCGCGAAGATGACCTTCACGCCGAGCTGTGACAGCTGCGAGACGCACAGCACCGACGCCTCGAAATCCTCACCGGAGGTGACGACGGCGATGTCGACGTCGCGGGCGCCGATGTTCTCGAGCACGCCCGGCTCGCTGGCGTCGGCGACGAACGCGGCGCTAGCGCGCGACTTGAGAGCGTCGATGGCCTCCGGATCCTTGTCGACGATGAGCAGCTCGCAGGTCGTGTTCCAGAGCTCTTCGGCCAGCGCGCTGCCGAAGCGACCCAAGCCGATGACCAACACCTTTTTGTGGCTCAATCGTCCTCCTTCAACCGATCAAAATTCGCTCTTGGGGCAGCTCGAAGCCGCGCGACTCCGTCTTGGCCGACACCGCCAGCGCCAAGGTCAGCGGCCCGATTCTACCGGTAAACATCAGCAGCGTGACCAAGAGCTTGCCGGGCACCGTGAGCGCGCCGGTGATACCGGCGGACAGGCCGGTCGTGCTGAACGCAGACACGGTCTCGAAGGCCAACTGCAGCGGCGGATGATCCTCGACCAAGAGCAGTAAGAAGAATCCGAACAGCACGATGCAGGCGCTCAGGAACGCGACCGCCATCGCCTTGCGAATTACCAGGTCCGGCAAGTTGCGGTTCAGTAGCTGCGGCGGGCGCCCCGTGAGCTCGGCGCGGAGCCCCGCGACCAGCGCGACGAGGGTCGTCACCTTGATGCCGCCGCCGGTCGAGCCCGGGCCCGCGCCGATGAACATGGCGCCGCACGTCAAGAGCAGCGTCGCCGGCAACATCGCGCTGACGTCGACCAGGTTGAAGCCCGCGCTGCGCGCCACCACGGACTGAAAAGCGGCCGCGCCCACTCGCTCGAGGTACGAGAGCGGAGCCAGCGACGCCGACCATTCGAGCGCCAAATAAGCCAGAGTCATGAGCGCCAGCAGCGCCCCCGACGTCCGCAGCACGACGCGCGCGTGCAAGCTCAGCGCGGGGCTGCGCTTGCGCCAGAGCGTCGAGACAGCCTTCCGCAGCAGCTCGTCGAGCACTGGAAAGCCGAGGCTGCCGAGCGCGACGAGCGACCCTATCAAGCCCAGCGTGACCGGGTAGCCGGTGAGCGGGAAGAGCCCCGCCTGCATGTTCGACATTCCCGCGTTGCAGAAGGCGCTGATGGCGTGAAAGATCGCCGCCCACAGCACGCTGCCCGCGCCCGCCATCGGGTGGCCGTAGTCGAGCGCCATCGGCGGGTGCTCTTGCCACTCCGTGTACAAGACGAAGGCCCCGAGCGCCTCGAACGAGAACGTGAAGGCGCAGATGGTGAGCACGGTGCGCTTGAGCGTCGCGAGCGACGTACCATCGACGACCTCCGTGAGCAGCGCCGTGCTCTTCAGCCGCAGGCGCTGGCCCGACGCGATCGCCACCGCCGCGGAGAGGACCATGATTCCGAGGCCGCCAAGCTGGATCAGCGCCGCCAGCACCACTTGGCCGGGCAAGGTGTAGGTCTGTGCGACGTTGACGGTCGACAGGCCCGTCACGCACACGGCGCTGAACGCCATGAACAGGTGGTCGACCAGCGAGACGTGGTCGGTAGCGCGCACCGAGATTGGCAAGGCCAGAAGCAGCGCGCCGACCATGCCGACCCCGCCGAACGACAGCGCCATCAAGCGAGCGGGATGGAGCGACGCCGTCGCGAGGAAGCGCGAAGCACGCAGGTCACGCGCGAGCAGGCCGAAGGCCATCATCAGACCCAAGCCCAGCGTGTAGCTGCGCGAGGAGCTGGCGTAGGCGGGGTTACTGCCGCCCGCTTCGAGCAGCAGCCACCACTTGCTCGCCAGGAAAGTCGCCACCATCAGCGCGAGCGCGAGCCGCAGCGCGAAGCCTCGCATGCGGCGCTCGCGCGCGAGCTTTTTCTGGCGCGGATCCAGCTGCTCTTCTTGCGCGGCCGAGGCGAAGCGCAGCGTGAGCACCGCCCACGGTACGGCCAGGGCGCTCATCGAGATCGTGAGCGCGACGCTGATGATACCTCGCAGCGGTAGCAGCCAGTCAGCGCCGAGCACCACGCCCAGGAGGACTACGAGCAGCCAACCGAAGCTCAAGCGCGCCAGACTAGCCCAACCGCGGCGTGCAGCGAAAGGCGCCCGCTAACGCCCAGCAGACCCTACCTTCCCCCGCGACCGCCGCCCGAGCAGCTGTATACTGCACGACCATGAGCGTCGGCCGAGCCGTCGTACGCCACGCGCGAGCATCGGACGCCGAGGGCATTGCTCGCGTTCACGCCGCGTCTGCGGACGACTCTTTGGCGCCGCTCGCGCGTGATTGGCCCGCGCTCGACCTCGAGCGCCGGAGCCAGCACTGGGCCAGCTTGCTGGCGAGCGCCAACCAGCTGAACCTGGTGGCTACGCTCGCAGACCAGGTCGTGGGCTTCATCGGCGGCGGGCCGCCACGCAAGCAGGACGTGCCGGCGGGCTTCGAGATCTACGTGGTCCACGTGCTGCCAGCTCATCGCGGCCAAGGGGTCGGCGGCGAGCTTTGGGACGTCGCTTGCACGACCTTGCGCGGCCCTGCTCACGCGCCCCTCTATCTCGAAACGCTCGCCGAGCTCCCTTGCTGCAGCTTTTACGAAGCGCGCGGCGGGGAGGTGCTCACCCGCGCTGCCGGCACCTTTTACGGGGGCGCAGTCACGCACGTCGCCTACTTTTGGCCCGCTGGGAAGCCACACCAGCGTCGCCCGTGACGCTTCGTCCCGCAGCGTTGTCGGAGCGTTGTCGGTGATGGGTCGGAGCGGTGAATCCGCGCCCGCTACGTCGAGTGGCGCGGCGTCGAGCGGCCTGCGCGCAGCGACGGGCGCGTCAGAGCGTCGCGCACGCGACGTTGGGGCGATCGGCGTGACGGCGCAGCCGTCAGAAGTCACCGCGCCGGGGCGGCGTGGGGCGATCGCCATGAACTCGGAGGCGTCAGCGTGCGCGTCTGAGTCACCGCCGGCGCGGCGCGGCGCGATCGGCGTGACGGCGGCGGCGTGCACGTTGGAAGTCACCGCGTGGGCGATGGGGGCGATGGCGTGGGCTGCGCCGCGGAAGTCACCGCGCTGGCGCGGCGCTCGGTGCAGGGCCTTGTCGATTGTTGTTGACGCGTTTCCGGCGGCGAGAGGCGGCGTCACGAGAGGTGGTGCAATTTGCACGATGAGGGCGAGCGTAATCGGCGCTGTGACGTGGTTTCGGTCAACGGATGGGTTTTCCGGCGACGGGAGGAGGGATGCGCTGTCACCGGGGCTGTGTGGAGGTCGAAAATCGAGGGTGTAGGGTGCTTGGAGGAGGGCCGATCATGAATGCCGTGGTGAAGGTGATGCCGGGGAGTGAGCGCGTGCTCGCGGATTTGACGGATGACCAGCTGCTGAGGGACACGCGAAAGTTGGCGGGGCGCTCGAACCAGCTGCTCGCGGCGTTGCTGCTGCACCTCGCGGAGGTGGAGACGCGCGGGCTGCATCGCACGCGGCGCTGCGCCAGTCTCTACACCTATTGCATCTATGAGCTGCGCTTCTCGGAAGACGCAGCGGCGCGCCGTTCCGCGGCGGCGCGGCTTGCCAAGCAGTTTCCGGTCATCCTCGAGCATGTAGCGCACGGCGAGATTCATCTCACCGGCCTCTTGATGATTGGGCCACACTTGACCGCCGCGAACCACGTCGAGGTGCTGGCGCGGGCAAAGTTCAGGACCAAGAAGGAAATAGCCAAGTTGGTGCGCGACATTGCGCCTTTGCCGCTCGTCGCCGACAGCGTCGAGCCGCTCGGTCCCGAGCCGCGCCGCCGTCGCTCCTGCAGCTGGGCGGAAATGGTCGCAGCGCGCGAAGGCCCGTTCCGGGAGCTGCGACCCGGAGAGCGCCCGCGCGACTGGACGGACGAGACCTGGTCGAGCGTCGCCTGCCCAGGGCATTCCGATGCAGCGCACGAGGCGATGAGCACCGGCCAGAACGAGGCTGGTGGCGCGAACCACGCCGCAAACGGCGGTGCAAACACGAACCGTGCGAACGACGGCGCCAACGCGAACGAGGCAAACGACGGCGCCAACACGAACGGTGTGGCCCCGAACGCCATGAACGCGAGCGGCGACGTCAACGCGAACGCGAGCGGCGACATCAACACGAACGCGAGCGACGACATCAACACGAACGGCGCGAACCTAAACGCTGCGAACGCGAGCACCGCGGCTCCAAACAACACGAATGGCGCGGTCACGAACGACGGCGTGAACACGAACGACGGCGTGGACACGAACGACGGCGCGAACACGAACGGCGTGAACACTGCGACCCCGAATGGCGGTGCGACCCAGAACGACACGAACGCAAGTGGCGGTGCGAATCTGGACAGTTCGCTCGGCGGCGCTTACGATGTGGCTCGGGGTTTGGGTCGAGCCGGTGCGAGCTCAGCTAGAGAGCTCGCTAGCTCGGATCGTCCCGCTCAGTGCGCGGCCGTCGCAGTGGACGGTTCTGATGGCGCAGTGCGCAGCTGGTTCAGCGCAGCACGCGCGCTGACTTGCGCAGAGCAGGGCCGGCCTGAAAACGTCCCGGGACTGCGAGAGCCACCAGCTGGGCCGGTCGAGCTGCCGCGAATCACGGTACCGCAGCGGTACCACGTTCAGTTCACGACCACGGAAGAGCACGTCGAGCTGATTGAACGCGCGAAGGGGCTGTTGGGGCGTTCCCAGCGGCATGTCTCGCTCGCCGAGCTGCACGTGCGCGGATTGCGCTTGTTGGTACAGCAGCTCGAGAGGCAAAGGTTTGGAGCACCACCGCGCCAGCGCGGCGCGCGTGACGCTCCTATGACCGACGTACGAATGCACGAGATAGATAGCCTCGAGATGACTGCTCCGTCCGATCGCTCCGCCGCGGCAACCTCGACGCTTCCAGCGTTCGCGCGCCCCGCGCACGACGTCTCAACGGCCGAAGCGCATCGTGGCAAGGCGGAGGGTGCCGCGATGACGCGGACGCACTTCGGAGCAGGCTTGCAGCCGACGTGCGAGCCGCGCACCTCGGGCGATCCCGCTCGCGAGCCTCGCGAAGACGATGCGAATGACGAGGGCTGCGTGCTTCAGAAGCACTGCCGGCAGGACGAGCGCGACCAGCTCGATGAACGCGAACAGCTCGATGAACGCGAACAGCTCAACGAGCGCGAACAGCTCGACGAGCGCGAACAGCTCGATGAACGCGAACAGCTCGATGAACGCGAACAGCTCAATGAGCTCGAACAGCTCAATGAGCTCGACAAGCTCAATGAGCACGAACAGCTCAACGAGCGCGAACAGCTCAACGAGCGCGAACAGCTCGCTGAGCTCGACCAGCTCAATGAGCTCGACCAGCTCACTGAGGTCGACCAGCTCAACGAGCGCGAACAGCTCAACGAGCGCGACCAGCTCGATGCGCGCGACAAGAAGGGAGATGCCGCACGGGAAGTGCGGGACGAGCGCGGCCGGAAATTACCGCGCTACGTGCCGGCACAGGTTCGTCGAGAGGTGTACGAGCGTGATGGCGGGCGTTGTACGTACGTCGATGAGCACGGTCGGCGCTGCCACGAAGTAGCGCTACTCGAGCTTCATCACCTCGTCGCGTTTGCGCGCGGGGGCGGGCATACGACCCGAAACCTCACGCTGCGCTGCGCGGCGCACAACCGCTTGGCCGCCGATGCAGATTTCGGACTCGCCTTCATGGCCGAGCGGGCGGAGCGCGAGCGTCACGAGGCCTACTGCGCGCCAGCGTTGTGGTTGGTCGTGCCCGACCACGTCGATTCCCGCTCGAAAAGGTCGCGTGGGTCTGAGCTATAGCTGGGGTGAATCGCTATCGGTCTGAGGGCCTGCGAATGCGGAAGTCATCCGCTCAGCGTGAACGTCCACGACCGGACAACGTAGTTCCAATCGCATGGGAGTCGGCCTTCTCGATTTCCATCTCGCGGAGCTCTTTGGCAGAACCCATCTCGTCGATCGGATAGGGACGACGGTCGAGTCGAGCTCGCACCACCAAGCCACCGCGATTGGTGGTGTTGCTGATCAAGGTGATCATGGTTTCGTATGAACGTCACCGGGAGACTTTGGGGTCGCTCGACTCCACGGCTTCGCGCCAGAAGTCGAACGTGGCCCGGCCGATGCGAGGCGTGTTCTCTGCGTAGATCTCGGCGAGCGCGGCGAAGAGCATACGCGCCTCGGGCTCGAAGTCGCGCAGCATCAGGCTCTTGAAGATGCGGGTGAGACGCATGAAGTTGTGCGGGCGGCTCAGCCAGTCCGCGCTGCGCTGCGCGTAACGTTCGCTCCGTCGTACCGCGCAGCTGTCGCCCACGCCTTCCACGACCAGCCCGTAGAAGGCAAGCATCCGCACCCACGCCGCGCGGCCGCGCGCGCGGAGCGTCGCGTCGGTGCGCAGGGCCTCGAGCTCCACGGCCGTCAGCACCGGTGCGCCCGGCACCGCCAGGCTGGGCTCCCGCAGCGGAAACCACCACTGGATGTAGTCGTGCGTGCGCTCGAGCGCGTCGTCGTCGAGCGCGAGCCCTGCATCGAAGGTGCGGCCTCCAGAGTCGCGGCCGAAGTTGCGGAAAAAGTCGAGGATCGGTGTCGGCTGCGGGGATGTCATCTCTCACCTTAGGTCGCGAACGGCTCAAAGCTCGTGGAGCGTCGCGTCAGGGCTCGCGAATGGCGAAGTCGCCGCTCAGCTAGGGGTGCGGCGCTGCCCCAAGCCCCCAGTTGAAGAGGCCGCTGCCCACGCCCAGGATTCTACGCGCCACGCGTCGGCGAGCGGGGGCACGTTGCGGCCGCCGAGGGATACCGGGGACCGCTACGTGAGCTTCTGCGAGGAAGGCTGCGTCTTGGCAGCCCGGGCGGACAGGGGCGCGTCCCACTCGCGGTATTCGGGGAGCACGTCTTGCCAGCGTAGCTTGCGCTCGTGCTCGGGCGGAAGGGTGAGCGGCGGAGGCTTGATGGCGAGCAGCTTCTGTTCGTCGACGGCGTCGACCAGCTCGGGCGGCAGGTGTTGCTCGGCGTAGCGGCGGTAGACTCCGGAGCTGATGAAGAGGTCGAACACCTCCGGATCGACGTGGTGTTGCTCCTTCATCTTGCCCATGATGGTCATGACTTCGCTGAGCTTCTTGGGCTGCTTGTAGGGGCGATCGACGGCGGTGAGCGCCTCGAAGATGTCCGCGACGGCCATGATGCGCGCGGGGATCGACATGTCGCCCGCGTAGATGCCGCGCGGGTAGCCGGTGCCGTCCATCTTCTCGTGATGACCGGTGGCGTACTCGGGCACGCGCCGCAGCTGCGGCGGGAAGGGCAGCGCGTTCAGGATGTTCACGGTGTGCACCATGTGGGCGTTGATGATGCGGCGCTCTTTCTCGGTGAGGGTGCCGCGTGACACGGAGAGGTTCTGCACTTCTTCGGCGCTGAGCAGCGGCGCGCGCTTGCCGCCGATTTCGAGGGTGCGCTCCGCGATGCGGCGGATGCGCTCTTGGCCTTCACGCGGCAAGAACTCGCCGCCAAAGTTCGTCTTCTCGAGGAACGCGAGATCGGCGTCGAGCGCAGCCAGCTCCACGTCGAGGTCGCCGCGCACCTTCTCCGGATCTTCACCGGCCCTCTCGCGCTCGTAGGCCAAGATCTTCGCCTCGCGCCGCAAGATCTCGAAGCGAGCTTGCACGGTCTCGATGCGATCGTGAATCGTCTCGAGCTTCTTCGATTTGTCCATCACGTGGACGGGCGTCACGACCTTGCCGCAGTCGTGGAGCCACGCGCCGATGTGCAGCTCGTACCACTCGAGCTCGCTCAGCTGGAAGTCGGCGAACGGCCCCGTTTCCACGTCACAGGCGGCCTTGGCCAGCATCTCCGCGATCATCGGCACGCGCTCGCAGTGGCCGCCCGTGTACTCACTCTTGGCGTCGATGGCGGAGGCGATCATGCGGATGAAGGACTCGAGCAGGTCGCGCTGCGCGTCGCGCAGCAGTTTGTTCTGCAGCGAGACCCCCGCTTGCGACGCCAGCACCTCGACCGTTTGCTGATCGAGATCATCGAACGGCACGACCTCGCCCGTCTTCGCGTCGCGCGAGTTGATGAGCTGCAGCACGCCGACGACGCGGCCTTCGGCGTCGAGCATCGGTATCGTCAAAAACGAGACCGAGCGATAGCCGCTGCGCGCGTCGAACGCCTTCGTGCCGCTGAAGTCGAAGCTCGTGGTGTCGTAGGCGTTGGGGATGTTGATCGACTGCTTGCGGAGCGCCGCGTAGCTCGCGATATGACGGTGATTCGGCTCGCCCGACTCCGGATCGCGCAGCGGAATCGGTGGCAGGCTCGTCGGCTGGCCGGTGGTGCCGCCGAGCGCGATGCCGAGCGAATCAGTGCGCATGATCGCGAAGTGCAGGCTGTCTTCCTCTTGTCTGACGTAGAGGGTGCCGCCGTCGGCGCGCGTCAGCTCTTTGGCCTCGAGCAAGATCGTCTCGAGTAAGCGATTGGTGTCGGTCTCCGCCGAGAGAGCGACCCCCACCCGCAGAAGTAGCTCCAACCTGCGAAGCTTGTCGTCGGGAGCTGGCATAAACTCGCTCATCGTCCTACCGCTCCGGCAATAAGTCGAGCACCGTCGTCGACAGCTCTGGCCCGGCTGTCGCCGTGTGCCGCCGGCTGCCGCCGGGATGCGGCTGTCGCCGTGTGCCGCCGGCTGTCGCCGTGTGCCGCCGAGCGCCGCCGTCTGCCCGGTGGAGGCTCCGAGGGCGCTCTGCAGGCCTCAGGCGTCGGCGGGCGTGCTAAAGGGCTGCCGCGATGTTTCCGGCAGGCCCGCTCTCCATCCCCCCGCTCCCCGCTCCGATTGAACGGGTTTGGCAGATCCCGGGCTCGAAGAGCATCACCAATCGCGCGCTCGTGCTCGCGGCCCTGGCCGAAGGCACGACGCGGCTCGAAGGCGTGCTCGAGAGCGACGATACGCGGCACATGCAGCAGGCTCTGCTCGACCTCGGCATCGAGGTGCGAAAGCTCTCGACAACCACGCTGGAAATCGCGGGTGGCCGCAGCCGGCTGCGCGCCCCGAACAAGCCGATTTTCATTGGAAATAGCGGCACGACGGTGCGGTTTCTCACCGCGCTCGCGTGCCTGGTCGACGGCCCCGTCACACTCGTGGGTGACGAAGCGATGGCCAAGCGCCCGATTCAGGATTTGGTCGACGGCCTCACCCAGCTGGGCGTGCGCATCGACTGCGCGACGGGCTGCCCTCCGCTGACAGTGTACGGCGGCAAGCTACCAGGTGGGCGGCTCTCGATGCGCGGCGATCGCTCCAGCCAGTATTTCTCCGCGCTGCTGCTGGCGGGCGCGCTGTCGGAGGGTGAAACCGAGCTCAGCATCGAAGGCGAGCTGGTCAGCCGCCCTTACGTCGAGATCACGCGGCGCATGGTCGAGGATTTCGGCGGCAAAATCGAGGTGACCGACAAGGGCTTTTGGTGGCGCGGCGGCGGCCATTACGGCGCGCGCACCTACCAAATCGAGCCGGATGCTTCGAGCGCGAGCTATGCGTTCGCGTTCGCAGCCGCGACCGGGAGCCGCATCCAGGTGCCCGGCCTCGGGCCAGGCGCGCTGCAGGGCGACTACGGCTTCGTCGATTTGCTGGAGCAGGTTGGCGCGGTCGTCGAGCGCACGACTGACGAAACTACCGTGCGCGGCACAGGAGCTTTGCGGGGCATCGACGCCGACATGTTCCACATCTCCGACACGGTGATGACCTTGGCCGCCATCGCTCCGCTCGCGACGGGTCCGACCTCCATCCGCAACGTCGCCAACATTCGCATCAAAGAGACGGACCGCCTGGCCGCTACCGTCGCGGAGCTGCGCCGGCTCGGCCAAGAGGTGAGCGAAGGTCCGGATTGGCTGCGCATCGAGCCGCGGCCCATCACGCCCGCCATCGTTCACAGCTACAAAGATCACCGCATGGCCATGAGCTTTGCCATCCTGGGAGCCGTGCGGGGCGGCGTTTCCATCGAGGATCCGAGCTGCGTCGCCAAGACCTACCCGGGCTTTTGGGACGACCTGGCGGCCAATTATCCGGCTCGTCCTTGGCCCTGAGTCCCGCCGCGAGACGCCTTTCGCCCCGGGCCGGCCGACGTGTCCGAAAAATGACCGGGCCCTGTCGTGACGACCCCTGAAAAACCAGCTATTACGCTGGTTTCCCGAGCTCGCGCTCGCTCCTCGATCATGCCCGGCATCCGCATCCTTGGTACCGGCCACCACGTCCCTGGCCGGCCCTACACCAATCACGACCTCGCCCGGGTGCTCGACACCAACGACGAGTGGATCCGCCAGCGCACTGGCATCGGCCAGCGTTACTTCTGCCCATCCGGGCTAGGCGCCTCCGACCTGGCGCTGCCGGCCGCGCAGCGCGCGCTCGAAGCCGCCGGCAAGAGGCCGGAGGACCTCGACTACATCTTGTTCAGCACCATGACGCCGGACCACCTGTTTCCGGGGTCTGGCTCGCTGCTCGGCGCCAAGCTGGGCTGTCCCGGGGTGCCGGCGCCCGACCTCCGCACGCAGTGCGCGGCCATGCTGTACTCGTTTCAAATGGCCGACGCGCTGCTGCGCGCCGACGCCGCGCGCACGATCCTGATCGTCGGCGCCGAAGCGCACGCGGGCTTCATGCCCTGGCGCGATTGGGACATCCTCGAGGGCACGACCGATCGCAGGCCTTCGGCCGAAGATTGGGAGCGCGCGACGAGGCACCGCGGCTGGGCCATCATCTTCGGCGACGGCGCGGGCGCGGTCGTGGTGGACAAGGGGCAAGACGGCGCCGGCATCATCGCGACCGACCTGCACTCCGACGGTCGCTACGCCGCCCAGCTCTGCGTGCCGGCCGGCTTTCGTAGCCATCCCTGGACGGGAGCGGGGGCCGAGGCCGAGGCCGATTCGTGGCTGATTCAGATGGAGGGCCGCGAGGTGTTCAAGTTCGCGGTCACGCGGCTGCCGCGCTCGGTGAAGGCCGTATGCGAGAAGGCCAAAGTGTCGCCCGGCGACATCGACTGGTTCATCGCCCATCAAGCCAATCAGCGCATCAACGAAGCCGTCGCGCAGAAGCTGAAGCTGCCCGTCGAGAAGTTCCCGAGCAACATCGACCGCTTCGGCAACACGTCCGCCGCAACCATCCCGATCTTGATGGACGAGATGCGTCGCGACGGACGTCTGCGCGAAGGCCAGCTGGTGTGCTTGCTCGCGCTCGGCGCGGGGTTTCACTGGGGCAGCGTGCTCGTGCGCGTCTAGCGACGAGCGTACGCTGCCCCGCGCCCTCGCCGGCGGCGTCAGTCGATCTTCAGCTTCTTGTACTTGATGCGCGTCGGCCTGTCGGCGTCCGTGCCTAGCCGGCGGCGGCGATCTTCTTCATAAGCTTGGTAGTTGCCTTCGAACCACACCGCCTTGCTCTCGCCTTCGAAGGCCAAAATGTGGGTCGCGATGCGATCGAGGAACCAGCGATCGTGGCTGATGACGACCGCGCAGCCGGGGAAGCCGAGCAGCGCTTCTTCGAGCGCGCGCAGCGTTTCGACGTCGAGATCGTTGGTGGGCTCGTCGAGCAGCAGCAAGTTGCCACCCTCTTTCAGCAGCTTGGCGAGGTGAACGCGGTTGCGCTCACCGCCCGACAGCGAGCCGACCTTCTTCTGTTGGTCGGAGCCCTTGAAGCCGAACCAGCCGCAGTAGGCGCGCGACGAGACCTCGCGCTTGCCGAGCAAGAGCTTCTCTTCACCGCCGGAGATCACCTGCCAGACGTTCTCGTCGCCTTTGAGCGCGCTGCGCGACTGATCGACGTAGGCGATCTTGACCGTGTCGCCGACCTTGAGCTCGCCGCCGTCGGGCTTCTCTTCCCCCACCAGCATGCGGAAAAGCGTGGTCTTGCCGGCGCCGTTCGGGCCGATGATGCCGACGATGCCGCTACGCGGCAGGCGGAAGCTCAGGTCTTCGACCAGCAGGCGCTCGCCGAAGCCCTTCTTCAGGTTCTTGGCTTCAATCACCAGATCACCCAGGCGCGGGCCGGGCGGGATACCGATCTCGGTCGGATCGCTCGGGCCCTTGCTGGATTGATCGACGAGCTGCTCGTAGGCCTGAAGGCGCGCCTTGCTCTTGGCTTGGCGCGCGCGCGGTGAGGCGCGCACCCACTCGAGCTCTTGCTTCAGCTTGCGCTGGCGAGCGCTCTCTTGCTTCTCTTCGATCGAGAGGCGCGCGGACTTCTGCTCCAACCAGCCCGAGTAGTTGCCTTTGAACGGGTAACCTTTGCCGCGGTCGAGCTCCAAGATCCACTCCGCCACGTCGTCGAGGAAGTAGCGATCGTGCGTCACGGCGACGACGGTGCCCGAGTAGTCCTTCAAGAAATGCTCCAGCCAGGCGACGGACTCGGCGTCGAGGTGGTTGGTGGGCTCGTCGAGCAGCAGCATGTCGGGTCGCGACAACAAGATGCGCGCGAGCGCGACGCGGCGGCGTTCTCCGCCGGAGAGCTTGGCAATTTCGGCGTCGTAGGGCGGAAGGCGCAGCGCATCCATCGCCATTTCCACGCGCGAATCGAGGTTCCAGGCGTCGATGGCGTCGATCTTGTCTTGCAGCGCCGCCTGCTGCTCGAGCACCTTCGACATCTCGTCGTCGGACATCGGCTCGCCGAGCTTCATGCTGCCGTTCTCGAAGTCGGTGACGAGCTGCTTGATGTCACTGACGGCGTCGTCGACGGCCTCGCGCACGGTGGTGAGGCCGCTCAGGTCCGGCTCTTGCGCGAAGTAGCCGATCTTGGTGCCCGGGTGCGGCTTGGCCTCACCGATGAACTCCTTGTCGACCCCGGCCATGATGCGCAGCAGCGAGCTCTTGCCGGAGCCGTTGGTACCAATGACGCCGATCTTGGCGCCAGGGTAGAAGGCGAGCGTGATGTCTTCGAGCACGCGCTTCTCCGGAGGGTGAACGCGCGTGACGTTCTGCATCGTAAAGATGAACTCGGGCATACGACCTCCCTAGTTGCGCCCCGGCGCGCGGGCAAACTCCAGGAGAGCCAGCGGCAGAAAACAGGCGGCCGCAGGGGCGGCGGCTAGGCGGCCTCGGAGCTACCGGCGCTGCGCAGATCGGTCAAGATGGCGTCGACGTTCTTCTTGGCGTCACCGAAGAGCATGCGCGTCCCTTCCTTGAAGAACAGCGGATTTTCGACGCCCGCGTAGCCGCTCGCCATGCTGCGCTTCATCACCACGGTGGTCTTGGCTTTCCAGACCTCGAGCACGGGCATGCCGTAGATGGGGCTCGCGCTGTCGTCGAGCGCGCCCGGATTCACGATGTCGTTGGCGCCGATCACCAAAACGACGTCCGTCTCCGGGAAGTCTTCGTTGATCTCGTCCATCTCGAGCACGATGTCGTACGGCACCTTCGCCTCTGCCAAGAGCACGTTCATGTGCCCGGGCAGGCGCCCCGCCACGGGGTGGATCGCGAACCTGACCTGGGCGCCGCGCTTGCGCAAAAGCTCCGCGATCTCGAACAGGGGGTACTGCGCGTGCGCGACCGCCATGCCGTAGCCCGGCACCACCACCACGTGCTTGGCGCCGCGTAGCAGCTCCGCCGTCTCGGCCGGGTTGATGCTGGTGACCTCACCTTGCGGCTCGCCCGAGGCCTTGGCCGGCTTGGCCCCCTCGTCGGCGCCGAAGCCGCCGAAGATCACGCTCAGGAACGAGCGGTTCATGGCCTTGCACATGATGTAGCTGAGGATGGCCCCGCTCGAGCCCACCAGCGCGCCGGTGATGATCAACAGATCGTTGCTCAGCATGAAGCCCGCCGCCGCCGCCGCCCAACCCGAGTAGCTGTTCAGCATCGACACCACCACCGGCATGTCCGCGCCGCCGATCGCCATCACGAGATGGACGCCGATGAAGCCGGCGATGCCGGTCATGATCAACAGCGGCGGCAAGCCCTGCTCGATGGGCACGCCGACGAAGCGCAGCCCCAGCACCACGCAGGCGGCGATCAAGCCGGCGTTGAGCGCGTGACGGCCCGGCAGCAAGAGCGGCTTGCTGCGCAGCGTTCCGCGCAGCTTCAAGAACGCGACGATGGAGCCGGTGAAGGTGAGCGCGCCGACGAACACGCCGACGAAGATCTCGATCTGGTGCAACAGCTCTTCGGTCGGGCTCGGCGCGGCGTGCCCGCCCAAGTAGCTGGCGATGCCGACCAGCACCGCCGCCAGGCCGACGAAGCTGTGCAGCACCGCCACCAGCTCCGGCATGGCCGTCATCGCCACGCGCGAGGCGAGCAGCGCGCCGATGCCGGCTCCGATCGCGATCGCCCCCGACAGCAGGCCGAAGCTCTCGACGTGGCCGAGCGCGGTGATGGCGACCGCGAGCAGCATGCCCACGATGCCGAAGGCGTTGCCGCGCCGCGCCGTCGCCTGGGTGCTGAGCCCGCCGAGGCTCAAGATGAAGAGCACGCCGGCGACGAGGTAGGAGATCGTTATGAGGCCTGCGGGGATGGTCACGTGCTTACCTCCGGCGAGACGTCGCGCTGTGTGGTCACGCTCACCTCTGGAACATCTTCAGCATGCGCTGAGTGACGAGGAAGCCGCCTGCGATGTTGATCGTGGCGATCAGCACCGCGATGGCCGACAAGATGACGACGGGCGACTCGATCGGGCCAGAAATCTGCAGCATGCCACCGACGAGGATGATGCCGCTCACGGCGTTGGTAACGCTCATCAGCGGCGTGTGCAGCGCGGGCGACACGTTCCACACCACTTGCCAGCCGATGAAGCACGACAGCACGAACACGGTGAGGTGACCGACGAACGCCGGCGGCGCGAACGCCCCTGCCAGCAAGAGCAGCCCCAGCGCGACCGCGATCACGCCCAGCGACGCGCCGCTGCGCTCTTCGGCCTTCTTGGGCGGCGGCGGCGGCACGCTCGGCGCGCGCTCCCTCCGCTCGATCGGCTTGGGCGGTTCTTTGCGCGGCGGCGGCCAGAGCAGCTCACCTTCGCGGAGCACGATCGCGCCCCGCACCACCTCATCGTCCAAATCGATATGAAAGCTCTTGGCGCCGCCCATGTCCGCGAGCAGGTGCGTGAGGTTCGAGCCGTAGAGCTGACTAGCGGTCGGGGCGAGGCGGCTCGGCAAGTCGACGTAGCCGATGATGGTGACGCCGTGCCGCTCGATGACTTGGCCCGGCTGGGTGAGCGAGCAGTTGCCGCCCGACTCGGCCGCCATGTCGACGATCACCGAGCCCTGCCGCATCGCGCGCACCATGTCTTCCGTGATCAGCACCGGCGCGGGCTTGCCCGGGATGAGCGCGGTCGTGATGATGATGTCGACCTCCTTGGCCTGGAGCAGGAACAGCGCCATCTCGGCGGCGATGAACTCTTTGCTCATCTCCTTCGCGTAGCCGCCGGAGCCGCTGCCGTCCTCGTTCAGGCTGACGGTGAGGAACTCGGCGCCCATGCTCTGCACCTGCTCCCTCACCTCGGGGCGCGTGTCGAAGGCACGCACGATGGCGCCGAGCCCGCGCGCGGCGCCGATCGCGGCCAGGCCCGCCACGCCCGCGCCGATGACGAGCATTTTGGCGGGCGGCACCTTGCCCGCCGCCGTCATTTGCCCGGTGAAGAAGCGGCCGTAGAAGCTGGCGGCCTCGATCACGGCGCGGTACCCGGCGATGTTCGCCATCGAGCTCAGCGCGTCCATCTTCTGGGCGCGCGTGATGCGCGGCACCTGATCGATGGCGAGCACGGTGGCCTTGCGCTTGGCGAGCCGCTCGACGAGCTCTCGATTCTTGGCGGGGAAGATGAAGCTCACGAGCGACCCGCCCTCGCGCAGCATGTCTGCCTCGTGCTCGTTCGCCTCCGGGTTCAGCTCGGGCGGCTGGACCTTCAGCACCAAGTCGGAGTCTCGCCAAATCTCGCGCGGGCCAGGCGCGATCGTGGCGCCCTGCGCCACGTAGTCTTCATCGCGAAAGGCGGCGCCGGCGCCGGCGTCTTTCTCGACCGCGACCTCGAAACCGAGCTTGATGAGGCGCGCCACCGTCTCCGGAGTCGCGGCCACGCGCCGCTCGCCTCGCCTGACTTCCTTCGGAACGCCGACTCTCATGGTGTTCTCGCTGATGTTCTCGACGCTAGTCGCCCGAGTGCAGCACGGAGCGTGCCACAGCGGCTCGAGTATAGGACCAGAGTCGGCCGGAGCTTGAGGCATTTTCGCGCCGATTCGCGGCGCGCGCGGGCGCCACTGCGAGCGCTGACGCGAGGCTCCGGGCCCGCTATTCCGCGGAGAACGACGCGGGCATCGTCTGCGAGGCTTCTTTGCTGACCTCGAACTCTTTTTCGAGGGCGAGCAAGGCGCGCGAGCGACCGGCGTTCTTGGCCCGATACAGCGCGCAGTCGGCGGCACGCATCAGCTCGTCGGGGCGGGCGCTCCCGAACTGATCGGTGGCGGCGACGCCGAGGCTGATGCTCTGCGCGATCGCGCTGCCGCCGAACGAGGTCGGCGTGTCCGCGAGCGAGCGACACAAGCGCTGCGCGACGGCCAGGCCCGTCTTGGCGTCACACTCCGGCAGCACGCAGATGAACTCTTCGCCGCCGAGCCGGCCCACGTTGTCGTAAGCCCGCACGCCCGCCTTCAGGCGCCGCGCCGCCTCGCGCAGCACGGCGTCACCCGCTGCGTGACCGTGCGTGTCGTTGATGACCTTGAAGTGGTCGAGATCGCCCACCAGCACCGCGACGGGAGCGCCGCGACGCGACGCGCGCAACAGCTCCTTGCCGAGCTGCTCGAGCACCGCGCCGCGGTTGAGCAGCCCGGTGAGGCTGTCGTGCATGGCCTCGAAGCGCAAGCTCTCGCGGGCCTTGACCAGCTGCTCTTGCAGCTCGATCACGCGGCGACCGGCGCGCAGCCGCACCTTGAGCTCGAGCGGGTTGCAGGGCTTGACGAGGTAGTCGTCCGCGCCCGCGTCGAGGCCGGCGATGATGTCGCTCTTGTCGTCTTTGGCCGTGAGCAGCACGATGTAGACGTAAGGCTCTTGCGGGCCGCTCCGGATCGCCTTGCACACCTCGATGCCGTCTTTCTTCGGCATCACCCAATCGACGACCAGCAAGCGCAGCTCGGGGTCGTCGTGCAGGGCCTGCAGCGCCGACTCACCGTCGCGCGCGAGCGTGACCTCATAGCCCCAGCCAGCGAGCCAGTGCTCGAGCATGGTGCGCGCGATGGGCTCGTCGTCGGCTAGCAGAATCTTCATTCGAATTGCCGCCTTGGCCGAGTCTCGCCGAGTCCGGGGACAGCCGCCATCTTGGTCGCTCAGCCCTGGTACGGCTTTTTGGCCTCACTGCTTAAGCCCTAGGGCCCAGGCGCGCTTAATGTCCGAAATAACGACGCTTTCCAGGGGCTTCAGCGGCCGCCGCTGCTAGGCTGCGTGCCCGTCGTGCTCCGCGCGCTCCGAGCCCTGCTCCTGTTCTGGACGATCATCGGATCGTATGCGCTGGTGTGGGCCCTCACGCGCTGGACGTCCGAAGCGACGCGGGCCCGGCGCTTCGAGCGCGCCCATCGCAAGAACGCGGCCCGCCTCGCCGGCGGCTTCGTCGAGCTGCGCGGCGTATTCATCAAGACCGGTCAGGTGCTCAGCGTCACCGGCACGTTCCTGCCCGCGGCCTACGGCGAGGCGCTCTCGCGCTTGCAAGACAAGGTGCCCCCGCGCCCCTTCGACGAGGTGCTGGGCCGGCTCGTGGAAGCCTTCGGTGACGACGCCCTCGACCGCTTCGGCAGCTTCGAGCGGGCTCCCGTCGCCGCTGCGTCGCTGGCGCAGGTTCACCGCGCGACCGCGCTCGACGGCCGTGAGCTCGCGGTCAAGGTGCTGTATCCCGACATCGAACGTCTGATTCGCATCGACTTGGGCGTGCTGCGCTCGCTGCTGCCGGTCGCGAAGCTCTTGCTGCCCGTGTCACGGGTCGAGCGGGTGCTCGATCAGCTGGCGGCGATGCTGTCGCGCGAGACCGACTACGTGCACGAGCGGCAGAACATGGACCGCGTCCGGCAGATGTTCGTCGGCCGCAGCGACGTGATCGTGCCGACGATCGAGGACGAGCTCACGCGCGGCGGCGTGCTCTCGATGTCGTTCGAGAGCGGCGTGAAGATCAACGACCGACAGGCGCTCGCCGGCATCGGGGTCGAGCCCGAGGCCATCGCCAAGCTGCTCGTCGGTTGCTACTTCACGATGCTGTTTCAGCATCGTGTGTTTCACGCCGACCCCCACCCCGGCAATTTTTTGGTCCGGCCTGGGCCCGCGCTGGTGATCTTGGACTACGGCGCGGTCGAAGAGGTCACGGAGCGCCTGCAGCAGGGCATGAAGCGCGTCGTGATGGGCGTGATGACGCGAAGCGACGAAGAGGTGCTGCGCGGCATCGAGCACATGGGCTTCGTCGCCGAAGGCGGAGACCGCGAGCTGCTCGCGCGCGTGGGTCGCGAATACCTGAACGTGCTCTCGGCCGTAAAAATTCAGGACTTTTCGAAGCTCGATCGCGAACAGATGGAGAAGCTGTCCGGCTACGACCAGATGCGCGGACGACTGCGCGCGGTCATGAAGAGCGTCGAGTATCCGGAAGGGTATTTCTACGTCGAGCGCACGCTGGCGCTGCTGTTCGGCCTCGTCGGACAGCTCGCGCCGAAGCAAGGCCTGCCCGGCTTGGTCATGCCTTACGCCTTGCAAGCTTTCTCGATGGGCACGGCCAAGCCTGCGGCCCCGCCACCCCCGAGCGCCGAAGGCGCTGCATGAGCCGTGCGGCGGCGCTGCTCGCCGTCTGTTCCCTGAGCTGCCAGCCGGCCGCCGCGCCGAGCCGCGCACAGCCCGCGCGCGACTGTCACTACGACGTGCAGCTGGAGGCGAGCGGCTTGGTGCGCGCGACAACGAGCTGCGCAGGCGAGGTGACGTTTCGACCGGCGCGCCCGGGGCTCTCAGCCAGCTTGCGCGGTGTGAGCTCCAGTGGCCGCCCTCAGCCGGCGGGCAAAGCGCTCGACTACACGATCGATCTGAGCGAGCTTTCGCGGCGCGCGGGCGGTGACTTCGACTACGCGCTGCAGAGCGGCGCGTCGTTCTTGGCGCCGATGTCGAGCGTGTTGCTCGTGCCGCAGCCGCTCGGCACCGAAACGCCGGTCGAGGTGCGAGTCCGTGCCGCGCCGTCCGTCGACGTGGCGGTGGGCCTCGCGCGCAGCTCGGGCCGCGACGACAGCTTTCGCCTGATGGCGCACGAGATCCCCGTCGCCACCTATTTTGCGTTCGGTCGGCTCGAGCAGCGCCGCTTGGAGCTCGCCGAGGGCGTCGTCGAGCTCACGCGCCTCGACGGCCAGCTCGAGCGAACGACGGACGAGCTCGCGGAGTGGGTCGCGGTCTCGGCGCGCGCGGTGGCCTCGTTTTACGGGCGCTTTCCGGTGCCTCGCGCGAGCGTGCTGGTGCTGCCGCGGCCGGAGCGCGACGCCGTGGTGTTCGGCAAGGTGCTGCCCGAGAGCGAGCCGGCCATCGCGCTCTTGGTAGGTGAGCACGCAGCGCGGAGCGCGCTGTACGCCGATTGGATCTTGGTGCACGAGCTGTTTCACCTCGGATTCCCGAGCTTCTTCGAGGAAGGCAAGTGGCTCGATGAAGGGCTCGCCACCTATTACGAGCCGATCATTCGCGTGCGGGCCGGGCTCTACGCCGAAGTCGAGCTATGGGACGAGCTCGAGAAGTCGATGCCGCAAGGCCTACCCGATTTCACCGAAGGCGGGCTCGCCCACGCCAGCGACTTTCGGGGCGTCTATTGGGGCGGCGCGATCGCCTGCTTGGTCGTCGATGTACGCGCGCGCCAAGAGCGCCTGGATCGCGGGCTGGAGGCGGGGCTCCGCGCGCTCCGTGACGCGGGGGGCACCGCGAACGAGGTTTGGTCGCTGAGCGACGCGGTGACGCTGATCGACCGCTCGTTCGACGCTCCCCACTTGGGGCGCGTCGTCGAAGAGCACGGCGCGCGCGGCCGCGCCTTCGATCTGAGCGGCTTGTTTCGTGAGCTCGGGGTCACCCGTGACGCGCGCGGGAAGATCGCGATTTCGGACGACGCGCCGCTCGCCGCGGTGCGCCGCGCCATCGTGCGGGGCTCGTGAGCGGGAGCGCCACACCTCGGCCGCGCTCGCACGCCATCGACGCGCTGCGCGGCGCCGCCATCGTCAGCATGTTCGCCGCCAACCTGGCCGCGCCGTGCCTCGCGCCGCCTCATCCGCTGTGGCTCCGCGTCTACGGCAGCTTCGCCGCGCCGGCGTTCGTGCTGCTCTCCGGCATGATGACCAGCCTCGGCCGCCGGCAGCCCGCGCTCGATCGCTTGCTCGTGCGCAGCCTGCTGCTGGTCGGCCTCGCAGCGGGCATCGACCTCGTGTGCTGGGGCATCACTCCGTTCGAGACCTTCGACGTGCTGTACTTGCTCGGCTTGGCGCTACCGCTCGTCGGCTTGGCCGCGCGCCTGCCGCTCTCGCTGCACGCGCTGCTCGGCGCGCTGGTGCTCCTGCTCACGCCCTGGCTACGTGAGCGGCTCGGTTACGGCCCGCTCTTGCCCGATCACTTGGCGTATCCGTGGCCCGTGTGGCGGCGCTTGCTGGTCGACGGCTGGTTCCCGGTCTTCCCTTGGCTGGGAGTCGCCCTGCTCGGCGGAGCGCTCGGTCGGCTCGAGCCGCTGCGCGCCTCTCGCACGCGCTGGCTGCTGCCGGCGGGCGTGCTGCTCGCGCTGCTGGGCGCCGCGGGTTGGCTCGCCGCTCCGCCTCCGCTCGTCACCCGCCTGGGTTACAGCGAGCTGTTCTATCCGCCTAGCCTGCAGTACCTGGCGCTGGCGCTCGGCGCAGTGCTGCTCGCGCTGCGCGGGCTCGACGCGCTCGAACCGAAACTACCCCTCGCCTGGCTTTCGCTGCTCGGGCGCTCGTCGCTGCTGTTGTACGTCGCGCACGTCGCGCTGATCGCGCTCTGGTTGGACGAGAGGTTCGAACAGCAGACGCTGCCGACGTTCCTGGCGCTTTACGCCGCCTTGACGCTCACCCTCACCGCGCTCGCCTGGGCGGCGCGAGAGAGCCGGCGCCGGCTCTCGTCTCGTCGAGAGCGCGCCGCCGCAGCGCGCTGAGCGCGAGGCGCGCGCCCTGCGCCGAGCCCGAGATCGGGCGCGGGCTCGGCGCAAGGCGAGACTTCAGCCGGCGCGAGACATGCTGCCGGCGGGGGAGTTCTTGGTCCCCCCGTTGGCGAAGTGTTGCTCGCGTTCGTCGCCGGTCAGCTTGTCTTTCAGCTCGCTGAGCATGCCTTTGACGACTTTCAGGTTGTTCGTGACGTCGCGCACACCCGAGACGTCCTCCGCCAGGTTCTCGGCGTGGTGCTTCATGCTGCGCGTCATCACGGAGCCGTCGAGGGTGACCTCGCCGTCTTTGACGCGCACCTCGATCTCGCTCGCGTCCACGTCGTCGTCGCGGCTCAGCCGCTCGCAGACATCCTCGCGAATCCGCTCGTCGGTGCGCTTGTAGCCCTTGGGCCCGCGACCGGCGAAGCCGCCCGTTCGGAGATCGGCGCCGGGGCCTCCGAAGTCGCGGCCTCGGTAGCCCTGATCCATTCCTCCGCCGAAGCCGCGTTCGCGCCCGAAAGCGCTCTCGCCCGAGTAGCCAGCGCCCGCATAGAAGCCGCCGGACGAGCGGAGGCCCTGGCTATTGCCGTAACCCTGGCCCTCGGCGCTTCGCGGCTGGCCCCCACCGAACTGGCCCTGACGCGACGGGCCGCCGAAGTTGCCGCGCCCATAGTCCGGGCCAGTGCTCCCGGCGTAGCCGTGACCGTAGCCGCCGGGATGCTCGCCGGAGCGGTCGCCGTAGCCGCCAGCGCCCCGGCCGTAACCGCTCTCATCACGGTCATAGCTGATTCGGCTGCCGCTGCCGTCTTCGCGGTCCCACTCGCTGCCGTAAGTCTCGTCTTCATCGCTCGAGTAGCGCGGCGCTTGCGAGCGGGCGCGAAGGGCGGCGTCGTCGCCTCGCGAGCGCTGCCAGCCTCCGCTCTCACGGCGCTCGTAGTGGCGCGGGTCTCGTTCGCTTCGATGGCGTTCGCTCCTGTATCGATCGTTCATCACGGCCTCCATGGTCGGTCGCGCAGGGCTGCCCTCGACACCGTGCCGAAAGCACAGCTCGAACGCGACTCCGGAGGGAGCAGCAAGGCGCATGCCGCGCCGCTCGTGGGCCGCACAGAGCTCCGCAAGCGAGGCAGCGCCGGACGACTACTACCAGCCCGCCACGCGGCGCTGGCGCGGCGCCGGCCACGGCTGCCTCACGCGGCGGTCTGAGCCAGCTCACGAGGTCGAAATCGATGCGCCGGGCGTTGCAGGCGCGGGACCGTACGTTCGCGGAGCTTGCGCCACGCGAAGAACGAGACCATCTGCACCACACCGAAGCCGAGAGGGACCAGGGCAATCGGCAGCGAGTCACCGGCGCCCAAGTGTGACGCGAACGCGCCCAGCACGTCGAACGTGAAGCCGGCGTACGCCCACTCCTTCAGGGTCGGCGAGATGCCGGTCACGATGGCGGCGATACCGAGCAGCTTCGCCACCCCCAGAATTGCCATCAAATACTCGGGATAACCGAGCTGAGTGATGGCCTGGGTCATGCGCGGGGCGCCGACCAAGTACTGCGTCGCGGCCCAGCCCTGCGGCAGAATGAACAGCAGGGTAGCGATCCAGTAGAGGGCATGCAGCTGCCGGGTCTTGAGGCTTCGCATTCCCCGTGCCGGAGCATAATCCATGCCGCCGCCACTCCGTACTCGACGCGCGGCGGCGCGCCCGCTTCACTCAGCGGCTCACCAGGTAGTGGCTTCGAGCTGAGTGGGCGTCTGGCCCTGACAGCCTGGCACGGCCACTCCGCCGCCGGGAGTTTCCATCGGCTCGGGCGGATTGGTCAGGCACGGCGGGTTGTCGTAAGCCACGAGCTGTAGCGAGCCCGCCTTCTCGTCGCCCAGCAGCCGCACCTCGATGCGCACCCGCGCGCCTTCGGACCCGTCCGGCAGCTCGACGTCGCTGAAGCCGCTCTGGTCGAGCTCATCGGGCGCAAGGTCGAGGAAGGCCGTCGCTTCCACGCGACGCGAGTCGCCAGCGCCGCTCACGCGGACGCTGCCCGCGTACTCGCCATCGACACGGCCATCCGCGCTCTGGAGCCGCAGCTGCACCGGGTACACCACGTTCGCGCCGCCGTCGAGCTCCGCCGGTAGCGGGCTTTCGCTCAAGCAGCCGTCGCCTTGAGCAACGACGTCGACCGTCAACGTCGTCTCGCTGCCGTCGACCCAACGAACGCTGACCGGCTCCGTCGACGCGACCGAGGCGAGCGTCGCGGTACCGGTCTTGCCCAGCACTTCGTCTTCGACCGCGAGCCCCAGACCTTCACCGGTGAGGTTCGCGGACGCGCACGCGGCGCTCTCGGGCCAGACCGCGATCAGCGCGCTACTGGCCGACGAGACTTGCCCGTGATTCGTCTGCTCGATGCCCGAGATACTGCCCGTCATGCCAGCGCTGGTGAGCGTCGCTTTCAGGCTCGCTTGCACGAGCTTGGACTGCGAGCTCGCGAACGTCACCGCGAGCGAGCCTCCGAGCTCGTCGAGATCGAGCGGGATCCAGAGGTTGGCGACGCCGGCCGACGACGTGCGCACGAGCGTGTCGTACTGCTCCGCGAGAGCTCCGCCCTCGGTGCTCACGCTGACGGTCGCTTCGACGCCGAGCTGAGCCGGCGGACACACCACACCGATCGCGAGCCCCGACTGCGACGGCTTCGGCTGATAGGTGAGGCGGTAGGCTTTCGCGCCGCGCGTGACGGCGAGGTGCAGCGTGCCCTCACCCGTCTCCGGCCCTGCCGTCCAGGTTTGGAGCTCGCCCGCCGTCTTCCAGACGAGGGGCGATTCGAAGTCGGCTTCGGCGTAGGCGAGCAGCTCGTTGGCAGTGCCAACCTCCGTCTCTTCGTCGAAGCTCGCGAGCAGCTCCCTCGTCTCCTCACAGCCACTGTTGGCGTGCTCGCCGGTGCTCGGCCCGCCGTCGTGCTCCCCTGACAGATCGCCGGTTTGCCCGCCGCTGTTGCAAGCGGGGGCGAGGCTGAGAGTGAGCGCGGCGAGACCGAAGTAGGTGAAGAGCTGCAGTCGCATGGCGGTAATCCCTCCGTACGGACTTCAAGGTACGCCGCGGCGGGCACTCGAGCAATGACCAGTTCGCACATTTGATGGACCCATGTCGCGAACACATGTGCAATTCTCTACACATGGATTTCGAGCGTCTGGCGGCCGAGCTGCTGCGCGGATTGCGAGGAAAGCGCTCGCAGCAAGCGCTGTGTCGGCGCCTCGGCAGCAAGAGCAACGTCGTTCACCAATGGGAGCGCGGGCATAGCTTTCCAACGGCCTCGCGCGCCTTGCACGTCGCGGCGCGCGTCCGGGTGGACGTGCCGCAAGCGTTTCGAGACTTCTACCGCTCGTCGCCGCGCTGGCTCGAAACGCTCGACCCGACGTCGCCGGCGGGAGTCGCCGCGTTCCTCGACGACCTGCGGGGCAGCACCAGCGTGGTGGAGCTGTCGCGCTACAGCGGCAAGAGCCGCTTCGCGATCGCGCGCTTCCTCTCTGGCGACGCCGAGCCTCGCCTCCCCGACTTCTTGCGCATGATCGAAGCGTCGTCACTGCGCGTGCTCGACTTCATCGAGCAGCTCGTCGATCCCCGACTGTTGCCCAGCGCGCGTGACACGTGGGAGCGCATGAGCACGGCTCGTCGGCTCGCGTACGACGAGCCCTGGTCGCAAGCGGTGCTGCGCGCGCTCGAGCTCTCGAGCTACGCCTGCTTGCCCGCGCACGAGCCGGGCTGGATAGCGAGCCGTATCGGCATCGACGTGCGCGACGAAGCCCGCTGTCTCGAGCTGCTCTCGAGTAGCGGACAAATCGTGTGGCGTGACGAGCGCTGGCAGATCGAAAACGTGATGGCGCTCGACACGCGTCGCGATCCCGACGCCGCGCGGCGTTTACGCGCCTGGTGGCTGCGCCGCGGCGCCGCTCGCATCGAAGCCGGCGACCGAGGCCTGATGTACAACCTGCTCGGCGTCTCCAGCGCCGACCTCGAGCGGCTGCGCGAGCTCCAAAAGGCCTACCTCACCGAGGTGCGCGCCATCGTCGCGCGGAGCGAGCCCGTCGAGCACGTGGTGCTGGCCGCCGATCTGCTGCTCGACTTACACGGCCCCGCCTAACACCCAGGCCGCGCCAATCACGCCAGCCGAGCGGCACACTTTGAGCCGGCGCCGCGCCGCAACCACGGAGTTTCGGGCGTTTGCAGCAGGCACGCTGCTTGCTATCGCTAGGACATGCGCTCGGGTTGGGTCTGCGTGATCGCGGTCGGGATAAGCTCTCTCATTGGCTGCAGCGGCGGGCCGACGGCCAGCGACGGCTCGACAGCTGGCACGGCCAATGACGACGCTCAGCGCGGCGGCAGCGACGCGGGGGGCAGCCAGTCCGAAGCGGGCGGAGCGAGCTCGGGCGGCGGCGGGCGAACCAGCGGCGGCGCTAGCGCCGGCAGCGCTGGCAGCGCCGGTCAAAACACGGCCGGGGGGAGCGTGGGCTGCCGCGACTCGAAAGACTGCCCGGACCGGGGCGCGCAGCTCGGTTATATCGGAGCCCCCCAGTGCCTCCCACCGGGCGAGCCCACGCCAGCCATTTGCGGCGCGCCGGGGTGGTGTGGCCACTGCAATTGTCCGCTGACCTCCGGCAGCTGCATGAGCGACGACGAATGCAGCGAGCAGGCCCCGCATTGTCTGCTCCGTAACGGCACCGGCGGCTGCGTCACGTGCCGCAGCACCGCCGATTGCGCGACGGGCGCGTGCGAAGCGGGAGCGTGCGTCACCAAGTGCGGCCCGAGTGACCCGTGCAGCGATCCCTTCGTGGCTTGCAGCGAGGCGCGGCGCTGCGAGAGCCCCGTCGCCTGTGGAGCGAACGGAGCTTGCCCCGAGAACGGCGCCTGCGAGGCGAACGTCTGCGTGCGCCGCCCTTGTGACGCCGACGAGCAATGCGATGGCGCGTGCGTGCTCGGCCGTTGCTACTCGCGCGCGGGCAGCTGCTTTCAGCACATCGCCGTGCCCTGAGCGGGCGGAGCGCCGAACAGCCCCGTGAGCGGTCGGGGGCGGGCCGGTTACTCGAGCCCGAAGCGCGCCTTGCGCTCGGCGATGAACTGGATGTACGCGCCCGACTCGAGGCGCTCTTCGATTTCGCCCGCTTCGACGGCGAGCTCGAGAGCGCGCTTGATGTCGCCCAGCTTCTTCGACGGCGGGATGCCGAACGCCGACATCAAATCGGTGCCGAGGCCCGTCGGTAGCGGCGGCTGCTTGGCGTCGATCGCGGCCAGCTCTCGGATGCGCTCCGCCAGCCCGTTGATCATGTTGATGCCGCGGCGCTTCTTCTCGGGGCGCTTGGTCGTGATGTCGGCGCGCGACAAGCACAGCAAGTTGTCGAGCGAAGGGCCGATTTCGCGCGCGAAGCGGCGCACGGCGCTGTCCGTCCATTTGCCGTCGTACTGCGAGGCGCGCAGGTGGTGCAGCACCAAGAAGCGCACTTCGTCGCGCAGAGCAGGCTCGGCGTCGAACAACTTTCGCTTGCGCTCGGCCTTGTCGAACATGCGCGCGCCGACCTCGGCGTGGCCGAAGAAATGCACCTCCCCGTCGGGCGAGATCGAGCGCGTCTTCACCTTGCCGATGTCGTGGAACAGCGCGCCGTAGCGCACCTCGAGCCGGGGTACGCTCTGCGCCACCACCTGCTTGGTGTGCTTCCACACGTCCTTGTGGCGCCACTCACCGTCGCCGAAGCCGACGAGCGCCTTGATCTCCGGCAGCACCGCGTCGAGCACGCCCGTCGCCAGCAGCGAGTCGAGCCCCTCGTCGGCGTAGTTGCCCATGATCACGCGATCGAGCAGGCCTCGGATATCCTTCGCGTCGAGGCCCGACAGATCGGCCGCTTCGATAAGCACGACGGGGCGATCGGCGACGCCGCGCTCCGCGCACGCCACCGCGCGCTCGAGCGCATGGACGGCGCGCTCGCGATCGGGCACGTGCTCGGGGGCTTCGGACGGAGTCGTCATGGGCGGACGGGGCCGGCCTTTCTACGCGCAGCTGGGAAAGACGCAAGAAAAACAGCCGCGAGGCGCCGGATCATCCTCCTTCCGGCGCATTTTGGCGGTGACGCGGACTATTCGATGAAAAGCCAGGGCCGCGGGGGCCGAAAGCCCACGATTCTGGCGCAGAAAACGGGCCCGGCCAAGCCATCGAGGATAGATTACCGAGGTGTTACGCGCCAACCGGACAGAGCCGCGCGATTGGGTGCGCACGCTGTCACGCTTGGCCTGTTTCGCGCTGGCGTTCGTGGGAGCCGTGCCGATTGCGCTGGCCGCGCTCCTCACCTCCACCCCCGCCGAGCGCTGGGCCGCGGAGCAGACGAGCAAGGTGCTCGAGCGCGAGCTCGGTCTGAAGGCGACGTTCGACGTGCGGGTCAGGCTGCTCCCGCTGCGGCTCGCGATCGAGAACTTGAACGTACCCGCCTCCGACGGCGGCTCCGCGTTCCTTCGCGCCAAGAGCGCGTCAGTCACGCCCCGCTTCTTCGCGCTGCTCGCCGGCAAGCTCGACTTGGGCGAAATCGAGATCGACCAGCCCGACGCGCGTATCGTGCTCCGTGAGGGCAAGCTCGCGAACCTCCGCTACCGCTTGCCGGAGACCCAATCGAAGACGGAGCGCCCGAGAGACGCGCCGTTCGGCTCGCTGTCGATCGGCGAAGGGCGCTTTCGCATCGACGTGGACGGCGTGGCGGTCGACACCGCCGCCATCGATCTCGACGTGTTCGCGGAGCCGGGCGGCGCTTTCGAAATCGCGCTCCGCGCCGGCACCACGCGCGTGGATCGTCAGCACGCGCCGCTGGTCAAGGACCCCGATCCAGCCCTGCCGCCCGTCTACGAAGAGGACTCGCTCTGCCGGCTGGACCTACGGCTGCACTACGAGCCCGGGTCCGTGCTGCTGCGGCGCTTGGCGCTCCTGGGTCACGCCGATCTCGACCCGGCGCGGGGCACTCGCCCCGGCTGCGAGCAGGCCGAGGACGACGACCAGCCGGGGAAGGTGCTGGCGCGGCTCTCGCAAGTGCGCGTCGTCATGGCCGAGAACAGGCCGCCCATCATCGATGGGCACCTGCTGGTGCGCGCGCCCATCCCGCTCGTGAACCGCTTCGTGCGCGCCTCACCGCTCAGCGGCTTCGTCGCCTTCTCGGGCGACGCGCGCTGGGACGGCAGCCACAAGCTGCCGAGCGTGCAGGGCAAGATCACCGGCGGCGGCATCAAAATCGGCGACATCGCGCTGGCCGAGAAGCTCGACATCGACGTCAGCCTGCAAGACGACGTCGTGACCATCCCCCACTACTACATGCGCTTCGCCGACGGCGACGTCGACCTGTACAACGCGCGCATCGAGCCGCTGGCGGAGGGCATGCCGCTGAGCGTCGAGAAGGTCGACGGCAAGGGGATGCTGTTCCACTCGATGATGCGCGACCTCAACGTGTCGCCGCACTCGTGGGTGCACTGGAACCTGACGAGCACCAAGGTGACGAAGATCGGTGGCACGCTGAGCCCGGTCAAGATCGACGCCGAGCTGCTGGCGGAGACTCACGAGTTCGAGCTGTTCGACAAGGGCTACCGCGATCCGACGCGCCAGCACATGATCGGCATCAAGCCGCAGATCACGGTGCGCGCGCGGCTGGGCGTGCGCCCGAACGCGTTCGAGATTTACGACGCCAAGACCGAGTTCGGGAAGAGCGCCATGCTCGCGAGGCTGGTCAGCATCTCGTACGCGGGGGACGTCACGCTCGACGTCGACACGCTCACCAAGCTGGACCTGTCCGATATCTCGCCGCTCGTCACGATCCCGATCTCCGGCATCGGCAAGCTCGACGCCAAGATGGTGATGCCCGACGGCGACCCCACCTTGCTCGGCAACGCGAAGATCGACGACTTCGTGATCGGCGGGTTCCCCGTCGGCAGCATCGAGCAAGCCAAGGCCAAGTTCAGGCTGCTCTACCTGGAGCTGAGCGATGTGCTCCTGAAGAAGGGGAACAGCGCGCTGCGGGCGCCGAGCGCGCGCTTGGACTTCGGCACCAAGGCCTCGATCTTGGTGAACGTGAACGCCAAGAGCGACGCCTTCGACCTGCGCGATCTGTTCTCGATGTGGCACTTCGACCAAGACCCGCGCTTCGACGACGTGAAGGGCAAGGTCGGCATCGACACCGAGGTGCGCTACGTGTTCGGTGGCCCCGAAGACAAGTGCGGCGGCGGCATCTTGCGCAGCAAGGGCCGCGTGAAGGTGCTCGATCTCGACATGTTCGGCGAGCGCTACGACGGCGGCGACGGCGAGTACGATTTTACCTGGTTCGACCGCGACGCCACCATCCAAGGCGTCGATCTCGACGTGCCGAGTATCACGTTGCGCAAGGGTCCGGGGCTGGTCTTGGGGTCGCTCAGCATCCGGCGCGGCGCGCGCATCAGCGGCACCATGACCGGCACGGAGGTGCCGCTCTCCAAGCTCGACACGCTGCCGCTGGCGCTGAAGGCGGCGGACGGTCGCGCGACCGCCAGCGGCGAAGTCTCCGGCACCCTCGACGCCATGTCGCTCACCGCGCGCGCCAAGGTGTCGGAGCTGCGGCTCGGGCGCGCCACGTTCCCCCCGTCGGATCTCACGGTGCGGCTCGAGCCGATCGTGCGCGAGCAGAAGCCGATCGGCACCAGCAAGTGCGGCTTGCCGATCTTCCCCCCGCTCGACCGCGCCGAGTACGACGCCGACGAGGCGTCGGGCGTGTTCCACGCCGACGGCGACATGCTGGGCGGGCAAGTCAGGCTCGAAGACCTGACGATCACGCGTCAGCGCCGTAAGACGATGGGCGGGAAGATCCACTTCAAGAATTTCGATCTGGGCGCGGCGGCCGAGATGGTGCCGCAGCTGGCGCTGTCCGACGTACGGCCCAGCGGCAAGCTCAGCGCGAGCGTGACGATCGGGCGCTTCGACATGGAAAATACGCGCACCGCGGCGGGTAGCGCACAGATCCAAGACCTGAGCGCCGAGTACGACGGCTACCGCGTGAAGGTCCCGCCGGGAGCCGCGCCGCTCTCGCTCGGCGGCGGCAAGCTCGACGTGCCGGGCCTCGCGCTGCAGGTGAGCACCCCGCGCGGCCAGACGGTGACGTTCGACGTGGCGGGCAAGCTCGATCGCATCGGCCAGGGGGCGCAAATCGACGCGAGCTTCGGGCTGCGACCGCTGCCGCTCGCGACCGTGCTCGGTCTGGTGCCGCGCGTGGAGCGCGCCGAGGGCACCCTCTCCGGCAAGCTGCGAGTCCAGGGCGCGCTCGCAGCCCCGCGCTATCACGGCGGCTTTCAGCTCGACGAGGGCGAGGTCGCGCTGCACGGCTTCGCGACTCCGATCAGCGACATCGGCGTGGAGCTGAGCGTCGACGGCAGCGAGATCAACATCGTGCGCGGCAACGCGCGCCTGGGCTCCGGCACCCTCGCCATCCGTGGCGGCGCGCCGTTGCGCGGGTTCCAGCTCGGGAACGCGAGCATCTCCATCACCGGTCGTAACTTGTCGTTCCCGGCGACGAACGGCATTCACGCGGTGGCGGACGCGGATTTGCTCGCGACCTTTCAGTCGTCGCAACACGACGCCGAGCGCGCGCTGCCGCGCATCGCCGGCAACGTGACGCTGAAGAGCTTCGAGTACCGCCGGCCCGTGACGATGACGGCCGACATCTCGTCGCTCACGCAGCGGGGCAAGCGCAGCGAGTTCGAAGCCTACGACCCGAACGACGACGCGATCGATCTCGACGTGCGCATCTCGAGCCCGCGCCCGCTCAAGCTACAAAACAACCTGATCGAAGCCGAGCTGCTACTCGACGAGCAGGGCCTCGAGCTCTCCGGCACGAACGCGCGCTTCGGCCTGCGCGGCGACGTGAGCCTCAAGCCGGGCGGACGCATCAAGCTGCGTCGCAGCGAGTTCGAGATCAAGGAAGGCCGCGTGCGCTTCGACGACCTCACGCGCATCGCGCCGCGCGTCGACGTGACCGCCGTCACCGAGTACCGCCGCTACAACACCGCCTCGCAGAACACCGCCGGCCCGGGCGCGAGCGGGTCCGGCGCAGGGTCGTCGAACGCGGCCGTCGCGCAAGGGGGTCGCTTCCGCATCACGATGCGCGCCCACGGCGACGCCGATAAGCTCAAGATCGATCTCACCAGCGACCCCGCGCTGGCCCAAGACGACATCTTCTTGCTCATTACGGTGGGTCTCACGCGCGCCGAGCTCGACCAAGCGCAGTCCGCCAGCGTGGGCGAGTCCGTCGCGCTCGAAGCGCTCGGCACCTTGACGGGCGCCGACCGCGCCGTCACCGACGCCGTGCCGATCATCGACGAGCTCCGCTTCGGCTCCGCCTACTCCTCACGCACCGGCCGCACCGAGCCCACCATCACCATCGGCAAGCGGCTCGCCGAACGCATCCGCGCCAACGTCACCAGCGGCCTCGCCGAATCCCGCGAAATCCGCTCCAACGTCGAGTGGCAGCTCTCTCCTCGCGTCTCCGTCGAAGGCTCTTACGACAACGTCAACGACATCTCCTCCTCCTCCCTCGGCAACTTGGGCGCCGACGTCCGTTGGCGCATGGAATTCGAATAGCCCCTGGGGCCAACGAAATCGTTCCAAAGCGGCACGAACAGCGCCCGTCGCCGCTTCAGCACCGCTGCGACCGCTCCGCCCAGCAACATCAAAGAGCCGTCACGAGCGCGTAGAAGTCCGCGACTAGAGCGAGAACGGATAGAGCTCTGGGGGGAGCGGTCGGATCAGGACGTCGAGCGCGTCGTTTTGCTCGAAGTCGGCTTCTGGGGCGCCGCCGACGGTGAGCTTGACGAGGACCTCGAGGTAGTGGAAGTTTCCGGCGTCGGGCGGGAGGCGCAGGCGAGGCTTCTTGCCTTGTCCGTCGACGCCAGTGAACGTGTCGAGAAACTCGAGCTCGAGCTCACGGGGGGCGAAGTTGATAGGGTCGTCGTCGTCGGCTGCTGGCTCGGCGGGTGGATTGCGCAGCTGCTCGAGCGAGGCTGCGTCGCAGCGGAAGAGGCCACGTCGCGAGCTGCCCTGGAGCTCGATGGTGCCGCTCAGCTCGCCTAGGGGGCGCTCCTCGGGCGTGGGGCGCGTCCGAACCGCGGGGGTGAAGCGACCCAGGAACTCGATCTTTGCCGGCACCGCGCTATCGGAAGCGTTCGTGGCTCCGGCGCCGTGCTCGGCCAAATCTAGCGTGCAACCTTGAACCTGTTCGAGCTCTCGCCCCGGTGTCCCAATCGGTCGCAGCAATAGCCGCAGCGAACGCGCCATGCACAGTTACTTTCGTCGCAGCGGACAGCAGCGTCAAGCGCCACGGCGTTACCCCCTCGCCCCGATCATTGGCGAGTGACGTTCACCGCGAGTCGTGTCGTGCAGCGTTCGGGGCAATCACCCGAAAGTTTGTAGAGGTCGAGCAAAAGCTCACACTCGGCCGATGGAGCCGCACGAGCTCAATAGAGCATCGTGCGGTTCCGCGTGCTATGCGTGACGACATGCGCGGGAGCCGGTGGAGCTGGGTGGTCGTGTGGTTGTTGCCCGTCGTGGGCTGCGGAGCGACGAGCCGTAACGCGGGCGAAGGTGGCGGGGGCGGCGAGGGCGGCAGGGGCGGCAGTGCTGAGGCAGGTGCGGCTGGGGTCAGCGGGGCGTCGGGCATTGCTGGCCGTTACGCAGGCGAGCTCTTGCCCGCGGCGCTGCCGGCGGGGCCGAGCTGCACTTATGGCGCGGAGCCCGTCGAGCTGCGGCGCATGTGCGGCGAGGCCTTGTGCGGCAACGGTAAGGTCGATTCGTGCATGACGATCGGCGGCGGGGCGTGCGAAACGAGCCCGGGCTGCATGATGGTCGAGGTCTCCGAGTCGTGCGACGGCGCTGACCTCTCGGGAAACACGTGCGAGGCCTTGGGCTACTCCGGGGGCGCCCTGCGCTGCACGACCTGCGCGTTGGATGAGAGCGACTGCTCGGTGTGCTCGAACGATCCGCGCGTGGTTCAATGCGGTGAGCTGCGCACCGCCGACGTCGCTCGGGAGACTTGGAGCGCCAAGCTCGGACCGCGCGGCGACGAAGTGGGGCTGCTCTGGCTCGAAAACCGAGGCGTGCGCTTCGCTCGGCTGAGCCCATCGCTCGAGGTCCTGTCGAGCAGCGATTGCTTCGCGGGTCACGGCTCGAACACCACCGTGGGTGAGTCGCTCGCGCTCGCCGCAACCGAAACCGGCTGGTTAGCGGCTTCGGTGCTGCTGGCCGAGCAGGTGCAGCTGCACGTCATCGACGCTTCCGGAAACGTCGTGGCGAGTCACGACGTTGGTAGCCCCAGCGAAGTGCCGCGAGCGCTGCTGTCACCCAGCGAGCACGGCGGCGCCTTGTTGGTGACCAATCAAGAGGTCGTGCTCCTTTCTGCCGACGGCGAAGAGCTGGCGAGCTCCGCTCCCTTTCCGGAAGACGAGCTCGAGTCGCTCGCGCTCGCGCGCGTCGGCCGCGGTTTTTTGGTGGCGGGCCAGTTCAGCACCGCGACCGAGCGCTACATTCAGACCTGGCAGGTCGACGAAGCGGGCGTGGTGACGGCCGCCCCGGCGCCGCTCGCCACCGGCGCCGCGGGTCCTTACCAGGTTCGCCTGGTCGGGTTCGACGACCGGGCGCTCGCGTTCTGGTCGGACAATCCCGGGGTCAGCGCGAGCTGGCTCGACGTCGCAGGGGTGCCCACGGAGCCGCTGGCGCTCGCTCCCGAGCTCGGCTTGCCGGAGGTCGCGCGTTGGGGTGAGGGCGTCGCGCTGCGCTACGGCAGCGTCTCGGGCGAGGTCGCGCTGCGCTACCTGCACGCCGACGGCACGCTCGACGACGCGAGCGTTCCCATCGTGGTCGGCAAGCGCTGGACCGGCCCCGCCGAAATGCGCGAGCTGCCGTCCGGCGAGCTGCTGCTGACGCTGGTCAACTCCAAGCAGGGCGCGTACGGCCACCGGCTCTTCGCGCGCGTCGCGCCGCCCGTCGCTGCTACGTCGCCCGGAAGCCTTTGAGGACGCACGCGAGAAAGCGCCCGATTGTGCCCCAGCTGCAGCGCCACGCGCCACGCGACTCACTCAAGGATCGACCGCTTCGGTCGTGCTCTCGAGCACGTAGCCCCCATGGTGCCAGACGTAGCGGTGGGTCACCCACGTTCCCGGACCGAGCCGCTCTGTGCCGACCAAATCCTTGAAGCCGGGCTTCTTGAAGGCGGGGTCCACCGAAATATCGATGCCCCGGTAGGTGAGCACCAGGCTCGGAGCCTGCCCGTTCAGAGCGAAGACGCCGTAGATGCGGGTCATCGCTTCGTGCAACGGCCCGACGATGCAGCCCAACGTGCGTGGCGCGTCGCGCAGAACGACGACGTCGCGAAACCTCAGGTTCTCGAGAAATTCTTGCGCAGCGCAGGGCTCTGCTTCGCAGATGTAGCCACGAAACTCCTCATCGAGAATCAGCTCTTCCGCAATGGCTCGCCGCACGCTGCTATCGACGCACGCGTCGCCTGCTCCGCCTCCAGGTGTGGAAGCGCTCCCAGCCGAGGCGGCCGGCGCTGGCACCGCGGTGGACGCGCTCGCGGACGGAGCATGGCTCGTTGGCTCCGCTGAAGGCTGCAGGGGCGGCGTGGAAGCTCGCTCCTTCGCGCCGGCGGTATCGATGGGCACGTGGCTCCGGTCGCACGCGCCCATCCACGCAACGGCCACGAGCGCAAGCACCGGCGTGACGCGCATCTGTCAGGGCCTCTGATGGTCGAGAGGGAAATCGACCGTGTGCGCGCCGCGAACGAACCTCCTCCGCGGGTTGCCACGCGCGTCCAGCACTGGATTGCCCGCGGCGTCGAGCACGGGTTCCTGCGCGCTGTTTCTTCGCCAGTTGAAGGTGAGCCGTTCGGTATTCGCGGCTGGTCGCACGAGATCCATGAGCACGTACTTCATGTACAAGAAGTGGCCGATGCGATGGTCGAGACCGTTCACGGCTTCAACGGTGCGACCCCCGTTGACGTAGTGGCTCACGGCGACGATCTCGGCGAGACCGGTGCCGGCATCAGACAGCCTCAAGCCGTTGTTTCTGGCTGAATGCGTCAGCCAATAGAACCCTGCCGTGTCCGCCGAAGCGACGGGCTCGAAGACGGTCTGACTGCTCGCGATCAGCGTGTCAGGGTCCCAGCCCAGCGCAGCGAAGGCGGGATTGGTCGTAGGCTGAGTGGTGGGGAAGGCTCGGTAGTTGCCGTAGGCCCGGTAGTTGGTGAGGAAGGTCAACTGAATCAGCCCCCGCCCGAAGAACGGTGCATAGCTCTTGGTGGAGCCCCCGATCTCGACGACGAACTGCAGGTCCCCCGTCTCGGGCAGCACCTGCGCGAGGAAGTGAATGACGCGCTCGGGCGATTCGGAGATCAGGTGCTTGCGCAGCATCAGGTTGATACCCGGCGTCCAATTGCCAGCGCGGGTCGACGCCTGCGCGAACGTCGCGATGGCATGCGTGCGGAACGTGGTACCGGAAAGCGATGCCGCCCTGCGCGGGAGGCACTGAGCCAGCTCCCCTTGACTGAGCCACAAGCATTTCTTGAAGGTGCGGATGAACTCGCGCGGGTGAAAGTGCCAATGAGTGCCCGCAATACCCGGACCGCTCCCAGTCCAAAAGCAGAGCGCGCTGACGTGATCGCGAAGCCTCTGATATTCGGCAGCCGTCAGCCGGGCCGGCGCCTCGTCCCTGAGAAACGACAGCCGCTGGTCGATGGTCGCCGCCTCCCACTCGGTCGGGAACTTGCAGATCTTGTGCGAGAGCGAGGTCTGCACCACCGGGTCGGCGAGCGCCGTGGTCGCTTCCGTCACCGGAACGACTTGGTCGTGGTTGAGGTCGAGCAGCGCGATCAGGTCCGGATCGGTGCAGCGGCTGTCGGCGCTCGCGCTGCCATCGACGAGCACCCAACCCCTGTTCGGACCACCGAAATCCCAGCTCGGAAAGTCCGCGTCGCTCAGGCGGTTCACGCCCGGAGCGTTCACGTCGACGAACCCGTTACCCGAAGCATGAGGAGCCTGGAGAAAGTTGGGGGCCGTAGCGGGGTTGAGCGCATCGGCACCGATCACGCGGCCGTAACGCATCAGCTCCAATCCGGCGCTCTGTGACGCTGGGTAGTGAGTAGCGGCTCGCCTCATGAGCCTGTCGACATATCCTGCGATCGTCACGGCAGCGCCGATCGGCGTCCCATCCGTGCCGTGGCTCTTCACGACGGCATCCGCGCCGACGAGCTCGACGCTGACCAACATGTCGGCGGTGCTCGTGAACACCACCGGAGGCAGCGCGCCGCCAGGGGGAGGGTCCGCTTGATGAAACGAAGCACCCGTCGGTATGAAGTACCAGAGCTTGCCGAAGAGCACGTCGCTGCGACCGTTCGCGGTCGTGACGCTGCGCGCGGCGGTGCGACCGGTCAGCGCCCTCACGTTGTCGTCGTCACACACGATCTCCAAATGGATTCGGTCACGCACTCCGTAGATGCTGCCGGGCGTGCCCAGCTTATCCATGCGGAACACCTTGTCACCCACCGCCAGGCGTTCGATGGCCCCCAGGTGCACGTAGACGGAAAAGAACACCACCTGAGTCAACGCAGAGGTGGTGGCGTCCGCGCCAATGTCGGTTTCGTGCTTGATCACCAAGACACCGTCGTCGGTCCACGCGCCCCGGTAGTTCAGAGGATGATTCGGATCCGTCGAACGCGCCGTGGGGGTGCGAACGAAGGTGACCTCACCGTCGGCGATGGCGCGTACGTCCGTCGCACCGGTCGGAGCGCTCAGGTGCACACCGCCGTGCCAGTTCATCTCGAAGCTGACCGGGAAGCCACCGTCACCAGCAGCGCCTACGGCCATCGACCGGTCGAGGAACTGATCCTTGGTTTCCCCCGCGACAGGCGCGGGCACGAAAGGCGAGCTGAGCAACATCGAAATTCCCTAGTACTAGAGCGACAAACGGTTTGCTGGGGCAACGAAGTTCACGAGCTAGCACCGAGCAGAGCCGCCGCGTGGGGGGAGGCTCGCCTGAATTCACTTCAGGCGAGGGGGGCGGCGCGAGCTGCTGAGCACTCATCGCATTTTTT
>JAEYWK010000001.1 GCA_023431345.1 Pseudomonadota bacterium
CAATGTCCTCATGCTGCGAGCCACGCTTCAAAGCGGTCGGCTGCCCAGCTTTTGGACCTACTTCTCACGTCGCTACACGGCAGCCGTCGAAGCGGCCTGAGCGTGATCCGTGCGTGGTCCACACCCCATCGGATAGGAGAACAGCATCATCCCCGGGATTGGCCGTCATGTCGCTCCTTCGAATGCGGGCGCGAGTTGCTCTCCAAGCAACTTCGACGCCAGCGCGGATATCATTGGCGAACCAGTTGGTAGACCGAGACTACGTCGATGGGCAACCGAGGATCGGTTTCACCTAGCGGCTCGACCTCATTCCTCCCCGTCGCGTCCGCGTACGTGGCGGCTATGAATTCTCCTCGCTCGAGATCGGCGAGGAGACCGGCGTCGTTCACGAGGTCAGCAACGCTGCGATGCGCCGGGGACTCAAGCAGCGCACGAAGCAACGACCACTGACCGACGCCGACCACATCGAAGCCCAGGAACAGGTGCTCCGGCGTGAGCGCTGTGCGTTCGCTACGCGCAGCGCTCAAGTAGCTCGAGCAAACCGCCAGCACCTCGTAAGGAATGCCCTCTTGATTCAGAAAGCTTTCGAATTTCTCAAGCATTTCCCTTCGGCAAGTTGCCCACCACAGGTCGCGCGGACGCATGGCGTCCCACACCTGACGCAACTGCTCGGGAAGCCGTCCCGCATAGAAAGCGTCGCCGATGCCGCCCCATGGTTCGCGATCCACGCCGCGATACGAGGAGGTCACCGTTTTCGGATTGACGATGATGTAGCCGTTGATCACTTGCTTGCTCATCGCGGCTTCACCCCTGGTTCGACCGGAACGTGACCGCCTTTGCCGGCACCGGGGATGTGAATGTGCGGCTTACCATCCCAGTGCGTTCCGGGATGATTCCCCGTAACGTCGTTCGGCTTAGCACGTGCGCCCGGGTACTTGACCTCGTCCGCCCAGTCCAGAACCGTCTCGGCATTCTCTCGAGATAGCGGTTTCCGACCGCCAAGGGAAGCTTCGTCCACCAGGTCCTTCAATGCGCGCTGATCACCAGTCATCGCGCATGGCGAGGTGTTGTGCACCAGCATGCCGCTCGTACCTACGAAGTAGGTATGGAAGTCCGCGACCGTCAGGTTGTAGACAGTCGCCACTGTCAACGGAGGGACGCTCAGCGCTCCAGCTGAAGCTGCGCCTTGACCGACGCTTCGCAGGTTGTCGGTCTCTGCTATGTCGTTCGCGTGAACCCAGCCTGCGCCTTCGACCCAGAATGGATGCCCTGGCGTTGTGGTGATGATCTCACTGTTCGCGAAGCCCATGACCCGCAAGTCCAGCAAGGGTCGGTCCGGGGTCACGAACGTCTCGGTAATCGGCTTGAGCGCGACCTCGCCGGTTTCTTCATTCCACGACAGAACCTGGTCGCCGACGCGCAGGTCTTCGATTGCGCGTAGACCTGTCGCAGTCCATATAGGCGTGCCCTCGCCGAAGCAGTTGCACGGGCTTGCCTTGCGCGCAGCTTGGCCAAGCTGCTTGTACTGCTTCTGGAAGGCCTTTTCCGACGAGAGCGACCGGATCTTGCTGACAGCGTTCGCGACCTTCGGTGCGGCTTTCTTGGAGATGTTGCTGACGACGGCGCTCCCACCCTTCACGAGGCCGGCGGTTCCCGCGCCGACGACGGCGTCGGTCACGATGTCCGTCAGTGTGCCCGCGCTCTTGCCGCCGCTTTCGATGAGGCGCGTGGTGACGCCACCGGCGACACTCGTAGCGGCGCCCACGCCCATCACCGCGGCGTAGCCTGCTACTGGGTTGGCGGCCGTGAGAGCGCCAGCGACGCCACCGCCCGCTGCGGCGGCTCCAACGCGGCCCCAGTCCTCGACCTTGCCGGTAGCCATGTACTGGCGCGCGGCCTCGACGCCACCTCCAATCAGCGCACCCACTGCGGCGCCGGCCACGATGTGCCAAAACTCGCCGTCCGGATCCTTCGCTCCGATGGGGTTGAGGTTGGAGTACGCGTAGGCGTTGACGGCGCCGAAGTCAGCGCCGCGCCCGCGATCGGGAGAATTGAGAAGGCCGGGATCTGCAGCGGTCCAAATGCCGAGGTCGGGCGCGTAGAAGCGCGCGCCCATGAGGTCGAGGCCGACGCCGCGGTCACGGGTGTGGCCAGCGAAGAGTCGGGTCTCGTCGGTGGTTGAGTAGCGCTCGAGGCCGAACGCGTAGCTGGCGAAGCGACCGCCAGGCTTACCGCTGCCGCTGGCCTCGGCGAGCACCGAGCCGAGCTGATCGTTGACGAGGATGGTATCGGCGTCGCTGAGCGTGTGTACGCTGCCGTGTGGGGCAGCGCCAGCACCCTGTGGCGCGTCGCCCGAGCAGGCCACGAGCGCGAGCGCGGCTAGCAGGGGCGCTAGGCTGCGCGCAGCTCCGCGGAGGGTCAGCACGCACGCTTCGCGAGCGCGTGCCCCGAGCGCGATGAAGAGCGCGAGCAGGATGGCGAACTGACCGCCCGTCAGGAGCGACAACAGCCAACTGGGCGGCCGCGCCGGCCTCCCAGCCGTCGGCACCAACGAGACGGCTTTCGACACGGCGCCGTTGGTCTCGGCGAGTCGCACGATGCGTCGATCGGCATGGACGATGTAGCGCACGAGCTTGCCGTCGCGCACTTCTTCCCAATCGCTGATGAAGTAGGTCGTGGAAGACTTGCCGCCCGCGGTGGTCTCCTTGCGGACGCGGCGCACGCCTTCGCCGTCGAACCCGTTCTCAGCCACATCGCCGCGCGCAGTCTGGACGGCGACCAACTGGTCGACCGTGTTCCACGTGTAAACGCGGTCACCGTCGTCCTTGAGGCGGCCGAGAGCGTCGTACGTGAGGAGCCGACCATCGAGAGAGGTCGGGGCGTGCGGTCCGGCACCATCGCCGTAGCCGAGCTTCCTGACGGTCTGCCCCTCGACGTCGCTCAGGCGACGCGTGAGATTTCCGCTCGCCGAGTAGTCCCAGGTCGTCTTACCCCAAGTGCCTTCTGCGCGGCGGAGGCGGTACAGGTTGTCGTAACGATAGGTCTCGGAACGATCGTCCGCGGCCGCCACCTTGGGTCGCAGGTCATCGACCGCGGTCACGTTGCCCGACGCGTCATAGGTCCACTTGACGTGCTCGATGATGGAGCCGCTGGCCGACAGCGCGTTGACCTCGCTGAGCCGCCGGTCGGCATCGTAAGCGGTCTGCTGTGTGGCGCCAGTGTTGAAGCGCCGTTCGAGCTCGAGCCCGTCGCCGTCGAAGCTGAAAGACACAGCGTCGCCATAGCCCGCGAGTTGACCGCGCAGGTTGCGGTGTAGCTCGATGGATGAGCCGTCGGGATAGATATGGAGCGACTCCCGATCCAGGTTGTCGTAGCGGCTGCCGCTCGTGAAGCGCTGGCCGTCGATGGTGAGCGTCGTAGCGGTCGTCCGGCCTCGGTCGTCGTATTCGTGCTCAGTGCTGCCGGTTGGGTCGAGCACTCGGGCGAGCTTGCCGCGGAAGCGCAGGTCGCGGGGTGATGTCGGGCTGACATCCCAAAGCTTCTCGACCTCGGGCTTGCCGTCGTCGTCCCAGTCCTCGGCCAGGGCGCGACCGGCCAGGTCGAAGGTGTAGCGGATGACATTGCCGTCTGGATTGTGCCGTTCGATGAGGTTGTCGGTGTTGTCGTATGCCAGGCGCCGCGGGCCTAGGTCGGGATCGTCGACCAGGATGCGGCGGCCCTTGCCGTCGTACTCGTAGACTGTGCTGTTGCCTTCCGGATCGATGCGCTCGATCAGCTCCCCCGCCGCGTTGTAACGGTACTCAGAGTTCAGGACCGCTCCGTCAAGTGTACGGCTCGCGCGAATCAGGCGGCTCATGCCGTCGAACTCTTCGACTGTGGGCGTGTGTTCGTAGTCGCTCGTCTCGTCGAGTTGTGCACCGTCCCAGCTCTGCGTCGCGAGCGGCAGGTACACGGTCTGCGTCTCAATGCCCAGCTCGGACCGGGTACGCACATCGCGGCCGGCCGCGTCCCGCCACGAAGACGAGCCGGTCGCGTCGTCCAGGAGCGGCGGTGAAGCGACTTGCTTCTTCGACACGAAGCACGGCCGCAGCATCCGCTTTGCCTCGCCGCGCTTGTCGTGCAGCATCACGCCAGCCAGCACCCAGCGCTCGTCCTCGGCTTGCGTCAGGGTTCCGCGCTTGCGGCCGAGGCCATCGACAAGCGTTTCACTGTGCTCGACGACCAGCGGAGCGTTCGACACGCGCGAGTCTGTGATAACTCGCGACAGTGGGTTGCTCAGCTCGTACCGGTAAGTGATGGTCGGGGCGTCTTCGGTGTCGCCGGGCTTGATGATGCCTGTGAGCCGACCCAGCTCGTCGTACTGAAAGCGGGTGACTTGGCCAGCGTAGTCGGTGACCGCGAGCAAGTTCCCGAAGCGCGGGTCGGTCTCGGCGACCTCCGTCAGGTTCACGTCGCCCTCGAGCTTCACTCGTTCGCTTAGCAGCGTCGCCGGGTCTTCGGGTTGCCACTCGAAGTAGCGACCACCGCCGCGCGCGTCCTTCGTCTCGATCGGCTGCCCGTCTTCGTTGTACTTCGTGGCTGTGTCGAGGACGTAGGTATCGGGCTCAGGCCCTAGCCACTCCTCTTGTCGGGTGATGTCTCCGCGCGCGACCTGGCCGAGCGGTAGTCCTTGGAACGACTTGCCGTCGTAGAACAGCCGGCGTCCCGTGACGCGCGTGCCGTCGGCGTCGTCGAGCTCCTCCGTCGCGAGGTAGCCGAGCAGCCAGTCGGTCTCGTTGTTGGCGAAGGTGCGCTTCACGATCGCTTCGTCGTTGCCGGCGAGCACGTCGTCCCCAACGACCTCACCCCAGCGCCGCTCCTCGATCACGTTACCGAAGTTGTCTTGGACCGACTCGCTGAGCAGGGTGCGTGCCGCTGCTAGGTTGGTGCCCTCAACGAGCTCGGTGCGCTGCGCCGAAGCATAGCTGTAGCTGACCCGGCGACCGTCCAGAGCCTTTTCGAGGCTCAACGGGGTGTACGTGCTGGTTTGTCGCGTGAAGATAGACCCCTTCTCGTCGCGCTTCTCGCTCGTCAGCGGCTGACCGCGCAGGGTGCGCAGGACCAAGCCGGTATCGAAGGTCGTCTCAGTTAGCAAGGTCGGTGTGTGCTCGTCGCCCTGCTCGGTCAGAATGCCACCGCCGAAGCCGGCAAACGTGCGGTCCGCCGGATCCCAAGTGCCATCGCGGTACAGGTACTCGGACACCATGACGGGGTCACCGAGCGACGAATCGACCTCGACGCGCGAGACGACGGGCATGGCGACGTTCATCCGCGTCGTCCATGGCTTGCCCGCGTCGCGCGCTCGCGCGGCCTGCAGCGCGGCCGGCTCGTAGCTGATGCGCGTGACCTTACCGAGGCCGTTATCGATCGTCTCGAGGAGTCCGGCTCGGCCGTCCGGAAACAGCTCGAGGTATCGATAGGCGGACGCCGCAGGTCCTGTCGAATCGACCCACAAGATGTCCGTGGTACCGGAGCCGTTCATGTCGGCGAAGTCCACGTGGGTGCCGGGACCATGCTCGGGGACGCCGGTCACCTCGCGAGAGGGCTCGAAGACGCCCGCGTTCGTAGCGAGCGCATACTCAACCCTGTCGACGCCGACATGGACGAGGTCGACCCAGCCGTCGCCATTCAGGTCGCGCAGCACCCACGGGCTCGAGGGATCGAACTGGGGCACGCCCGTCGCTTCTCGCGGCGCCTCGAAGACCCCGCGCCCGCGCCCCAGCCAGTAGGTGAGCGATTCGGAGCGGAGGAAGCAGAAGTCCTCTACTCGGTCACCGTTCACGTCGCACAGCTGCGTCTTGCCGCCGTCGGAGAAGCGAAGGGCTTGCCGCGCGTCGACCTTCCCCACTGTCTTCGGTAAGGTCCAATCCTTGCCGCTCAGGTTGTAGCCGATGGCCAAGCCGGTCTCCGTGGTGACGACCACGTCCGTCCGACGGTCGCCGTCCATGTCGGCTAGGCGGACGTCCGGATCCTCGAACGTGACGTTGGGCACGGTGGTGATGGCGACGCTGGGAGCGAAGCTGGTCGCGTCTTTGCCAGGAAAGTAGCGAAAGCTCGAGGTGCCGCTCTTGGTGACGAGGTCGACCGCGCCATCACCATCGAGGTCGGCGAGCTGGGCGCCAATGGCAGAAAGCGAGAATGACGGGCTGGCCGCCGCAGCGAACGCCGTGGCCGGCTTCCAGGAGACGCCGTCGTGGTTCAGGTAGCTCCTGTAGGCCCCGGCGTCGGCCACCAGAACGTCTTGGAGACCGTCCCCGTTGAGGTCCACGAGGGAGACGTTTGCGTCGCCAGGCGTGCGGCCTGGCGGCGACTTCATGGTCACGATTTGACCGGCGGAAGCAAAGCTGGGCGCGGTGTACTCGAGCTCGAGCCCCGGCATGCCCGTCTTGCCGTCGGTGCCGACCACGTCAAACGTCGCCAGGCGGGATTGCGGGCTCTGGACGTAGCCGAGCGTGTAGCGCCGGACGAGCCCGCCGCCGTAGGTCACTTCGATGGTCTTGAGTCGCCGCGTGATGGTCTGCCGAATGCCTGACGAGAAGCGTTCGTAGGTGTCGGGGCGCTCCTCGTACGCGAACACGGCTTCGATGCGTGTCTTCTCGCTGAAGTCGTTCCAGACCACGCGGGTCAACAGCGCATGTCCCTCGCTCGTATCCCACTCGTACCGAATCTTGTGACCGTGCAGGTCGTTGGCCTCGCGAAGGAGGTAGCGATAGACGTTGCCGTCTTCGCTTTCCTCGAAGCCATCGCCGCCAAACGAGTACGTGAAGCCGTTCTTGACTCGGGCTTCCCACCGCTCTCCGTCCTGACCGCGCTTCACCCGCACGAATGCGCCGGTCTCATGCTCCGGTCGGAACACGTTCGGAGCAACCTCAAGCAGGTCGCAGGGCATGCCCAAGCCGGTCAGCTCCCAAGCGTCGCTCGCGTCGAAGTGAGGTAGACCGTCATCGACCCGACGCCGCACGCTCGGAACGCCGCCGAGCTGCCAGCCCGTCCCCAGCTCGGAAGCGCCACCGGCAGAGTCGTAGTCCAGGCTTAGGCTTGGCCCGAAACCGCGCACCGCGGGCGGTAGGGCGATGTCGATGCCGTAGCCCGCCGTTCCCGAAGCCAGGGACGGGACGAAATTGCGGCCGAGCCCTTCGACGGACGCCGGCCCGCTCGGCAGGCTGATATGGGTAGCACCGACCCCACCGGCCTGAGCCGGCGCCGCCCATGTGGCACCTACCGCGAGCAGTGCCTTGAGCCACCGAGTCACGGTTCGTACTCCGGCACGCCCAGCTCCGCGGTCGCCTCTGGCGAACACACGGTGTCGGGCTCGTCGCCGAATGGGCGACCGCGAGAGATGCAGCGGTATCGCTGCCCGCCATCACATTCGACGACATACACCGCCGACTGCGCGTTGCCGCGCCCTTCCACGAAGCTAAGCTCGTCCTCGGTGCAGCTCACGTACGGCGCCGCGAGCTGTCGGAGACGAGCGCCCGGGTCGACGCAGGCCTGCAGCAATCCCGCCGCAGCGAGCAAGCCAAAACTGAACTGCCTCGCGTTTTTCAGAGTGTTCATTGCTCAGCCTCCTGCTCCCACGGTACCCAAGCAAGCGATGCTGACCGGCAGCGACTTGTTGCGGCGCGGCAGCGCGTGATGCGTGACCTTGAGCACGATATCGTCGAGCGACTTCAGGTCGAGGTCGGAGTTGGCCGGCGCGACATTGCCGGCAGGAATCACCACTTTCCACGTCGCACGCGCCACGGACTGCCCGAACAGCGAGCTACTCGGCTTGGCCTCGCCGAAGGCATTCACGCCGGCCTGAAGGACGGCTTGCGCCGAGCTGTCGATCGTCCAGGTCACGAGCTCGTCTGAATCGCAGCGCCGTAGGATGCTGCTGCCCTCCAAGCCGACCTGAAGTTCTGCCTCGTTGTCGCCTTGGAAGTCGCCGACGAGCTGGGCCTGTACCGTCGCGATCTTGTCGTCGCAGACGTTGCTGGACCACAGCTCGTTGCCTGGCTGGAGATTGGTGCTGAACGTGACGACGACGTTGCCTTGGCTATCGACGTTCTCGTTGCGCAAGATCCACTGACGAAACAGGTCTCCCGCGGTGAGCGTCTCGCCGGTGACGTTGTCGGTGCGGGAGCCCGTGAAACCGAGCATCTCGCGCACGGAGACCGTGGTCGAGAATTCCTGAGCTACGCCGAATTCAGCAGAATAGTCGTTGAAGATACCCGTGAGGCAACGAGACAACCGCTCGGCCTGGCTGCTGCTGTAGGCGCCGAGGACGGCTTGAGGCAGCGCCGTACCGAGGTTCGTGTTGATCTCGTACTCCAAGGCACGACCGGCGCGATAGAGCCAGCGCTGCGCCTCGGCGCGCGAGGACGCGGCTTGAAGCGCTTGCTGGGTCTGCAGTACCCGGAAAGTCGGGTCGGTCAGCGGGCTCACCGAGATGCGCGAAAGAGAACGAATACGCTCGTCACTCAGGCGCTTGGCGTGGTCTAGCGTGTTTCGACGCCGCAGGTCGGCCTGCGTGATAGCGAGCGCATCTTGCTCCATCTCGAGCTCCAGCTGAGCGATGTCGATGAGCTGCTTCTGGAGCTCGGCCATGCCGGAGATGAGCTCCGTCTTGCTCTCGTCCGCCACCGAGCGAAGCTGCTGAGCTGTCTCGACGCCTTGCCGAGCAATGGCGATGCTCGTTCGCGCGGTCTCCAGGACGGCTGTTGCGGCCGCCAAAGCGATAGGGGCACCGGCGTTCCACAGATTGGAGTTTGAGGCGACGTCGAGCGTCTTTTGCGCGACGTTGATATAGCCCTCCGCCAATGCCATGCCCTGCAACTTGCGCCCCTGCGCGTCGATGAACTTCATCTGGTCCGTCTTGACCTTCTGCGTGTCGGCGAGGCGCTTCTCGTCGATGGCATACTTCTGCTTCAGGCCTCGAATGCGAGTCTGCGACGCCTGCAGTCGTAGGTAGGCCTGGCTGATGTCGAGGGTGAGCTCCGAAAACTGGCCGGTGCCGTCAGCGCCGCAGTTCGCCCAGTCGGCGTCGATCTTGACGCTATCGACGTCGAACGCAGCACCGCACACCGAGATGATCTGGTCTTCGTAGGTGCGACGTACCGACTCCGCCTCGTCCTCCAGACGAGAGGCGTTCTGCTCGAACTCGCGGGTCGCGGCTTCGAAGGCGGCCTGATCGGCCTCGAACTGGTCGAGCGCTGGTTTGGCGCGCACGTCCAGGATTTGCTCGAAGTTGGTAGGCTGCGGCCGGGCGGGGTCGTAGACGAGCGGAACTTCGCCTTCCGGCACGCCAAACAGCGTCGCGCCCTGCGCTAAACCGGTGAAGCCACGGTCCGAAAGGGTGAGCGCCCCCACGAACTCGCCGCCGATGTTCGCCGGGTTGTTCCAGGCATTCATGACCGAGGCGAGCGTGGCCGCCTCGAAGAAGCCCAGCAGGCCGCGCGATTGGGCGCGCGCCAGCTTGTCGGGCAGCTTGCCAGCTACGTCGGTCGCCTCGGCGCGGCTCTCTTCACCATCCAGCGTCTGGAGCACGTAGACGAGGCGGGAGAGGGCGCGTGCGGCGGGGTAGTTCGTTTGCGTCGGGTCTTCCGAGGTCGGGTCGCCCTTAGCGACCTCGACGGGCAGGGCTTTCAAATAGCTGAGGAGCCCGGAGCTGAAGGCATAGATCGCCGGTGCTTGCAGCACCGCTCGCGCGCCTTCGAAGCTCTCCGCTTGCGCTGAGGCGCCCTCGAGCAGAGAGCGCTTGAGCCCGGCCGCGATGCCGTCCTGGGCGACGAACAGGGCGGGCGCGAGCATCCTCGCCGTGAGGCGGTTGAACGTCTGCCGTGCGCTCGGCAACTGCGCCGTTGACCAGTTGCCGCTCGCCAATCGACTCAAGCTGCACGCCAGCGGTGGCATCGAGGCGCAGCGCGAGCCAATGCTCTTGTAGCTGGCGGTGCTGGTGGTCGCGAGCTCGGTCGCGCAGCTTTGCGCGAGGCCTTCGAGCGGGGCGCTTCCGGTGCGCTTGCCCGCCAAGCTGTCGGCCAGGTGCTGGTAGTAGGTCGGCTCGATGGTGTTGGCGATGCAGCTGACGCGGTCGGGTGCGTGCTCGCAATCGGAGAAGCAGTCCCAGTCACTCCAGCCCGTGAAGACGGAGACGCTGGGGAACGCGTCCTGTTGGGCGGTCGGCATCGTCGCCGCGCTGCCGACGGTGAATGGCGCTGGCTCGCCCTCGGTCGTCGGCTCCAGGTATGCCTTGCCGCTGAGCGACAGCGGCTGCTGGGTGATGCCGTAAATCTTCTCTTCGAAGGTGCCCTCGAGCTTGCCGGCGCCCGTCGGCTTGAGGGCGAAGGAGATGCGCCTGCCGATCGGCCGCTTGAAGTGGTTCCTCTCGCCGCCAAAGTCCTCGGATAGCGTCTGGGACAGCGTTAGAGCGAGCCCATCGGTAAACGTAAAGACGCCGCGGCCCGTGACGGCGCCACCCGCTGCCTCCGGAAAAGTCATCGAGCGCTCTGGATCCACGCGAACCTGCACGCTGCCGCCCTTGTCGAGCATATCGAACGCCACGCCGACGTCGCCGAGCGGCGTCTTGCCCGCTGTGTAGCGCAGGGTGCCCTGATAGCGACCGGTGAGTCCGACGCGGATCGTAGGATTCACGGCCACGTCGCCGAGCGACGTGTGGACGACGACGACACCGGAGGCGAGCGTTCCGGTGACGGCGCTCGCATCAACCGAGAATTTGAGCCGGACGCTACCAGCAAACTCGCCGCGCTCGTCGCCCTCGAGCGTCAAGAAGGGCGCCTTGACCTCGACGCGATAGGAGACGAGCGCGTCGCTGTCTGATTCGAGTTTCAGCTCGTACGAGGAATCACGCTCGTCGATCTCCAGCGAGCTCGGCTCGAGTTCGACCGTGCCGGCGTGCTCCGTAACTGGACCAGGGTCTCGGTCTTCCGCTTCCGGCTCGATACAGCGCGCACGAACCGAGCATGCCAGCCCCTTGTCGCAAGCCTGTTTGCTGTTGCAGGTTTGGGTGCACTCGCCCAAGTCGCAGTGCGTCCCGGACGGACAGTCGGCGCTGATGATGCAAGCGTCGTTACCGGAGGTAGGTTCCGGCGACTTGGCAGGAATGCTTGGATTGTCGTCGCTGCCAGGCTGAGCGCCGTTGCTGGGACCACGGGCGTCTTCGCTGCTACTGCTGCCGCACGCCAGGATGCCCAAGCTGAGGCACGAGACCGATACCAATATCCGCGTCCATTTGTGATTCTTCATGGCCTCTCTCCCGCGATCTCGCTCAAGCTCATGACTTCGCCGGTGGCGCCAGCCGGGCCATTCGACCCCGAGTACGCTTGACCGCCGTCGCCCGGCAGGCCGAGCTCGTAGACGGCGTCGTCGACTTGCGGCGCCGTCCCCTCGTAGAGGATGGCGATGGAGGGACCGCCGCCGCCGGGGCCGCCATCGCCGCCCATGCCGCCGTTGCCGCCCGCTTCTCCTTGCGCGCCCCGATAGGTACTCGATTGAGCGCTCCCGCCAGAGGCACCCGGCGCGCCAGGTTGCGCCGTTCCCCCGGGCGCGCCGTCCCCACCGTTCCCGCCATCGCTCACGGAGATCCGCGCGCCAGTGATGCTGACCCTGCTGTCGATCACGACGAGCCCGATCGAGCCGCCGCCAGCCATGCCGCCTGTCGCTCGACCGCCGCCGCAGCCACCGAGGCCACCCTGGCCACCGCCCGAGCCGACCCGGTAATCGGAACCGCAGACGTCGCCGCTGTGACCGGCGCTGTAACCGCCCGCGCCACCTTTACCCGGCCAACCGGGCTGTCCGGGCGTACCATCGGCGCCGACGTTGGTCTCCGAGTAGATGCCTTCAGTGATCGAGCCAACTCCGAAGGCAGCGGCAGCCCCGTCAACGCCGTCCGCACCGCGCGCGCCCGACTGAGCGGAGCTCACGTACGACCAGCTGCCGTTGCCGGTGCGGTACTCTCCCAGATGCGGCGTCTCGCCGTAGGCGCCGCCACCCGTGAAGCACAGCGGCTTGCTATTCGTGAGCCAAATGTTGGCGCCCGCCCCGCCACGGCCGCCACGCATTTCAAACCCGCCAGCGCAGAGTTGCGTGGTCGTCGTGGAGTAGCCACCGCTAGCGAAGTTCTCGCAGTAGGCGCCAGGCGACCCGCCAGCGTCCGGTGTGTAGCAATAGCTGGTGATCGTCGAGGCGCCGGGTGCCGAAGCGCGTGGTGGCGATGTGGAAGCGTCTGCTCCGCTCGCACCAGATACACCAGCCGTCCCACGCCCAGCCCTGAGCTCGACTTGAGAGAGCGACACGTCGCTCGAGCCAACGATCGCTGCGGCTTGAGACGACTTCCCGCGACCCACGGCGTCAGGCGCGCGAAAGGCCAGGCGCTCGAGGTGCACCTTGCCGTCGACGCCCTTGACCAGGAGCGGCAAGCCGGCACCCGCCTGCAGGATGGCCACGTCCTTGGTGCGTTTCCACGCGCGCGCGCAGTCGTATCCGCCGTAGACCGAGACGGGCGCGTCGATGACCACGTTCTCGCGGTACGTGCCGTTGCACACATAGACGGCAAGCCCCTCGTCTTTGGCTAACAGCACCGCTTGACCGATGCTCTGTACCGGCTTCTTGATGCTGCCGTCGTCGCTATCGAAGCCGTCGGGAGACACGAAGATCGCTCGCTCCGTGTCGCCGTCGATGCCGTCGCAGTTGGCGTCCGTGAACTCATCGTCCGGCTCGTCAGTGTTGCTGGTCGGGTTGCATTCCTGAGGCTCCACGTCAGATGAGCCCTCTTCTCCGCCCGCTGCAGCGTCCGACAGGTGGGCCGCGTCGGCCGAACCTGCGTCGCCTTGGTTCGGATCGCCGTCAGCACCCCCCGCGGCGTCAACCGGGGCACCGTCATCACCGGAGCTCCCGCATGCGGAAAGCACGCCGGTCACCGTGAGCGCCAAGAGCACGCCAAAGGCGGTCGTGCGCCGCGCGAACCTCTGTTCTTTCGAGGCTTCGGCCCCGATGCGCTGCTGCTTCATGTTGTTCCCTTTGAAATGAATCCGAGGGCTACTGCGCCAGCGCGGCTCCGAACGAGTTGCCAATGGGGTAGTTGGGGTCCCGCTCGGTCGCGTACTTGCCTTCGATGGTCATGACGGCGCTCCGGCACCAGTCGCCGACGGCCTCACTGTCGCTCGCCGTCGCGCAGCTGCCTGACGTCGTTCTGCCGCCGCTGATGACGAGCACTTCACCGGTTGCCCTTACTTGCACGAGCAAGTCGGGGCGGCCATCTCCGTCGAAGTCGCCCGAGGACAGACCATCGCCAGCGGTTGCCTTGCCGTCCTTCGACAGCGACCCACCAAAGGGCACCAGCACGTCCGCGTCGGAGAGCGTTGGCGAGCCGGCGAGCGTGTACAGGTTGACTCCAGCCTTGTCGTCGCCGTGCACCAGGAGATCGGCGAAGCCATCGCTGCCGAAGTCAGCGCTGCCGGCAATGCCGTGGCCCAGGGACCTGGCGTCGTCGGAGAATTGGTGCGACCAGAGCGGCATCAAGCTCGGCGTGCGACCGCCCGCGAAGACCTGCAGGCGACCGTCGCAGCGTACGGCCAAGTCGCCGTACCCATCGCCGTTCATGTCCCCAGCGCGAGCTAACGTAGGTCTCAGGTAGTACTCGCACGTGGTGCCCGTCGAGAGGGATGCCTTGATTTTGCCAGGCGCCTTGGGCCCTCCCGCGGCGAAGTGCACGCGCCCTTCGTTGCCGTCGAGGATGAACAGATCGGTGTACCCGTCGCCGTCGAAGTCGAGCCCGCCTTCCAGTGCGGTGCCGAAGCCCGCGATTGTCGTGCCAGCGGGCGCGCTGATGATCGTCGGCGCCCACGCGGCCTCGGCACTGCCGGCGTACACGTGGACCACGCTCGCCGGCGTGTCCGTCACGCCACTATCGGACACAGCAAAGTCCGCGAACCCGTCGCCGTTCCAATCGCCGAGGCCAGCAACCCCATGCTGTCCGTCGAAATCGCCGGCTAGCTCAGTGGTCGTAATCTTCTGAAAGTCCTCGGCACCGAGCAGCAGCTCCGCGCCGCGATCGGTTCCGCGGATCGCATCTGCAAACCCATCTCCGTTCACGTCTCCGAGGAAGCGGGCGGTGCCATAAAAGCCAATCGGCCCGATGAGGTTGAGGCTGGGCCGCACGGTACTGGTAGCGGCGGCGCTATCCGTCGGAAGAGGCCCTTGACGTAAATGCAGGTGATAGCTGGCTTCGCCGTCGTAGGACGTCGAAAGCACGTCCGAGTAGCCGTCGCCATTCAGGTCATCGTTGAGGCGACCGACGTTCATGTACCGCGCGTCAGTCCAATCAGAGCACCGCGTCGCGGTCTCGCAGGCCCGGACGCGCCAGAAGTAACGTGTTCCCACCGGCGCGAAGGACGAAACCACGAGCGGCTGCTCGGGGCGGTAGTGCGTTTCTTCGATGCCATCTGCGTCGATCTCGGGGCTCCCGAACTCGCAAGGCGTACCGACTTCGCAAGAATCGTCGACCTGTACTTGGTAGGTGACGGCGCCACAGCTGCCAAGCCCACGGGTCGCGGCAGTCCAGCGCAACTCCGGCATGCGAGCGTCATCGCTGTGCGCGCTGCCCGTGTTCTGACCGATGGCAGGCGCGAGCAAGCGCGGAGCATCAGGCAGGCCGTCATCCTTCGACTCGCAGCCGTCCGCCGGTTCGCCGTTGCAATCGACGAAGCCATCGTCGCAAGCTTCCAAGGCGCACTCGCCAACCGAGCACGCGCCTGTCCCGCGCTTCGCCGAGCAGGTGTTACCGCACTTGCCACAGTTCTCCGCGTCATTGCTCAAGTCGACGCACACGCCGTCGCAGCAGACCTCCGAACGCGCGCACTCGCACTCGTCGTTCCCGTTGCCGTAGGCGGCCTCAGCGCCGCCAGCCGCTGCCCCACCGTCCGAGGAGCCACCCTGAGCACCAGAATAGCCGCCTTCGGAACCGCAGGCGGCTGCGCCCGCGGCCACGACCCAGATCAGCGCGCCGCCCAATAGCCATCCTTGCCGAAACATCGTTCGTCCTCTTCGTTCTGCGGAGCGCGTCGAACCCACGCTGCTGCGTGGTTCGGTGCTGCTCTTTGAGTACGAGCCCTCTTCGGCCAACCCCGGACGCCGGTTGCGTGTTTTCTTCAAGCAAGCCGCCGAACACCGACTGGCCCCGGTCCGCACGGGTCACGCGGGTGGTTGCGTGAAAACGACATCGTTCCGTCGATTTCGCCTGCAACAGTCGCCGAGCTCGCGACGCGCGCGAGCCCGTCACGAACTCGGACGCGGCACCGGTTGATTCCCCCGTGATTGCCCCTCGAAGTGGCGCACCCCGTAGGATTCGAACCTACGACCCTCGGATTCGAAGTCCGATGCTCTATCCAGCTGAGCTAGGGGTGCGAAGCGGGGCGGAGAGTTGCGCGAGGGAGGTGGGTTCGTCAAGTCCGCGGTTTCAGGCTGGCGCGAGGGAGAGGGGCGGCCGCGTGATGGCGCCGGCGGGATGGGCCGTTTCTGGCGCGTGCGGCCGGATAGCGTCGGCTTTGGGGGCGGAGGCGCGGCGAGTAGGGGAGCGGCTGGCAGCTGCTGGGCGGGTAGTCGGCCGTGGGCGGTCGCGCGGCGGCGCGCGGAAGCGGCGGGCTACGGGGTGAGCTCGACGATGAGCTCGATTTCGACGGCGATGTTGGAGGGGAGTGAGCTCATGCCGACGGCGCTGCGCGCGCCCACGCCGTGGTCGGGGCCCCAGATGGCCGCGAAGAGCTCGCTGGCTCCGTCGATGACGCGGGGATGTGCCGTGAAGTCGGGCGCTGCGTTGACCATGCCTAGCATTTTGACGATGCGCCTCACGCGCGACAGTGAGCCGAGCTGAGCCTTGAGCGTCGCGATCAAGCCGAGGCCGACTTGTCGCGCTGCGAGCTTGCCTTCTTCGAGCGAGAGATCGCTGCCTACCTTGCCGACGATCAACGTCTTGTCGGCTTTGAGGGGGCCGTGGCCGGACAGGTAAGCCAAGTTGCCCACGACGACGATTGGCTTGTAGATCCCGATCGGCTTGGGTGCGGGTGGTAACTCGATTCCGAGCTCCGCGAAGCTCACGTCTGCGTCCATTGCCCCCTTCACTAACAGGCTTCTCGCGCGGTGAGGACAAGCGCCTCCGCTCACCAACGACGCCAGCACCCGGCCCAGGGGATGGCCTGCTATGAAACCCGCCATCGCGCGCACAAGCTGGCGTCGCTGCCGCCTGCCCGCTGCGTCAGCTGAAGACCGTGCCGCTTGGTCGACGAAGGGGTGCTAGCCTGACCGGCATGCAGGCGCGGAGGGTACTCGCTTGGGTCGCGGTGGCGCTGGTCGGTTGCAACAGCGTGCCCCCGAAGCCCCCGAAGCGTGAGGGAGAGACGATTCGCTATCGCCTCCTCCTGCGTGAGAACCCGGTGAGCCCGCGAGAGGCGTCGCTCTGCTACTCCGACTGTCAGCCGGAAACCTCACCCAAGAAGTACGTGGAGTGTCTCCAGAAGTGCCCGGGCTTCGAGATGACACCGGGCGAGTACTGCAGCAAGACCGAGGTGCCGCCCGTCGCGGCCTGCCTCACGGTTCGCCAGATCCCCGCGAAGAGCGAGCCGCCGCCCGGCCTCGTGGTGCTGGCTGTCATTGGTCAGGTCGCGCTCGTCGTGGGTGCCGTTTCGCTGTGCAGCCTGTCGAGCTCGCAGTGCGGCGCCGTGGTGCCGCCGCAGTAAATGGACGACGGGCGTTCGACAGGCTCGTGCTGCCGAGTCGATCGTGCGCAGAGCCAACGTGCGGCAAGCTCGGCGGTTGGCCGAGGTTGTAGGATAGCGGCGACGGCGAAGCCGCGAGGTCCGAAGCGCGGACACGCACGACCGTGCGCCGCCGTTGAGGCCGAGATAGCCGCGCTCCGGTCGTCGGCTCGGCGACTCGGCGAGCGACGAAATGCCAGGAAAAAACCTACATGAGGGCCGCGACATATATGTCTTCTTGTGTCGCAATTGGCAGATATCGAATTAGGCGCGGCGGCCTCGATGCCCGTTTCGTGTAGCATTCTTGCGAAATCGCCGGGGCTCTTGTTGCGTTGTGCCTCAGTTGCGGTCGAGGACACTCAGCTGCTCCGCTCGGAACTCCGGGGCTCCCCCATGCGCATGCGAGCGTGAGACTGCGGCTCGGCCACGTCCCTTCGAACCCTCGTGGCGTCGCCGCGTGCGGACATCGTTCTCTAGCGACGAGCGCTGCTGCGTCGTCCCGCCTAGGCCCGCAAAGCGCCGTCCCCGTGCGTCGTCCGCGCGCAATCGCGCCGCGTCGCGCGGCGGCGCGCGCCATCACTGCGCGGGTGATGCGCGCCCTTCGAGAAAATGACTTGCGATGAGCGAAACTATTCTGCAAAGTGTGTGATCGAGCTGAGAGTCCGTTTCGAGGCCTGCAGCGTAAGCGGGTCGTAGATGCGGGGGATCAGCAGAGGGATCGCTGATGCAGCCTCAACCGGCGCCGGGTCGCTGAGGGCCATGGCTGAACGGCTCGTGCCGTGCAGACCTGGTCAGCCGTGACTCAATCAGCGGTCGGTGCCCCGACAGGGAGGTGTCTCTTGCCGAGTATCATCGAAGGTCACGCAGACGAGCTCATGGCGGGGCAAATGCTGGGCCGCTACGAGCTGCTGATGCCCATCGCCAAGGGCGGTATGGGCAGCGTGTGGGCGGCGCGCCTGAAGGGCACGCGCGGCTTCCGCAAGCTCGTCGCGGTCAAAACCATCTTACGTAACCTGGAGAACGAGAAGCTCCAGCAAATGTTGTTTCAGGAAGCGGTGCTCGCGTCGCAAATCCGCCACCCGAACGTGGCGGAGACGCTCGAGCTCGGCGAGCACGAAGGCACGATGTACCTCGTCATGGAGCTCGTGCTCGGTGAGTCGCTGCTCTTCGTGCTGCGTGAAGCCCAGGCTCACGGCGGCATTCCGTTCAACGTCAGCATCAACCTCGTAGCGCAGGTGTGCCGTGGCCTCGCCGCCGCGCATGACCTTCGCGACGAGAGCGGCCAGCGCATCGGCCTGATCCATCGCGACATCTCGCCGCCGAACGTGCTCGTGACCGAGACCGGTATCGTCAAGATCGTCGACTTCGGCGTCGCGACGACGACCTCGAACTCGACCTACGGCTCCGGTGAGATCAAAGGCAAGCTCTCCTACTTGGCGCCCGAGCAGCTGCGTGGTGAGCCGCTCGACGCGCGCGTGGATGTGTTCGCGACCGGCATCTTGCTGTACTTGCTCACCGTCGGTCGGCATCCGTTCCGCTGCGCTTCGGAGTCGAGCACCATCGCGAACATCTTGTCTCCGGTGCCGGCCACGCCGCCTTCGGCGCTGATCGAGAACTACCCCGAGGCCGTCGAGCAGGTCGTGCTGCGAGCGCTCGACAAAGACCGCGAAAAGCGCTTTCCGAACATACTCGCGCTGCTCGAAGCCCTCGAGGCGGCAAGCCCCGCCGCGTTTGGCCCGCGCGCCGACGAAGCGGTCGCTCAGCTCATGCAAGGGCTGTTGAAAGAGCGGCTGCGAGAGCGCACGTCGACCATGCGCATCGCCGAAGAGTGGGCCGAGACGTCGTCTCGACACTCCCGAAGCTCGCTGCCGGCGGTGACCGCCAGCACGCCTCCTCAACCCAGCAAGAAGACGCGGGCTGCGCTCATCGGTGTGGGCGGGGTGCTCACCGGTTTGGCCGTCTCGGCGGCCGCGATCACGGCGTACTTGAACGTCCCCGTCAGCGCCGCGAGCTCGGTCGCCGCCAGCATGCCCCGTGAGCAAGCTCGCATCTTGATGCCGGCGTATCGACCGGAGCTCAAACACACTCCGCGAGCGGAGACGACCGAAGCGCCGGCTCCCGAGCGAGATGAAGCCCCCAGCGTAAAGCCCTCGCGTCCCGCCGCGGCCGAGGCGCGCGAGCTCACAGCCGAGGCCGATCCCGAAGCCGAAGACCTCGCCGCGGGCGAGCTCGTCAGCGCGCCCACGTCCGAAGAGCGCAGTCTGCCGGCAGCGCCGCTCGCTCCACCGCTGGCTCCGTTGCTCGCTGTCACCCCAGCCTCGAGCCCCATCGCTGCCGCGAATGTGCCGCCTCCAGTCACGGCTACCGCGAAGGCGGCGCTCGCCGGTCCGCGCGTCGTCGCCTCTAAAGTCGGCCATCGCCAGCTGCTCACTAATCCGAGCTCCCAGGCCGCGCGCATCCGTGTGCCGCAAGTCCTGCAGCGCAGCGGGCAAACCTTTGGCGCCACCGTCAACCTCTGCGTGAGCGGGGCCGGGCAGGTTACGAAGGTGAGCATCCTACGCTCCGCCGGGCCCGCGCTCGATCCGCAGATCACGCGAGCGCTGTCCGGCTGGCGCTACCGGCCCCTCGTGGAGGACGGCAAGTCCACGCCCTTTTGCTACGTGCTCAACTACCAGCTCGACGCGCAGTAAGGCCCGCGCGGCCGCTATTTCTGTCGGGTGGGGACCCAGGCGGTGGTACGGCCGCCCACTTCCTCGCGCACGATGCGCTCACCGCCGATCTCGCTGGCGCCACGGCTCCCACCCCAGCGATGGGCGAACAGCCACGAACGGGGGAAGCGCTGGTGATCCGCGCCCACTTCGACGGCGCGCGCCAACACCGAGCGAATGGCGCGGCGCAGAGCGCTCACCTCCTTGACGCTGAGCGAAGCGGCGCTGCGTTTGGGCGCGATCCGCGCCTGGTACAGGACCTCGTCCGCGATCCAGTTGCCGATACCGGCGAGCGCGCTTTGATCGAGGAGCACGGCCTTGATGGGCACTTTGCGGCGCCCGAGCAGCTGCCCGAGCTCCTCCGTGCTCGGCAGATCGTCGAAGGCGTCGCGTCCGAGGCGCTTCACGCGGGAGTCTCGCTCGGGCGAGGGTCCGAGCCAAATCCGCCCCAGCCGGCGCGGATCCGTGAACACCACTCCGCTTCCTGAGCGAGTGCGTACGCCGAGCTTCAAGAAACGAGGTCGCCCCTGCTCGTCGTCCAGCGGTGCGTCGTCGTGCCCGTGAAGCCTGGTCCCCTCGAGCCCCACCGCGCGCACCCAGCCGCTCATGCCCAGGTGGCCGAATACCGTCGGGCCGTCGCCGCTCAAAGTGAGCCAGAAGAACTTGCCGCGCCTGCCCACCGCTCGCACCGTTCGGCCGCGCAGCGCCTTCTCGACGGCCGAAGGCGAGCTCCCGGCGAACACGAGCGGATCGCGCACGACCTCCACGTTCGTGATGCGCTTGCCCTGCAGAGCGCTACGCAAGAAGCGACAGACCGTTTCGACCTCGGGCAGCTCGGGCATGACCCGCCCAGTGTAGCGGAGCCGCTACCAGGCGTTGGCGCTCACTTCAGCGGACTTCGACCAGCGAATCGAGCGGCAGCTCCGGCGCCGCCGCCGAGAGCTCGGCGTGGGGCAAGCTCTGCGCGGGCGGCGCGAAGGGCGATGCCGCGGCGCCGCTGCTGACGTAGCAACGAAGAGGCCCCATCTCCGCGGCTCCGCGTAGCAGCGCGCGCCGAAGCCCGGCGGTGAGCCCCACGTGCGAAGCGTGCCTGCTCACGGACTTGCTGCCCGTCAGCAGGTCGCACGAGCACTGGCGCAGCCTGACCACGCGCACGACATCGAGGGGTGGGAAGGCGGCGCACAGTGGCGCTGGCGCCTCCGCCAGCTCGACTTCGGGCGACGCCTCCGCCTCGAACGCAGCCGCGAGCCGCCATGGCGCCCCAGTTACGCCGATCGCGAGCAGGTAGCACACCGCTTCAGCCCCCGTGTCCGTCGTGCATGCTAGCCGTGGGCGCGCTGGCCACGAGCTGCTCGTCGCTCGCCGTGCGGAAGCGAAAGGCCATGGCTTGCAGCAGCGAGAGGTCGAAAGGCTTCTCCAACGTGGCGATCACGTTGCAGTCGCCCAGCTGCTCATACCCTTCGCCCGGCAAGGCGCCCATTTCGCGCGTTACGACGAGCTGGGGGCGGCCGAGCCCATCTTCGACGCGCTGCGCCGCGAGGGCGCGGATGCTGGGCTCAGAGCGCGTGGCGATGACGTCGCCCAGAACGAGCAGGGCTCGCCCCGCGGCGCGTAGGGCGCGTAGCCGCAGCCGCAGGTCGAACTCCACGAAGGTCGAGCTCTCCAGGACTTCGAAGCCGGCTTCACGCAATGTGCGCTTGAGTAGTTCTCGCAGCGCCCAATCTGCTTCGAATACGAGGGCGACGGCTCTCTCCACGCTGCGCGCGTTGCACGTGACGTGCCGGCCCACGATGCCCCTTTCGCGCCGCAGCCCGCGAAGACAGCCGCCGCCAGCTGACTACTTTTGACGGCGTGCGCCAAAAGTAGTCAGTCGCGGCCCGGGCGGGCGGGCCCGAGCTTGCTGCTGTCCACCTTCGCCGGCTCGACGCCATACTCTTCCAGCTTGCGGTAAAGCGTGCGGCGGCTCACGCGCAGCGTCTGCGCCGCGAGCGATTTATTGCCGCCGGCCGCTTGCATCACCTTGAGGATGTAACGCTTTTCCACCTCCTCCAGCGGCACCAGCTCCTCGATGTCGTCGCCGGCCACCAGCACGTGGCGCGGCTCGAAGCGCGCGATGCGCTCGGGGAGATCCTCGGCGCGCACGTGGTCGAAAGCGGTGAGGGTGACTGCGCGCTCGATGGCGTTGCGCAGCTCACGGATATTGCCCGGCCATGGGTAGCTCATCAGCCGCGTGGCCGCGGACTCCGATAGCCCCACCACCTCGGGTCGGGATTCTCCCGCGAAGCGCCGCAGGAAGTGTTGGGCCAAGAGCAGGACGTCGCCGCCGCGAGCGCGCAGCGGCGGCACGGAGACTTGCACGACGTTCAGCCGGTAGAAGAGGTCTTCCCGGAACGTGCCGAGCTGCACGGCCTGCTCCAGATCGCGGTTGGTGGACGCGATGATGCGTGCGTCGAACGGCACCTCGGCATCTCCGCCCACGGGGCGAACTCGGCGCTCTTCGAGGGCGCGCAAGAGCTTGGCTTGAACCGAGAGCGGCAGCTCGCCGATCTCGTCGAGCAGCAGGGTGCCCTGGTCGGCCTGCACGAACACGCCGGTGCGGCTGGAACGAGCGTCGGTAAACGCGCCCCTCACGTGCCCGAAGAGCTCGCTCTCCAGCAGCGACTCGGGCAGGGCCGAGCAATTGATGGCCACGAACGGCCCGTTTCGGCGCGCGCCCTGCTCGTGGAGCACGCGCGCCGCGACCTCCTTGCCGGTGCCCGTCTCACCGGTGATGAGCGCGGTGGCTTCCGTTTTCGAGAGCCGCTCGAGCAGCGAACGCAGCTCGGTGACCTTGGTGCTCTTGCCGATGATGGCGTCGCCCCAGCCCGACTGGCCTACGGCGGCGCGGAGCCGCTTCACCTCGCTGCGCAGCGAGTGATGCTGAAATGCTCGCTCTACCACCAGCAGCAGCCCTTCGATGTCGAAGGGCTTGGTGATGAAGTCGTACGCGCCCACGCGCATCGCTTCGATCGCCGTCTGCATGCTGCCGAACGCGGTCACCACGATCACCGGGACGTCGGGCCACAAATCACCGAAGGCCCGGCACAAGTCCAGGCCGCTGCTGCCCGCCATGTTCAGGTCGGTCACGACGACCTGCGGCTCGAGCGTTCGCGCTAGCGCCTTGGCCTCGTCCACGCTGGAGGCGGTCTCCACGACGTGACCTGCGCCGCGCAAGCTCAAAGCCAGCAGCCGGCACGTCGCCTTGTCATCGTCAACGACCAGGATTCGGCTCGACATCGCCCTCACTCCTCGGCAATAGGATGGTGAATACGGAGCCCTGGCCCGCTACCGACGTGACCTCGATGCTGCCGCCGTGCTCGCTCACGATGTCGCGCGCGACGCTGAGGCCGAGGCCGGTGCCTTCGCCAGGGGGTTTAGTCGTGAAAAATGGCTCGAAGACTCGGCTGCGCGTCGCTTCGTCGAGGCCGGGCCCCTCGTCTCTGACCGCGAACGCCAGCAGCCGCCGCGCGCGCCCATCGACCACGCGCTCGACTTCATCCAAGGTCATGTGCACCACGCCTCGCTCCGGGCTCACGTAGATGGCGTTGCTCACGATGTTCGTGAGGCACTGCTGGAGTTGATCGGGATCGGCGGAGAGCGTGGCCGCTTCCGCGTTGCTCTGCACCTCGAGCGTGACCCGGCGCTGCTCGGCGAGGCCGTCGAGCAGCGCGCGAGTCCGCGCCAGCACGTCACTGCCGGAGACGACGGTACGCTTAGGGGGGCGCCGCCGCGCGTAATCGAGCACGCGCTTGACGATGCCGGTGATGCGCGCGCATTGCTCGCCAATCGCGGTCGCGCTCTCACCGACCTGTGACGAGGGCAGCTTACCGGCGGCGATCAGCTTGGCGTGCCCGGCCACGACGTTGAGCGGCGTGCCGATTTCATGCGCCAACACCGAGGCCAATTGACCGAGGGTGCTGAGGCGATCGGCGTGGCGCAGCTGCTCGAGCGCCTGAATGCGGGCTTCGGTCTCGCGCTGCGAGCGCTGCCGCGCCTCCGCCAAGCTCCGCCCCATGCGGTGGAGGGCGCCCGCGAGCTCGCCGAGCTCATCGCGGCGGTGCGTAGGCCCCAGCACTTCGAAGTCGCCTTCGCCAATGCGACGCGCCGCCGTCATCAGCTCACCGACGGGGCGCCCCACCACGCGCACGCCGATGGCCGCCATCATCAACCCACCGACCAGCACCATCGCGATGCCTGAGGCGATGGCGCTGAGCGCTGCCTGCCAGGCGTAGGCCGCAGGAGATGCGAGGGCCTGAGTCAGCTCGATCGCGCCCAGGGGCTCATCGATCACGGGCGCTCCCACGTAAGTCACCAAATAGTCGGCGGGCTGCCCCGCCTCCCGCGACCTGACGATTTGGCGAAACGCGCCTGGCTCTGGACGCTCGGCCGGCGCGAGTCGGTGCAGGGCACGAACGTCCGCCTGCGCCTCGTCTGCGAGCGAAACATAGCGGACGGTGATGCCCTCGCGGGACTCGTTCACGCGGGCTGCGAGCCGGATCGCATCGGCCACCGTTCGCTGCGGCGAGAGCGCAGCCCCGGCCGTGACCCCGACGACGCGCTGGTCGCGGCGCGCGTCCGCGTCGAAGGCCTCGATATCGCGCTTGGCGCGCCAGGCCGTGAACGCCGCCACGACCACGAAGACGCCCGCGAACAGCGCCACGGCCAGCTTCGGGACCAGCCTCACGCCGATCCGCTCCGGCAGCAGCGCTCCGAGGACGGGCTCATGCCCTCCCTGGTAGCGCACGCGCCTGGAGCGGGCACGCCCGTTGATTGTCTCCTTTCGTTACAGCGGTTTCCGGCCGGAAAAGCCGGCCGGAGTCGCCTCACGCCGCGCGGCTCGTGGCCGTGCGTCTCACTTGGGGTCGTCGTTTTTGACGGGCGGGATCATGAGCTCGGGCAGCTTGATCGGATCCCAAGCAGGCGTGAGGTTGCTGTAGTGCAGGGCCGCGGCGCCGTTCGCGCTCGGGGCGCGGTTCTGATTCCAAATATAGACGGCGGGGTACGTGGTGATCTGCTGCGTCGCGTTGTCGACCACGATGGCGGCCAAGTAGAGCTGCGACGAGTCGTTCTTGCCCTTGAAAGAGGCCAGCGGGTTCGGCGGCAGCTTGAACTGCTGCGTGAACTCGTCGCCGTATTTGCGCGCCGAGGAGAACACCAGGAAGTAGTAGGTCTTCCCGCCCGCCGTGAACGCATCGGGCGACCACTTGGGCCAGCTGTTGATCAGGCCGCCGGCCAAGTCGTCACCGCTGCAGGCGGCGGGCTGGTTCGCCGCGAGCGGCGTGGCGGTGCCGCCCGCGGAGGGGATCACCATGATTTCCCCGAAGCGGTTGTAGTACGGGCCGTCGGGCGAGGCGGCGCTCGGCGTGGGCGCGCGCGTGAACGCGATCAGCGCGTCGTCGGCCGAGTACGACGGGTAGTACTCGAGGTGGGCCGGATCGGACGCGCCAGCCAGGGGCGTGGCGGTGCCGCCGGCGCGGTTGTTGTAGGGAACGACCCGCAAATCCGCGACCTTGGCTTCGGCGTCGGGGTGGCCGTCGGGCGAGTAGTCCGTCGCGACGTAGACGATGGCATCACCCTTGTGGTTGAAGTGCGGTGAGGCAGCGCCGACGCCCGTATCGCCGGTGGCGATGATGCCCCAGCCGGTGCCCTTGGCCGCTGTCGCCGCCGCTTCACGCGCGGTGAGCGCGGCGCCGTAATCGGGCGTCGCCGTCACGGCGACGTCGATGGGCGCGGTCGACTCGAGGTCGATCCACGCCAATTGGTGCCATTTCACGCGATCATTGTTGGCGGGGTTGGCGTCGTCGTAGGCGGGAAGGGCTTCCCACGCCTTCGTCCGCGCCTTCCCCGACTTGAAGGTGGCGCCGTAGGTCGTGATCAGCATGCGGTCCCCCGCTTGGAAATGCGCGGGCGAGAGGGTCTGCGTTCCCCACCAGGGCATCTTCATGATGGCCTGAGCTCCGGGGCTGATCGTGGTGGGGATGGCGCCGGCGGTAGCGCCGAGGGTAGCGGCCGCTTTCGACCAGGGCCAGTCGTCGGTGAAGACCACGCCGCTGCCGTCGGGTAGCGACGTGTGGCAGCCAACGCAGCGCACCTGGCCGTTCACGAAGCCGGGCAGCGGCGTCTTGTCGTAGTAGCCGCGCAGCACGGCGCCGTCTTCCCCGAGCTCACCCGACCACTGGATTTGGGGGAGCGTGAGCGCGTCGGCGACGCCTTCGTCACCCACGGCGAAGCCGAGCAGCTTGCTCGAGTCGGGCGTGACGGCGGCCGAGTTGACCGTCCAAAACACCATGCTGCCGGTAGCCACGACGGGCGCGATGTGAAAATCACCGCTCACGCCGACGGGCGTGCCTGGCGACTTCGAGTTGATGCCGCGAATCGTGACCGTGACGGGGTGACCGGCCGCGTTGTTGGCGAAGCCGTTGCCCGAGGCGGAGACGCCCTCGCCCCCGATGCCGGCCCAAATCTCCTTCGGCAGGTACCACGCGGGGCCGTCGGCCGAATACACGGTGTAGGCGACGAGATCGTTCTTTTCGGCGGGGGAGTGGATGCGGATCTCGAGCAAATCAATGCCCGCCGGCGCCGCGACGCGGAAGCGCGGCCGCACCCAGTTGGCAGGCAGCATCGCGCCCTCTTTGCCCGCGGCCGAGAGCTGCGGTTCGATCACGCACAAGCCCCCGTCCGTGAACTTCGTCGGCTCTCCGAACAACTCGGCAGCGTTGGCCGGCACGCCGGCCCCGAGCAGCGGCTCGACTGGGAAATCAGTGCAGGTGCCTGGATTGCACTTCGGGTGCGTGACATTCGGGTTCGAGGGGTCGGGATCCTCGAAGTCCGCGCCCGTCATGCCTCCCACGTCGCCCAGACCGGGGCCCGAGAGGCCGCCGAGCCCCGAGCCCTTACCGCCCGTCTGCGATGAGGGGGAGCCGCCGGCTCCGGGCGAGCCCTTCGTTTTCGAGCCGCCCGTGCCACCGGCACTGCAGCTGAGGACACCTGCTCCGAGCAGGCCAACCAAACCCCGAACGATATTGCTCCGCATCGCCATGCTCCATCGCACCGTCGAGACCCGAACGCAGACCACACTCCGTCGACGCAAGACCGGAGCCGTCACTTTACACAGCCACGCGCGCACGGCTCCGTCAAGGCGAAGGCTTGGAAAAAGCTCGCGTGTGGAACCGGTTGTTCCAAGCGCTTTTACTAAGCGCGGTCGGAGCCGGAGCACGGTTTGTAGTTACACAGCAGATATCGAGTGTCGTCCTAGTGGAGCGTGTTTTTTCGCACTGGAGTAAGCGATCTTGCCTTAGGTCGTCGTCGTCGTCGTCGTCGTCGTCGAGCGGTGGAGCGAGGCTGAGCCAATCGGGTAGGGAGCGGGAACCTTCGACTGGACACCCCGATCTCGATCTCGATCCTGATCCCGATCCGAGAAACCCGATCATGAGAAAGCTCACCGTTCACTGCGCCTCCTTCTTCACCGCCGCCCTGCTCGGCGTGGCTTGCGGCGACGCAGGGCCCGGCCCTTCCGACCCGACGGGTGCGGCCGGCGCCGCTGCGGGTGGCCCGAGCGGCGGAGCCGGAGCTCCGACGTCGGGAGGCGCCCCGACCAACGCGGGCGGCGAAGCCGCAGCGGGCACGCCAAGCGCGGGCACCTCGAGCGGCGGACAGCCTGCGGTCAACGGCGGCAGCACCTCGGGCGGAGGCGGAGGCTCACCGAGCGACGGCGGCGCCGCGGGCGGAGGCAGCTCATCCGGCGGCGCTGGGGCTGGTACGGGCGGCGGGAGCGGCGGCACGTGCAGCGCCAAGCCGATCGATCCGAGCGCCACCGCCGAGGCTAAAAAATTGCTCTGCTACATCTACGGCATCTACGGCAGCCAGGTGCTCTCGGGTCAGCAAGAGACGAGCTGGTCGAACCCCGAAAACGACATCAGCTACTACCAGGCGACCGTCGGTAAGCACCCCGCGATCTTGGGCGGTGATTACTTGTACCAAGACGGCGACAAGCCCGGCAGCAACACCACGAAGCGCGCGATCGCCTACTACAACGCGGGCGGCTTGACGATGATGCGCTACCACATGGGCGCGCCGCCCCTCGCGGACACCTACGACAACTCGAAGGGCACCGTCACCCAGTTCGACAATCTCTACACCGAGGGCACGGCCGAGAACACCTCGCTCAAGTCGAAGCTCGACTACATGGCGGGTGAGCTCAAGGTGCTGCAAGACGCCAAGGTGCCGGTCTTGCTCGTGCCGTATCACGAGGTCGACGAGTTCGCGTGGTTCTGGTGGTCGAAGGGCACGGGGCCTCAATTCATCGCGTTGTGGAAGTACACGGTCGACTACATCAACGTGTCGAAGGGAATCCACAACGTGCTTTGGGTGATGGGCTACGGTCACGATGGCGCCATGGCTGCGTATTGGCCGGGCGCCGAGTACACGGACCTGGGCGGAATCGATCAGTACGACAAGGGCAATCAGCCTTTCGCGGAGCACTACCAGAGCACGAAGGCCGTCGTCGGCCCGACCATGCCCATTCCTCTGCACGAGACGGGCACGATTCCGCAGCCATCGGCGATGTTCCCGTCGACGGCGCCGTGGGTGCTTTGGAACGTCTGGGCGGGCTACCAGAACACGAACGCCGAGGGGTACACGTGGAACACGCCCGAATCGATCAAGAGCGCTTACGCCGACGCGCGCACCGTGACGCGCGAGACCTTGCCCAGCTTCAAGTAGTCGCCTTCAGTCGCCTTCCAGTGTTTTCCCGAAGCCGCGCTCGGCCGGGTGCGTCGCCGGGTTGACGAACAGGTGGCGGTAAACGTCTTCGCCCCAGCGCGTATCGCGGTAGCGCTCGAGGAGCTTCTTGCCTTCGGCGCGCGCTTCATCGTGGCGCCCCAGCTCGGACAGCGCCTTCACCATCACCCAGGAGCGCTCGGCCGCGCCTGCGCTGTCACCGAAGCGCTCGCTGCCGGAGCGAGCCAGCTCGAACGCGCGACCGGGGCTGGCCTTGAGCAAGTCGCGCAGCTCGGCCATGAACGCGGCTTCTCCGGGCGCTGGCTTCGCGGGCGTGCTCGCCACCGGGGTCGGCGCGGGCAGCGCGGGCGAGGCTACGGGGGAGGGCGTGGTTGGCGCCGCTGCTAGTCGCGCTGCGCTCGACTCCGTCCGCTCGTTTCGCGCAGCTTTCGACGGGGTTTCGCGGGTGATCAGCAGCGCTGCGCCTGCCAGCAGCGCTGTTGCCGAGAGGATCAAGAAGCCGACGCTGCGATTCAACGTCCTTCTTCCTTCAGCATCTCGCGCGATCCGTCAAGCGCGTTCGCACGAGGCGGCGCTTCGCGCGAGGCGCCGCGTTCGTACGGAAACGGGGGCCCTCACCGCTCAGGGCCGTGGCTCGCTCGTTACTTCATCACGGCCTTCAGCTTCACCGTGCCGCCCTTGTATTTGAACTTGGCGTCTTCCCAGCTCGGCGCCGAGAACGTGTTCCGCGCGTTGTTCGTGGCGCAGTATTCCTCGAGAGGGTAGCCGACGAAGTTCGTATTGAGCTTGCCGTTCTCGTCTTCGTCGTGGAACGCCGAGATGCCGTACTCGCCTGCGGGCATCTCCTTGAAGACGCAGCGGGCGACGTTCTTCGAGTTGATCCTGACGATCGCGGCCTTTTCGGTGGTCTTCAGCCAGCCCTTTTCCTTGAACAATCCGCAGCGCACGACGCCCTTGTTGTTGCGGTTGTGCGTCACGAACTCGATCACGTTGGTAGCCACGCTCTCCTCGGCGGCGGCGGATCGCTCGCCCGCAAGCGCTAGCGCTGCGCCACCCACCAACACACTCGCTCGTCGCAGCACGACACGGCCCATGTTCATGGGCTAATCTTTACGCGCTCGCATCGCCGAGCAAGTTAGACAACCAACTTTGAAAGCGTTCGTGGCTATTCCACGCGGCAAAAGGCCCCACTAGCCCCTCGGCGGCACGCTTGATGGCGGGTGCATCCAAAAGACGCACCGCGGCCCTGCGCACGTGCTCCTTGTTGAGCCCGCCATTACGCAGCGTGATGCCGGCGCCGACTCGCTCGATGCCCTGCATGGTCAAGTACTGGTCCAGGTTCGAGGGTATCCCCAGGACGGGGACGCCCGCCGCCAGCGCCTGGTAGCCGGTGGCCGAGCCTCCGTTCGTGACGACGAACAGCGCCTGCGAGGCGAGCAGCTCGCCCGGCACGTAGTCCGTCACCAAGAAATTCGCGGGGACGCGCTTGGGGGTGGCGCGGCCAGCCGTCGACAGCACGCAGTGGACCGGCAGCCCATCCAGGCCGTCGAGCACGGTCTGCAAGACGTCGAGATCTCCGGATGAGCCGAGCGTCACGTACACCATCGGGTTCGCGGACATGGCCGTGAGCGAAGCGAGAGGAACCTCCACCTTCGGCGACCACTGCACGGCGCCCAAGAAGCGATGCGAGCTCGGCGCCCCTTCGAGCGGACACAGCTCCGGCACATCGGGGTAAAGCACCGAGTCGCCGAAGCACAGCTGATGCGAGAGCGACTCGAGCTCCGGCAAACCGTGGCGCTTGCGCACCGTGTTCAGCGGCGCCGCGAAGTGTCCGAACACCTTCGGCATCGCCTGCGGGAAATACTTTTCGGCGCGCTCGATCCCGACGAGCCGTACGATCGGATGGTCGGGAACGGGCCATTTTTCCCGGACTGCGTAGGGGCTCCAGTAGGCGTTGATCAGCGAAGCCACGTGCACGCCGCGCTTGGGCGCGCTCACCGCCAAAGACAGCCGAAAATCTCCGATCACCACGTCGGGCCGCACCTCGTCGATGATGCGAAGCTCGTCCGCCACGTAGCGCTCGAGCGTCTTCACGTCGTACAGACGCTCGCCCTTGGCCAGCGCCTTGAAGCCTTGCTCCTTGTCGATCGTGTACAGCGGCCACTTTTGCACCTGCATGCCGCCGAAGACGAGCGGATCGAAGTCACTGCAGGCGAAATGCACTTCGTAGCGCTCCGGGGGGAGCTTCGCCGCCAGAGACGCGAGCCTCACCACTTGGGCGAGCGTGATATTCTCGGTAACGAACAGGACTCGGCGCCGCATCGACGGCACGAGGCTAGCGCGTTCTCGGTTTCAGGCGATAGAACGCGCGGCGCACCACGGAAATGCCCGCGACCAGGCTGCATGGCCGGGCCAGGACGTCGAAGGTTCTGCCGCAGCCGCCGCTGATCGCAGCGGCGCCGCGATCAGAAGAAGGTCTCCATGCTCTCGGGAAAGGGGTCTTCGACCACGGCTCCGCCGTCGAAGACGGCCGCGAGCATCTCGCACCGTTCCGGCTCGGCTTGCCAGCTGCACGTCTGCGCTTCGAGGCGGAGCGCTTCGAGGCTCACGCGCGTTTCGGGTCGGGGCTTGAAAGCGACCGAGGAGAAAGCGTTGCTGATCCCGGCGAGCGGCGCCGGCGCTTCGTGAAAGTGACACAGACCGCACGCCGTTCCGCCCCCGTAGAGCACGCGGTCGAACGGGGCGCTCGGCGCGACGGGTTGCTCGAGCGGAAGCTTCAGCTCCCCCTTGATGGATCGCATCGTGCCCGGCAACAGGTAGCCGAACTCGAGGAGGTGGCTAGGGTCTCCGATGACGATGGACGACCAAAGGTTGCCCGTCCTGATGAAGACGCGCGGGCTCCTGGTCGAGAGCGCTGGCTGGGCGCTGAACGCGCTGTTCGTCGAGAAGACGGTGAGTGGGCGATCCAAGCTCTCGACGAAGCAAGAGACGCTCGTCGGCTTCGGCAGCGCGTTGAGCAGCGCTACCGCCTCATCGATGGTCTGCGGCGACCCGGTGAAGCCGGGAGGAGGCTGACAGCGCTGACGCCCCGTGGGCGGTGGCATTCCGACGGCATTTCCTCCGCCTGCGCCCCCGGCGCCAGCGGCTGCAGCCGGCGCGGGCGACGGCGAGCTTTCGGCGCTGCCGCAGGCGAGCAGCAGCGTGGGCAGCAGGAGCGCGCCGAAGCGCTTCATGTTGCGTGCGTGCTTCATGTCGGCACCGTAGCGAGCTGGCGCTGCCACAAGTTGATCAGGGCAGGGGCGCGTGGCGCGAAGTCTGCGAGCGTGTGCTGTTCTAGCTCTTTCATGAACGCCTCCTGAGCGCGCTTCAGCACTCTCTTCAAGCCGCAGGCGCGGTCAATCGGACACGTGTTGGTGCGGCCGTCGAAACACTCGACGAGGTTGAGGTGGGGCTCCGTGCGCCGCACGACGGTAGCCACGTTGATGTCGGCGGGCTCGCGCGCCAGTCGTAAGCCGCCGCCGCGCCCCCGCACGCTCTCCACCCAGCCCTGCTCGGTCAGGAGCTGCACGACCTTCACCAGGTGATTCTGCGAGATGCCGTAGGCGGCGCTGATCTCGGGAAGGGCCACACGGCGGTCGCGATGCATCGTCAAATAAAGCAGGACGCGGAGGGCGTAGTCGGAGAAGAGAGTGAGCTGCATGCGATCGCTCTTGACCCTTGGGGGTTATAACATGTACTGGAGATACAAGTTTTAGTCGCAGCGCTGGTCTGTGGCTAGCAAATTCAAGAAAGAACAATAATGTCGACTATTTATGATCAAATCGGTGGTGACGCGGCGGTCGAGGCGGCGGTCGACATCTTCTACCGGAAGATGCTGCTGGACGACCGAGTCGCCAGCTACTTCGAGACGGTGGACATGGACCGGCAACGCGCCAAACAGAAGGCCTTTCTGACCATGGTCCTCGGCGGCCCGAACGCCTACACCGGCCGCGACATGCGCGCCGCTCACGCCGGCCTCGTGAAGCGCGGCCTGTCGGATGTGCACGTCGACGTCGTGATTGAGCACTTGGGCGCTACCTTGAAAGAGCTCGGCGTGGCCGACGCGCACATCGAGGCCGTGGCAGCCCTCGCCAATTCGGTGCGAAACGACGTGCTGGGGCGCTGAGCCATGGTGCAGCTCACCTGTGGGGCGCGCCGCATCGCGCTCGAGCCGGAAGAAAACGTGCTCGCGGCTCTGCAGCGCTCGGGCATCTCGGTGCCGAGCTCGTGCCGAGTCGGTGCTTGCCAGTCGTGCTTGGTGCAGGTGAAGCGCGGAGCCATCGCCGCGCCCGCGCAGGTCGGCCTGAAAGACTCGCTGCGGGCCCAGGGCTTCGTGCTCGCCTGCCAAGCCGTTCCCGGGGAAGACTGGGAAATATCGCTCGACGCGGCGCGAGGGCTCGAGCTGCCGGCTCGGGTCGAGGGCGTCTCGCGCTTGGCGGAGGACGTGCTGCTGGTTCGGTTGAGCGTGGAGGGGGGGCTGAGCTACCGAGCCGGCCAGTTCGTCACGCTGGTGCGCGGCGACGGGATAGCCCGCTCGTATTCGATCGCGAGTCGGCCGGAAGACGGCCCGCTGCTCGACTTGCACGTTCGCGTGTACCCGGAAGGTCGAATGAGCAGTTGGCTCGCGAGCGAAGCCGCGCTCGGCGCGCGGCTCACGGTGAGAGGGCCCGCGGGCGAGTGCTTCTACACCGAGGGCAAGCCCGAGCAGCCGCTGGTCCTCGCCGGCGTCGGCACGGGGCTCGCGCCGCTTTGGGGCGTCTTGCGTGATGCGCTCAGCGCGGGTCACCGCGGTCCCATCGAGCTGTGGCACGGCGCGCGCGAGCCGAGCGGCTTGTACTTGCAGGATGAATTGCGGGGCCTCGCGGCCGAGCACGATAATTTTTCGTATCGACCCTGCGCGCTTTCGGGCGACCCGGCGAGCCTCGACGTGGGCAAGCTGGACGAGCTGCTCATCGCCGCGACGCCGAGCTTCGCCGGGCCGCGCTTCTTCTTGTGTGGCGACGCCCCGCTCGTTCAAGCGCTCAAGCGCGCTCTATTCTTGCGCGGGGCCGCGCTGAGCAACATCTTTGCGGACGCCTTCGTTACGGCTTGAGCGTCACGAAAGCGTTCGGCGCCCAAGCCCGGTTCGCAGCCGGAACTTCAGCGTCTCTCGACCGATGGCGGCGCTGTCGATCGAGAGGTCGACCCCCGCCGCTTTCTCCAAGAAGCGTGCGGTGGAAGCCATGAGCCATTGAGCCGCGGCGCCGTTCCTCGGCACCTGCAACTCTCGTAGCTCCACCGCCATACCGTCGTCGAGCGCTTCGACCTGGATGTCTTGGCACAACGAGCGCTCTTCGAGGCGGCGCTTCAGCGCCAAGGTCGCGTCCGTCAAGCTCGCGCTTCGCTCCACGTGGCCCGGATCGATGCCCATCACGAGCGCCAACGAGGCGGCGTCGCCCACGGTTCGCTGCAGGGCGCCCCACAAATCATTGGCGATCATGAACGCCAGGTCTCGTTGCTGGCGCGCGCTGCCCAGACGAGCGCTCTCGCTGGCGAGCTCTTCCTTGGTTTGCGCGAGCTCGTGCTCGACCGTCGACGCGCGCGTCTCGACCGCTTGGAGTCGGCGCTTGGCGTCGGCCAGCTCTTTCGTGAGCGCCTCCGACGCACGCTGCAGCTCGTTGGCTTTGGCTTTCGCGTCTCGCGCCTGAGCCGTCGCTTCCGTGAGCGCCTTGGTGAGCTTGGCGTTCTCGTCGCGCTGCCGAGAGAGCGACGCGCTCAGCTTGGTCTTTTCTTCCGTCGTCCGCTGCTGCGCGGCTCGGGAGGCTTCGAGCTCGGCGAGCGCCTTCTCGTGCGCTCGTTCGAGACCCTGGGTTTCCTCGAGTCGCTGCCCGAGTGACTCTCTCACCTCCACCAGGCGAGCCGAGAAATCCTGCTCGGCGGTGTGTGCTCGCGCTTCGGCCCACTCGAGCTGCTGCTCGCGCTCAGCGACCGTCGCCCGCTCCTGCTCCAGCGAGGCGCTGAGCTGCAGGGCGACCTCTCTTGCGCGCGCCAGCTGCTCTTCGAGCGGCCCGCCCGAGGCCGCGCTGTCGGAGCCAAGGAGGCGCTGAAACCAGCTCGGCTTGGGGTCCGTCACGGCGCCCGCCTTTCAGGGAAGATGCGGCGCAGGTGATTGAGCAGCGTGCCCAAATTCGCGCCCCCATCCGCGAGCACCGCCACGCGAACGCTCTGGGAGCCCGACAGCAGCACCACGCCGTCTTCATACACGCACGCGCTGACCTCCACTCGCCCCAGCTTGAGGGCGACTCCGGTCTGCGTCAGCGCCGCGAGCGCGAGATCGGCGACCTTCGCCAGGGCGTCGGGCGCCGTCGCCCGGCGATTCATGCGCAGCGTTCGCCCCTGCCCATTCGTGAACACGACAGCTCGGACGTAGCTCGTGGCCAACAGATCGGCCAACACCTCTTCGTCCCAAAGTGCGGGATCTGGCTCGACCGCAGGTGCCATCGGCGGCGTGACGGGACCTATGACCGACGCTGTTTGAGTCAGAGCTGACACCGGCGACCCTCCTCCTGGTTGAACGCGACAAGCGGCGCTGGTGGCGCTCGCCCAAGCAACGTGACCTTCCTGCCCTCGAACTGCCGGCGTGCCCGAGGCACTCGCCGAACTCAAGCCTAGACCCATCAGCATATCCGGGCCGGCAGCCCTTGGGTAGTGCTGCTCATCCGAGCGCCGCTACCAACCGCGCGCGACCTCTTCCGCATTGTCGCGCATTGTCGTATTTCGAGCGAGATCATTTGCGACCCCGGGGCGGTGCTAGGCTGCGCCCGAGCATGACGCCTACCTTGAAACCGCAGTCGATCGATCTCTCGCACCTCTCGCGATTCTCGGGAGGATGCCTGGCGCTGGCACTCACTTCGGCGCTCGCTATGGGTTGCTCCGACGACGCAAGCGTCGGGCAGCCTTCCGCTGGGGCAGCGGGCCAAGCAAGCAGCGCGGGCGGCGGGGGCGGCGCGCAAGGCGGCGGTTCGACCGGCGGCAGCGCGAGCGACGCGGGGAGCACGAGCACGGCTGGCAGTAGCGCGGGCGGCGCGGCGGCTGGCTCCGGCGCGGGAGGAAGCGGCGCGACCGCCGGCGCGGCTGGCAACGGCGGCGCAGGGGGTAGTGGTGGCGCAGGCGGCAACGGCGGCACAGCGGGTAGTGGTGGTGCAGCCGGAAGCGGAACCGGCGCCTGCGCGGGCAAACAGTACCTGCTGTGCGAAGACTTCGAGTCGACGGCAGAAGGGGAAGTGCCGACGGGCTGGACCAAGGAAGGCACGATTGGCGTCGCCACCGATCAGGCCAAGAGCGGGACCAAGTCGCTCAAGGTGGGCGATGCCGAGAAGGGACCGCGACGCATCGCGCGCAGCGCGACGGCGCTCGGCGCGGCGCATTGGGGCCGCTTGTTTTACCGCGTGCAGCTGCCCGTGCCAGCGGTGAACCCTGGCAAGAACAACGGTAACACCGTCATTCACTCGACGCTGGTCGGGCTCACGGGTCCGCGCCCGGCGGGAGGAACGGCCGAGTATCGCGTGCTCGACACGATCATGAACGAGGGCAAGAAGCACAACTTCATCTACAACGTGCAGATCCAAAACGGCGGGGAGTTCGGTCACGAAACGGCCTACACTTACGACTACAAAGACACGTGGACGTGCGCCGAGTGGCAGGTAGACAACACCGCCAAGAGCTACACCCTCTACATCGATGAAATGGACGTCACCGGCGTCAAAGTCGTCGCCGACAAGGCCGTCACTGGCGGCGCCAACGCCGAGCTGCCCGCCAGCTTCACGCAAGTGAACATCGGCTGGTACAACTACCAAGCCGGCGACGGAGGCTTCACCGTCTGGATTGATAACATCGCCATGAGTGCCACGCGCGTCGGCTGCGCGGATTAGCGGCGGAGAGAACGGCAGCGGTCAGCGGTCGGAGGAAGCCGTTAGCGAGCCGCGAGCGCGGGAGCACTTAACGGTTCGAGTGTGGACGAGAGCGCTGAGGGGGCGACGTGCTGGGCGTAAATTTTTGAAGCAAGTGTAGAGACGTGGATTGACGGGTCGCGTTTGGCGGAGAAACGTCTTCTCTTTCCTGCCAACCGCTAACCACGCTGCGAACGGCTGACTTCGAACACCCACCGCGGTGACACCTTAGTCGCGCGCGCGATCAACTTTTTAACGGCTTGCTTCGCTTCGCCGCCGCGGAGCTCGCGTCAAATCGACTCGCATTGCCGCACATTCTGTGTCACTCAAGTAGGCGCGCGGCCGTCACGAGCGCGCGCACACTGAGAAGGTCACCCTCATGAGAAACCCGCTTGCTCTCGGGCTGTTCGCCGGCGTTGCTTTGTCCGCTTTCGCTTGCTCCGGCTCCGATGATCCGACCGATCCGAATCCTTCGACGGCTGGCACCACCTCTACGAGCGGCAGCGGCGGCAGCGCGCCCGTCACCACCGGCGGTGGCGGTCAGAGCACGGGCGGGAGCAGCGCGGGTGTCTCGAGCGGTGGCGGCGGCGCGGGCACGAGCGGCGGCGGCACGTCGGCCGGATCAGGCGGCGTGAGCGGCGGCGGCGAATCGACCGGCGGGCAAGGAGGCACGAGCAGCAGCGCAGGTAACGGTGGCAACGGCGGTAGCGCGGGTAGCGCCGGCGCGGCCGGGAGCGCCGGCGCTGGTGGCGGCGGCAACGCCAACGCAACCCCGAGCGCCGGTTGCAGCAAGGGCACGGGGCGCCCCGCGGGCGGGGCCGTCTCGGTGTCCAACGATCACTACTTCGCCTTCCCCGAGAAGTACGACGGCAAGACGCCGTTGCCGGTGCTGATGGGCTTCCACGGATGCGGCTCCAACAATCGCGGCACCGACATCAACAGCACGGAGTGGATGCGGCTCAGCAAGGGCACGAGCTTCGAGACGGACTACGTGCGCGCGGTGCCCGTCTCTTCGGCCTCGGGCGGCTGTTGGACTTACAACACCGACATCTCGCGCGTCCGGAAGATCTACGACGACATGCTCGCCAACTACTGCGTCGACACCAGTCGCGTGTTCGCGACCGGTCACAGCTCGGGCGCGCAGTTCATCGTGCAAATCCTTACGACCAATCACACGAGCGACGCGAAGCACCTCAACTTCAAGGGCATGGCGCCCGTCGCCGCGTCCGACTACGGCGCCATGACGGGCCCCATCCCCGTCATGTACATCCAGGGCAAGATGGATGCAGAGCGCGGCAACGGCGATGGTAAAGAAACCGTCGCCCGCTTCCGCGCCGCCAACTCGTGCATGGATGCATCCATGCCCTACAGCTCGGTCATGGGCTGCCAATCCAGCGGCACCTCGGTCAACCCCGGCTGCATCTCGTACAACGGTTGCAAGGCCCCCACGATCTGGTGCTCCCACAATGATCCAGCCTACAGCGGCACCATGCACGGCGTCCCCTGCTTCGCCATGAAGGCGATGTACGACTTCTTCAAAACGCTTTGATCGGTCGCCGCGCCGCTGGCAGCTGACCCACGAACAGCACGTGGTGGCCGCCAGCGGTCGCGTGCTGGCGGACTCGGCGCACGTCCACCGCGAAGCCGCTGGCAGCCAGCCGCTTCGCGAACGGCGGATCCTCCGCGGCTGACCAGTAGACCACCGTCCCGCCGGGACGAAGCGCCTTCCGCACGTTCGCGAGCCCCGCCGTCTGATACAGGCTGCTATTGCCGGCCGTATTCATCTGCGTCGTCTCGTTGTCGGCGTCGAGCATGATGGCATCGAAGCGCTCGGTGCTCCGCGCGATCACGTCCGCCACGTCCCCGACTACCACCTCGGTTCGACGATCGGCCAGAGCCGCCGCGGCCAGCGGATAAGCCGGATTGCGGTTCCACTCGACCACCTCCGCCATCAGCTCCGCCACCACGACGCGCGCATCCCCCCTCAGCGTCGCGAGCGCCCCCCTCAACGTGAAACCCAACCCAAGGCCCCCGACCAGCACACACGCCCGCGGCAGCGACGCACGCGCCTGACACGCCACGACCCCCAGCTGCTCCTCCGAATGGCAATGCCGCGTCGACATCAGCTCACGCCCATTCACCCGCAGCGCATACTCCCCATCCCGCTCCACCAACGCCAGCACGCTCCCATCCGGCGTAGTAACGCGCTCCAGCTCCGTAGCTCGCTTCATCGCGCCCCCGTTTGCAAGAGACTCACCGCCCCGTCAACCAGGCCCCCCAAACAACCTGTCGCCTCGCTCGCCATCGCCGCTGTTCGCGAGAAACCGGCTGCAGAATATCGTCTACTCGACCACGGCGAGAACCACCGGGGTGCCCGTAATGTCCTCGTCGGTCAGCCCGGTCCCGTCGGCGGGGAACAGTGATGTCACGTCCAGCTCGCCGTAGAGCTTCTCGCCTGCGGCGGTGCGGGAGTCGACCTCGATCACGTACGACTTTTTGCAGGCAGCATCGGTGACCACGCCATCGGCATTGAGCAGGAAGAACCCGGCTTCGTTGGCACCGGCTTCGGCATAGATGGACCCCACACTGATCGCGCGGTCGCGCAGTACCACGTGACCGACGTGCGGTTGGCCCCGAGGATCGAGCACCTTGCCCGTGATGTTCATGCTCATGACCACACCACGGTCGCAGCCTGGGGTCGGGTCGCCGGACGGCTCGGCCACCACCTGTGCGTGCGAGAAGCTCGAGATGAGCCCGCTGATGGTCGCGCCGGACACCGCGGCGTCGGCCACCGGCTCCCAACCCGCCTGCCTGGCGCTCGTCTTGTACAGCGCCAGTCGCGTGCCGGCGGGCGGCGCATTCGCGGGGACAGGCACCGTCAGCAACACCGGCTTGGCGAAGGTGGTGCCGTGGGGCGTTAGCTTGAACATGGCGCCGAGCGGGATGAGGCCCTCGGGCAGCGCCGGGGCACCATCGCTGCCCTCTTCGATGGCGAGCGCCGTCGGGGCCGACAGCGCGCCGGGCGGAACCTCGACCTGGGCATCTGCAGCGTCTTCAGAGCTGCCTCGGGGCGTCACGGTGCCGCCGGCCGGGCCGACCCTGTCGGCTGCGGGGGGATCGGTGTCGGCCTCGTCGCCTGCGTCGGCCTCGTCGCCTGCGTCGCCTTCGTCGCCTTCGTCGGCCTCGTCGACCTCGTCGACCTCGTCGGTCTCGTCAGCCTCGTCGGCCTCGTCGGCCTCGTCGGCTGCGGGTGCTTGAGTGCCGCCCTCGTCGGGCGAGCCGCCGCATCCCGCGGCCGGTGTGACCAGCACCGTGAACAAGATCGACAAGGCTCGGGTGAGCGCGCGCTGTGGAAATGCGGATAGATTCATGGAAAATCTCTCGAAAAATGCCGACGTTCAGCGGCGTGGATGCCCTAGCAGTCGCCGCGATCGATGCCGAAACACCAGCCGAAGATGCTGTCGAATCGCTGCTGAAAGAGCGCAACGGCGCGACAAGGCCCAGCAGGGCCTGCATCGCGCCGCGGCCGTTGGAGCTCGCCCGCCTACCGCGTCTCGCTGTCCCAGAGCGCCTGGGCAATCCGCTCGACGCCCGCCGCCAGCTGGTAGCGGTAGGTGCCGAACGGCAGGCCCAGCTTCTCGGCGGCCAGCTCCTGTGAACCGGCGGGGTGCAGGTAGGTCGAGTCGAGGGCGCGCCAGAACTTGAGGTCGCGCGGCCGATCCTTCAGCGTGGTCGCGGCATCGATCAGCAGCCGGCGCAGCGTGTCGCCGGCCGATTCGCCGTCACGGCGGTTCGCCGCGACCATGGACGAGGACGTCAAGGGGCTCGCGGCGAGCGCAGCACGCTCATGCAATACCCGCATCGCGTCGCGCACCGCGCGTTCGAAATCCGGGCGCGCGAGGCGCGCGGCAGCGGGCGAAGCGCGTACGTCGTCCATCTCCCGCTCGTGCCCGAGTGATCGACCTGCGTTCATTTCGAGCCAGCGGGTCAGCGGACAAGCGCGAAAGTCGTGGAAGTAGCAGCCGATCGGTACATCGTCGATGACGTGATCGCACGACGGCAGCCGCATGAAGCCGATGTGCCCCATCATCGGTAGCCAGTGGTCCGGATGGTCAATACTGATCACGTAGGCCCCCAGATCGCGCATGGTGAGCCACTGGTAATAATACGCCATCTCAATGCCGTTCATCGCGGCCGAGGGGCGAAGCTGGCCACCCACCACCACGCTCCATCGCCCCAGCATCTGGCGGTCACCGGGCTCTGGCGCGGTCACGTCGTGCAGGGCCTGCCACACCGAGCTCATCACGGGGTCAGAGCCGCGCTCTGCATCGTCGAGCGCGGCGAGATCGACCGCGAGCGTGGCGCCGACTAACTGCCCCGCGCTAGGCCGCACGACCCACGTCGTGCAAGCGCGATGGGTCCACCAACGCACGATCGGCTCCCGCTGCGTCGGCGGCGCCTCAGCGTCCAGGAGCTTGGCCAGTTGTGGCAGATCGCTTGGCGTTCCCCGTTCGAAATAGACACTGCCCAGCTTCCGGAAATCGACGAATTGCTGCATCGAGGGGGAGCGACGGTGGGTGTAGAGGACGTCGAACGTGGAATCGGCCGCGAGCGGTGCCTCACGGACCCGCTTGACGAAGTGGTTGTGCACGGCGACGTGTACGTCGCGGTAACGATCCGGATGGCGCCAGCGCAGCTCGTCGTCGATCGCGTCGCGCACCAAGTCGTGCGGGAACAGGCCCGTTTCGGCGCTCTCGACCAGGCTCAGCGTGGCCAGCCACTCGAACAGCTCGCAGGCGCGCGCCGCGTCGACCGCGTCGGCCAACAGCGCCTCGGTGGTTACGCGCGCGTGCGCACACACCTCGAGCGCGCGCCGGTGCAGCTCGCTCGGCGCCTGGGCGGTGAACCGGGCCGAAAGCTGGCGCACCACGTCGTGATCGAGCTGCCGCGGAACCTCCCCCGTCGACGCCACCACATCGGCCACGAGCGTCAGCGCGAGCGGATGGCCGTGGCTCAACCGCACGATCGCCTCATGGTGCTCGGCTGCAATCGCCCGTGCGTCGAGGTAGCGGCCGCAGTCGTCGTCGGCCAGGTTGCGCAGCGCGACGGCGCGCGTGGCCTCGCGCCACAGCGGATCGGTACGCCAAACCGAATCGGGCACCTCCCGCGTGGCGATCAGCACACGCAGCGTGGGCGGCAAGTCGGCGAGGAAGTTGTCGCGGAGCCAACCTGCCAGGTGCGCCAGGTGTTCGAACGAATCGAGCACGAGCAGCCGCCGCGTGGGACTGGCGCCGCTGCCTTCCATGACGCGCTGCAAGTCGGCGTCGCCCTCGCAGGCACCGAGCGCACCAGCTAGTGCGCGCGCGAGTCCGGCGGCCGTCGGCTCGACGTTGCGGGCGTCGATGCGCACGGAATCGATGCCGCGGTCGGCCGCGAGCGCGCGTGTTCGCTCCAGCAGGCAGCTCTTGCCGATGCCGCCTGGCCCGTGCACCAGCAAAATGGGCGCCGCCGGAGAATCCGAGGCAAAGTACCGAGCCATCAACGCCAGCTCGGCATCACGTCCGACAAATGTCCTCGCCATGCGGGCACGCATCCTGTCGGCGAGACGCTCCATGGACGAATGATCGCCTCGTCGCGCCGCGCCGCGCTAGCGACAAAAAAAGAGACCCCGTCAGTGTGACCGAGCCTTGATTCTTCCTACTCGGACGCCGCCCCGCCTCAGAGAGCTCCCAGCAGGGGGAGCTGTTCGAGGAGCACTGAACCCTGAAGGCTCCACGGCCCGGGTCATCTTGCCAAACCTCCGCTCGAATTGCCTACGCGCGCACGACTTCTTCGAGACCCTCTAAAGCGCCCGGTCTGACGACGACTACGCTCGGAGCAGCCCGTCGATACTGCGCGGGGGAGTGCCGGCGACGTTGTGGCCGAGCTCCGTCACGTTGGCGCCGTAGACATCGTTCAGCAACATGACGTAGAGATCGCGCAGGGGGCGGCTCGAGAGCGCCAGGTGCTGGTCAGCCGCTAGCCCGAGGTTCTGCCCGCCGACGAGCGCGAACGGCAGGTCCGTCGCCTGGTGGTTGCCGCCGTGCATGCAGCCGCCGAGCATCACCACGCAGTTGTCGAGCAGGCTCACGCCGGGCCCTTCTTCCACCGCGTCGAGCTTGCGACACAGCTCGGCGACCTTACCGACGTTCCACCACGTGATGCTGGCGAAGACATCGCCGCCTTGATGCTGCGCGGCGTGGTACTCGGGACAGCGGCCACCCTTCACGCTCGAGCCCTCGGGCGTGAACGTGCGCTCCTCGACGTGATCGTAGGTAAACGCCGAGCGCTCGTCCTCGAGCATGTAGGTGATGATCCGCGTCGCGTCGCATTCGAAGGCCATCACGACCAGGTCGTTCATCGCGTCGGCATGGCGCGCCTTGTCGTAGGTGGCGGTGGTTTGAGTGGGCGCGGACGCCGACTGGTCGACGCGCCCGAGCGTTGGCATCGCGGCGGCGATGCACGCCTTACCGCCGACGCTCGTAGATACGGCCGTTACGCGTTGCTCGACGGCGCGAACGGACGTGAGGAACTCGTCGAGGCGCTCGCCGTCGGTTTTGCCGAGCCGCTGCTGCGCCTGCTTCGCGCTCTCCAGCACCGCGTCGAGCACGCTTTTCTGCCGCGCTAGGCGTCGCTGGGCTTCGCTCGCGCTCACGCCTTCGTCTCGCGAGGGGTGCAGCACGCCCACCAAGGCGTTGAAGACGTCGAGCGGATCGACGCGCTTGTACATGGGCTGCGTCGCGGTCGCCCAAGAGACGCTGCGGCTGCTCGAGCACGGCTCACCGTCACAGTCACCGAGCGCCGTCGACAGGCCGATCTGCAGCGACGGCAGCGCGGTGCGTCCGGCGAAGCTCTCGTGATTGGCCAAGATTTGATCGATCGATACGCCGTTGGCTTCACCCAGCCCGCGCTGGGCGCGGACGCGCTGGGCGTCGACGCAGGTCAGCCACGCGCCCGCGAGGCGGCTGTGAGACGGCTCGACGAATGGTGAGACGTCGGCGTTGAAGACGGAGGCGTTTTCGAGATCGCTCACGACGTTCAGCTTCGCCTTGAGCGCACCGAACGGTTCGAGCACGGAGGACAAGCGCCAGGCGTCGCCGGCGCCGGTCGCGAGCGGACGCCAAAATTCGTGAGCCCCGTTGGGCAAGAATATCGGCAAGAACCGGCGTGGCGAGGGCGTCGCCTCGGCGCGCACCGCGCGCGGCGCCAGCGACTCGAGCCACGGCAAGCTCAGAGCCACCCCGAGCCCGCGCAGCACGGCACGTCGCGAGCGCGCATGGTGCTTATTCACGGCATCACCTCCGGCAAACGGCTCCGAAAAGCGTCGCTCAGGACGAGCTCTCGAATCAGCCGGCGCAGGCTCGGCACCTCTCCGGGGGCGCGCCAGCGCTCGAAAGCGTGAGCGAGCGAGGGGTGGTCGCCGCTCTCGAGGCGGCGGCCGAGGCCGTACATGAGGAGCTTTTGCGAAAGACAGGCGCCGAAGCGCGGATCGGCGGCTACCACGTCGGACAGGCCGGCCAAGCCCGTGAAGGTGAGGCCGTCCGGGTGAGCCTCCGAAGGGGGAAGGGTGGCGCTTGCGTCGACGGCAGTGCCGTCCGCGTACGTAGTTCGGTAACGTCCGATGGCGTCGTACTCCTCGAGAGCCAAGCCGTAGGGATCGAAGGCGGCATGGCAGACCGCGCAGCCAGGGTTCTGGCGGTGCAGCTCGAGGGTCTGGCGAACGTTGAGCGTCGAGGGCCCATCGCCCGCCGACACCTCCAGCTGGGGAACGCCGTTCGGGGGCGGTGCCGGCTCCGCGCAGAGCAGCGTGCTCGAGATCCAGCGGCCGCGCAGCGATGGCGACGTGCGGCGATCGAAGGACGACAGAGCGAGGAAGCCCGCGAGCCCGAAGAACCCCGCCCTCCCGTCGGGGTGCTGCTCGACGCGAGCGAGCGCGACTTCCGGCGTCGGGATGCCGTAGTAGCGGGCGAGCGGCTCGGTCACGTAGTTGACGTCGGCCTTGGGGAAGTCGAGCCACGACCGGTCGCTCAGCAGGAATTCACCGAAGAAGTGGACGATCTCTTCGCCGGCGGCTCTCGCCACCAGCGGTGTCCAGTCGTAAAGCTCGGGAACTGCAGCGTGGCTCGCGACTCGGCGCGCTCCGAGCCACTGCCCCGCGAAGCTCTCGACGAACCGCGACGCCTTCGGGTCCGCGAGCAAGCGATCGACGCTGGCGCCCAGCTTCGCGTCCGTCAGCAGCGAGCCATCGGCGGCGGCTTGCAGCAGCTCGTCGTCGGGAGCGCTGCTCCACAAGAAGTACGAAAGCCGGGTGGCGAGGTCGAACGCGCCGAGATCTCGTGGCGCGGCGGCAGCGGGGGCGTCGAGCTCGAGGCGGTAGACGAACTGCGCGCTCGCGAGCAGCGCTTGGAGCACGAGCTCAAAAGCGCCGAGCGGGGGATCGCCGGCTTCGAGAGCCCCTGCGTAGAGCCCGAAGTAAATCTGGAGCTCCTGCTCGGTGAGCGGACGCCGGAACAGGCGCAGGCCCGCTCGCCGAACGCTCTGCTGCGCACACTCAGGGCTCCGCAAGTCGCATTCGACGAACCTCGAACGCAGCGAGGGCGCGTCGATCACGTCTGCTGCGAGCGCGGCCGCGGCCGCGAAGTAATGGCCGTACAGTGGCTCGTCGACGCCGAGCACCTCGGCCATGTTGTCGAACCCGAGCAGCTCGCCCTCGCGCCAACCAGCGGTGGCCGGCTCGAGCTTGGTGCCGAGCACGTCGCCGACGGTCGCGTTGTACTCGATTGCATTGAGCCGGTGCACGGCGCCGCGAGCGGCGGGCGTGGCGGTGGTTGCGGGGGGAGGGGTAGCAACGGTCGGGTGCGTGCTCTCGGGACTGCAGGCGAGCGCGGCCGCCATCGACAGCACCAGCGAGAGGCGCGCCACCTCCATCATCGCGAAGGCACCACCGCGCGCGGCGTGAAAGCTCGGGGCGCTCCCATCAGGGTGCCGGGGTGACATCGAGCGCCTTAAGCTCGAGGAAATTTCCGTTATAGGGCTGGGGCGTCTTTACGTTGGGCACCTTCATGACCCCGTCTCCCGCGACCTGATGATGATCGCCGTCGATGGTGTAAAAGTCTAGCGTTGATTCGCCCGGGATCCTGAGCGTGATCGTGTAGTCCTTGACGTACGCGGCGTGAGGTTGGCGATCGACGCCATCGAACGCGGTCGTGTGGTTCCGGTAGTGGGCTTTGGCAGCCATGCCGCCGGGAGGCGTGACGGTCATCGCGAGAATGTTGAACCCGTTGTAGCAGCCGTCGGCGGCCGAATCACCTCAGGCACCGTGAATGGTAGCTTGAAGCCCGTCCGTCTCGGGCGGATGAATCTTGCACGCGCCTTGGCCTGCGTCGCGTCGGCTCGTCCGCCGAACTGCTTGGAAATGTGCTGATTTTCGCTCTCTGGGGTGTCTCATCGCAGCAGCAGCGTTGCCTGCGCCAAAACGTAGCTAACCAGCAGCATGCGAGCGTCACGATAGGGCGCCTCGGATTCATCCCGAAATCCGAACCAGGCGCGGTACAGGCGTCGCAGGCGGAGGGCGACGCGCTCGGCGTGGTCTTTGGGGCCGAACTTTTCTCCGTCGTGAATGATGCGATCCATCGATTTTCTCCTGCGTGCCCGGGGTGGGCGGCGCAGCCGGATCGCTCGCATCCAATGAGGCTGCTCGGGAGACGCTGGGTCTGGTGGATGAGGTTGGGGCGGGGTCGCGTCCTCTCGGTGCCATCGCTCATCGTGCGCGGATGAAGCGCCCGCCGAAAAGGCATCGTGCGGCACTTCCCCTGTGGCCAGCGGTGACTGCGAGGCCAGCCATGAGGAGAGGCGCTTTGCCTGCTCGCAGAGTGCCGCTTGCTTTCGGTGCGCCGAAGAGTCGCCCCGCGTCCGCCGCCCAGCGCCGCAGCGACGACCACTGCTCGGGAGCCGACAGGCCACGCGCCTTCGCTGAGCTCACTGCCCGACGCGCCCGCTCGGCCGTCACCTGCGCCGTGACCCATCAGCCAAGGCGGGATGATTTCGAGAGAGCCCGGATTCAGGCTGGATCGCGAGAAGGAGGTCGCGGTTGTCAGTCGGACGGAAGATCGAGGACGAGAAGGACGCAGCCCGGTGCCTG
>JAEYWK010000046.1 GCA_023431345.1 Pseudomonadota bacterium
GCCGTGGCCCCCGCCGCGCCTGAGCCGGAGAGGCCAGCGGCGCCCTCGATTCACGAGGTGTGCTTCGCCATGTGCGACAAGGTGAAGGAGAAGTGCCCGAAGAGCGCGTTCGAGAGCTGCCGCGTCAACTGCGGTAAGTACGAGTCGCACGCGGAGGGTTGTGAAGACTGGGTGCGCCGGGCGCTCGTGTGCGCGCGTGACGCCGCCGATCTGGTGTGCGCCAACGTGGCGCCCGAGAGCTGCGCGAAGGCGTTCCGGGAGATGAGCGCCTGCAACAGCGGGCAAAAGCCGGTCGTCGCCGCCGAGCCGACGGCGGCGGCGCTGCCGAAGGGCTTCTCGATCTACGAGAACGCGGCCGAAGGTGTCCGCGCGCCGATGCCCGAGGGCGTGACGGGGGGCGACAAAGACGTGCTCGCGACCGTGAAGCACCCCGGCGGCGCCGTGTACTCGATCCGTAAGCTACCGCGCCCCGAGGGCAAGCTGAACGAGAAGATCTTCCTCAAGATCGCCATGAACCTGTTCGGCCGCTGCAGCGACAAGATGAAGATGGGCGGCATGGTCGACAAACCCGGCCGCACCTCCATCAACTACACGACCGTGTGCCCCGACGGCAGCGAAGACGCGGGCCTGTTCTGGGCCACCGACAAAGCGCTGTTCATCGCCAGCGCCAAGGGCCCCGCCGGCCAGCTCGGCCCCACCGAAACGTTCATTTACGGCTTCGAAGCCAAGTAGTCGCGGCGCTGCCGCTCCGATCAGCCAGGCGGTGCGGCCGCGCTGGAGCGGCTCAGCGGGTGGTGGTGCTGGCGGCCGTGCGGTCGCGCCAAGCCGTGAGCCGGGCGCGCAGGCCCGCGGCGACGGCGTCGCGCTCGTCGATGGCGAGCAGCGACTCGACGGCGAGCTCGGCCGCCTCGTAGTCGCCCGCCTCGACGAGCAAGCTCGCGCGGTCGCGCAGCTCACTCTGCATCACGGCCAGCGTGGCCGCGTCGCGCGCGCCGGGCTTGGCGGCGATCTCGAGCGCGCGGCCCCAGCCTTCGGCGCCTTCTTTCAGAGATTGGGTGCGGTCGGAGCGCCCGAGCGGGTGCGCCGCGAAGCGCGGGAAGAAGGCGCGCGGGGCGAGGTGGGTGCGCAGTCGCTTCGGCCAGCGGCTGTCGATCTCGACGTACAGCGGGCGCGCGTCGGAGAGGCTCGAGAGCGCGAACTCGCTCGGCGCGCCTGACAGCGCCATCTCGCGGATCAGGGGGGCGAGCGCCGGCTCTTGTCGCAAGAGCAGCGCGGCCACATTGCCGCGCTCGAGCAGCGGCTCCGGGATCACGACCAAGTCGGTGCGCGCGCCGCGCGCGATTTGCGCGGCCCACAGCCGGTAGGCGAGCGCTTCCGAGCGCACGAGCAGCAGCGCCGACTGGGGTAGGGCTTCGAGCGCCTCGTCCGTCCAGGCGTCGGCGGCGACTTGATCTCGCCGGTCGGCAGCGAACGCGGAGTCTTCGGCGGCCGCGAACGCCAGCGTGAAGTGGAAGACGACGAGCAGCGCGCTGGCGGGCTCCGCGAACGGCAAGCGCACGCGGCGCACGTAGGTCGCTACGGCTTGAACCGCCAGCGACGACGCGCCCGCGATCGCGATCAGCGACAGCAACCGCACGGGGGCGAGCGTGTCGCTGGCCAAGATGCCGATTTTGCTCGCGGGAAAGCCGAGGTCGACGAGCACCAGGGCCGCGAACGGCGCGCCGATGGCCCGAATCGACGGACGCAAGACGCCGAGCGCGAGGCCGAACAGACCGAGCAAGCAGGGCAAGAGGCCGGCGTCGCTGAGCCACGCCGCGAGCGCGGTGGTGCGCTCGGCGGCCGCGTCCACCGACATCAAGCTCGAGGTGCCGATGCCGCCGGAGAGGTCGAGCGCGACGCCGGGAGCGCGCGGTCGGATCAGCAGAAACAGCGCCCACGGCACCAGGGGCGCGGCGAAGCCCAGCCCGAGCTCGAGCGCCGTGCGCGGCTGGGGCCAGCGACGCACGAGCAGCACCCGCGAAAGCAGGGCCACGCCGAGCGCGAGCGCAGCCGAATGCGACTCGATCGCCGTCGCGCCCGCGACGGCCCCGAGCGCCAGCGTCGACCAGCTCCGCGGCTCGTCGACCGCCACCCAGATCGCGGCCAGCGCGAGCGCGACGCCGACCGTGATGCCGCCCGCGAGCGTGCCTTCGGCTTGCCAGCTCGGCGCGAGCAGGGCCGTCATCGTGGCCGCGAGCGCCAAGAGCGGCGTGAGGCGCGGCGTACCCAGCGATTGGCTGAGCACGCGCTCGATCAGCCGGTAGGCGATGACGCCGGCCACGGCCAGGCCGAGCGCGCTCACCCACCCGGCGCGCAGCAGTCGTCCGCCGATCGGCATCAGCGCGAGCAGCTGCGTGAGCGCGGTGGAGATCAGCCCCTCGCTGCCGCTGGGCACGAGGCCGAGCGCTCGGACGACCGGCATGTCGTCGCGCCATTGCCCCGTCGGTGAGGTGCGCAGCATCGTGACGACGAGCGGCACCGCGAACGCGAGCTTCGGGCAGATCGACTCGAACAGGGCGCCGGTGCGGTTACTTTCGTCGCGGCTGGGGCTCATACACGGAGGGCGACCGGGACAGACCCGGCCTCGTTCGTGACAGAAGCCAGATCCGCACGAATTTGGCCCAGTTTTGCGCGGATGCGCGCGCGCTCGCGATGGAGGCGCCAAACGCGCGCGCGGGTGGTAAAACAGCCGGCCCGGTGGGTCGCGGAGCCTTCCGCACCCCCAAATCCAAGGAAAAACCAGTGGCCCGCTTCATTGATGAGCTGAAACGAACCCATAGCTGCGGCGCGCTCCGCGCCTCCGACATCGGCAAAGAGGTGGTCCTCTTCGGCTGGGTGGCCAATCGACGCGACCACGGGTCCATCGCGTTCATCGACCTGCGGGACCGCGAGGGGGTCACGCAAATCGTGTTCGATCCCGACGCCTCGGCCGAGGCCCACAAGGTCGCCGAGGCGCTGCGCGGCGAGTGGGTGATCGGCGTCCGCGGCAAGGTGAAGTCGCGCGGGGAGCAGTTCTCCAAGAAGGAGAACAAGATGGTGAGCGCCGCCAACCCCAACATCCCCACCGGTGAAATCGAGCTCACGGTGCTAGAGGCGGCCGTGTTCAACAAGGCAGAGACTCCGCCGTTCGCGATCGAAGACAAGAGCGATACGCGCGAAGAGGTGCGGCTCGAGTACCGCTACCTCGATCTGCGCCGCGGGCCGCTGCACCGCGCCTTGCGCATGCGCCACAACGTGAACCAGGCCACGCGCAACTACCTCACCTCGCAGGGCTGCATGGAGATCGAGACGCCGTTCTTGGTCAAGTACACGCCTGGCGGCGCGCGCAACTTCCTCGTGCCGTCGCGCCTGCACGCGCAAAAATTCTACGCCTTGGCGGAGAGCCCGCAGCTGTTCAAGCAGCTGTTCATGGTCGCCGGCTACGATCGCTACTTTCAGATCGTGCGCTGCTTCCGCGACGAGGATTTGCGCATCGATCGCCAGCCCGAGTTCACGCAGATCGACATCGAGATGTCGTTCGTCAACCAGCAAGACGTGTTCAACCTGGTGGAGGGCCTCATCTTCGCGATCTGGAAGGCGGCCCTGAACGTCGACTTGACGGAGCTCTACCCGGACGGTCACTTCCCGCACCTCGACTTCGAGGAGTCGATGACCAAGTACGGCAACGACAAGCCGGACCTGCGCTTCGGCCTACCGCACACCGACTTGACGGACCTGGTCGTCGAGCATGGGGGCGGCGGAGTGCCGTTTTTCACGCCCATCGCCGAGAAGTTCAAGAGCGGCGCTTACCGGCGCGACTTGCCGACCGAGATCGTCAAGGCGATGGTCGTGCCCGCCAGCGCGAACTTGTCGCGCACCGATCAGGAGAAGCTCGAGCAGCAGGCCAAGGGCATGGGCGCGGGCGGCTTGGCGCGCGCGAAGGTCGGCCCGGATGGAATCTGGGTGCAGTCGCCGCTGGCGAAGAGCGCGACGCCCGAGTTCATGAAGGCGGTGAACGCGGCCGTCGGCGCGAGCGAGAACGACGTGCTGCTGTTCCAGTTCGGCAAGGCCTCGCAGGTGCACACCGTGATGGCGAACCTGCGCGTGATCGTGGCCAAGAAGATGGGGCTCATCCCGGAGGTCGGCCACGGCGACCAGTGGAATTTCAGCTGGGTCGTCGATCCGCCATTGTTCGAGTACGACGACGACAGCAAGACGTGGGCGGCCGCGCACCACGCCTTCACGCGCCCGCACGACGACTCGGTGGCGCTGATCGACACCGACCCGGGCAAGGTGCTCTGCTACCGCTACGACTTGGTGCTGAACGGCTTCGAGATCGCGGGCGGCAGCATCCGCTTGCACGATCCCGAGGTGCAGAAGAAGGTGTTCGCGGCGCTCGGCATCAAAGACGAAGAGGCGCAGGAGAAGTTCGGCTTCTTGCTCAGCGCCTTGAAGTTCGGCGCGCCGCCTCACGGCGGTATCGCGCTCGGCATGGATCGCATCATGATGCTGATGAACGCCACCGAGAGCATCCGTGACGTGATCGCGTTCCCGAAGACGCAGAAGGGCACCGACATGATGAGCGACGCGCCGGGCATGGTCGGGCCGCATCAGCTCGCGGAGCTGCGCATCCGCACCATCGGTGAGCCGCAGACGTGAACGCGCGCGTGAGCCGGCGATGACCGATCCGGCTTCTCCGATCGACGAGCTGCTCGAGAGCCTCCGTGCGGCGCTGGCCGCGCGGAGGCGCGACGGGGCCGCGCGCATCGAGCGAGTCGAGGCGGCGCTCGGCTCGTACCGGCGCGCCGTCGAGCAGCAGCTCGCCCACGATTTCGCGGCCGAGCACCGCCTGAAGGCGCCGAGCAAGACGGGCGTCTCCGTGGCCCGCGCGGCGGAGGAGCTGCGCGACGCGCTGCTGCAGCTGCCGGAGCTTTCGCGCTTGCTGCAGCCCAAGCTCGACACCGTGGCCCCCGACGAGCACGCGCCCATGCCGCTGAAGGCACCGCCGAGCAAGAGCGCGCTGAAGGCGCCCGAGCCGGTGGTCGGTGACTTCCCGAAGCTGCGCGCGGCCTTCGCCGCGCAGAAGCTGGTCGTCATCGGCGCGCTGTCGCGCGATCGCAGCGACGCGGTGCCCGAGGGCTTCGCCGATCACGTGGAGTGGATCGACACGGAGCGCGACGGCGTGCACGCGCTCGGCAATCTGCCGCAGCGCATCCGACACGGCCGCGTTTGCGGCGTCGTGATCCTCGATCGAGCCGTGAAGCACAAGCACAGCGAGCCCGCGCTGGCGGCGGCGCGCGACGCCCACGTCCCCACCGCGTTCGCCGGGCAAGGTGGGCGCGCGTCGCTCGAGCGCGCCTTTGCGCAGATCGAGTCGATGATCACGGATTAGGGCGGCGGTTTTGCGGTGGGGAGAGCCGCCGGAAGGGCCGTGCCGGCGGCAAAATCTCGTGCCGCGCATGCTAGCCCGGGGGCGCCACGGAAGTGCGGCCGATGGGGCTGCGGTTGAGGCAGCCCCCTGCGGTTGAGCTTGACCTCGTGGCCGAGCTACGGACACGATTGAAGGCCCTTCCGAGATGAGCGCGCGAATTCTGGTCGTCGATGACAGCCCCACGATCCGCAAGGTCGTGTGCTCGATTTTGGAAGCGAGCGCCTTCGAGGCGGTGCCGGCGCAAGACGGTCAGGAGGCGCTCGAGCTGCTCGGCCGCCAAAAGGTGGACCTGGTGCTGCTCGACTTCGTGATGCCGCGCATGAATGGCTATCAGTTCTGCCGCGAGCTGCGCGCGAAGGAGGACCTGAAGGCTCTGCCAGTGGTGCTGATGAGCGCCAAGGGCGACAAGATCCGCGGTCAATTCGTGCAGCAGACGGGGGCCATCGACGCGATTACGAAGCCGTTCGACGCGCGCGGGCTGGTGGCGGTGGTCGAAGGCGCGCTGAAGAAGCACGAGGAAGGGCGCGGGCGTCCGGTGCCGGACGGCGAGTCGATGCCGTTCGAGGAGACGGAGACGGGCTCGATGGAGAGCCTGCGCCCGAGTCGCACGAGCTTCAGTGAAGATCCGGGGCTGCGGCGGGTGCAGGCGGCGCAAGAGTACGGCGCGGCGCTGTCGCGGCTGATCATGCCGGAGCTGTCGAAGACGCCCGAGCTCGAGGGCGCGTCCGAGGCGGTGGCGGCGGCGGTGCAGCGCGCGATCACGCCCGAGAGCATGGGCGCGATGGGCACGCTGCTGCGCGCGCTGAGCTACGGCGATAAAACGCGCGAGGTGCTGGCGGGCGACATCAGCGTCGTGTCGATCGCGGAGGTGCTGCAGCTGCTGGATTTGCAGCGTCAAACCGGCGCGCTCAGCATGTTCACCAAGCACAGCGAGGTGACGCTCTACATCAACAAAGGCCGCGTGGACTTCGCGAGCTCACGCGGGATGCGCGTGGAGTTCTTGCTCGGGCGCTACCTGGTGGAGATCGGCGCCGTCACGCGGGATGAGCTCGCGAGCGTGCTCGACAAGCGCGGCAGCAACAAGCGCTTGCTGGGTGAGCTGCTGGTGCAGCTCGGCATGGTGACCGAAGATCAGGTGAAGCGCGCGCTCACGCGGCAAACCTCGGAGCTGCTCTACGAAGCGGTGCGCTGGAGCGCCGGGCGTTTTGCGTTCACGGTCGAGGCGGAGAACCCGGCCGCGACGAAGGCGGCGCTGGGCATGGAGACGGGCGCGCTGGTGATGGAGGGCTTCCGCCGCGTCGACGAGTGGCGTTTGATCGAGGGCAGCTTCGACTTCGACGAGGTGCTCTATCAAGACACGGTCGCGATCGAGCGCCTGGGCGAGGAAGCGAACTTGACGCGTCAAGAGCGCAACGTGCTCGAGGCCATCGACGGCGAGCGCACGATTCGCGAGCTCGTCGACTCGCAAAACATCAGCTCCTTCGAGCTGTGTAAGATTTTGTATCAGTTCCTCAACTCGCGCCTGGTACGGCGCAAGGCCGCGGCCTGAGCGCGCGCAATGGTCACTCAGAGCCCCGCACTGCCCTTGAACCGCGCGGGGGTGATCGTGCGGCTGAACGGCGAGCTCAGGTTCTTGCCTTCGCACTCGGTGCGGCGCTTCGTGCCGGTGCCGGCGATTTCGGACGTGGCCGGCACGGGGCTGACGATGGCGCTGGTCGACGGTCAGGTGCTGGCCATCATCGCGGTGGGCCCGCGCGGCAGCGCGCTCACGGTGTGCGAGGTAGGCGGTGAGCTGGTGGGCCTGCTCGGCGCGGATCCAGAGGCGGTAGGTTTTTTCGAGGCCGACGGCGACGGCGTGGCGCTGCACGGCTTGCGCGCGCCCGCGCTCGACGTGGCCGAGCTGGTGCGCTCGTCGGCGCGCGGCGCGAGCGAGCAAGGAGTCGAAGCATGACCGAGATCGCGGCGGCAGATCGCCAGCGCTTGGCCGAGAGCTTGGCCGAGGCCATCAAGGCCGCTGAGGACGCGGAGCAGGCGAGCGGCCAGGCGCAAGCGCAAGCGGCCCGGCAGGCGGCGGAAATCGAGGGCCTGCTCGAGGGCGGGGAGCGGCTGGCGCTGCGCGGCCGTGACTTGCGCGGCAGCGTGCAAGAGCTGCGCGACTCGCTCGAGCGCGGCCGGCTCTCGACGCTGAACGCGGCGCTCGAGGGCGCGCGGCTGGGCGAGGTCGCGGGCAAAGCGTTGATGGCCATGACCGAAGAGGTGCGGAGCGCGCTCGGGCGCAGCGCCGACGTGCTCGACGATCACGCCACGCGCGTGGCCGAGCTGGAGCGCGAGCGCGAGCGGCTGGTGCTCGCGCTGGGGCCGCTGGCCGACGCCGCCCGCGCGGTCGCGGGCGAGGTGCTCCGCGCGGCGGAGCGGAGCCGCGCTCAGGGCAGCGCGCTCGCGGAGCTGGCGAGCGAGCTGCGGGCTCAGCTCGGCGTCGACCCGGAGCTGGGCGGCCTCGTCGCCCGCGCCGGGCGGGAAGCGGCGGAGCTGCTCGATACCTTGGCGGCGCTCGAGGCGCGCGGCGCCGGCGACGCGGCGCGGGCGCTGCGAGCGCGCGTGGCTTCGCTCGAGGCTGAGCGCACGACGGACGACTCGTGACCTCCGGCTCGGGCCTCCGCGAAGCGCCCGAGCGAAAGCTCGATCCGCTGCTGGCCGGTGAGATCGAGAAGCGGTTGCCGATGCTCGAGGCCGGCGTCGAGGTGATGGAGGTGCGCGCGGCCTTGCATTCGCTGAAGGGCTCGTTCGCGCTCTCGGGCTACTCCGACTTGGCGCTGGTCGTGTCGCAGCACAGCGCTCGCCTTCGCGAGGGCGATCGGAGCGCGCTGGCGAGCGTGCGCTCGCTGCTGCGCGGCGTGCTCGAGCGGCTCGCGCGCGGTGAGCCGGCGAGCTCCACCCGCTTCCCCGAGCCCCCCGACGGGCTCTCGCCGTCACGCGTCGACGAGCGCTATCGGCACGAGTACCACGCCGCGATGCGCGACCGCTTGGGTGAGCTCGACGCTGTGCTCTCCTCGAGCGGCAGCGCGCGCGAGGGGCTCGAGGTGGCGCGGCGCAGCGTGCATGCCATGAAGGGCGCCGCCGCGTCGGTGGGTGACGACGTGACGACCTGGTACTGCCACGGCCTCGAGTCGCGGCTGAAGACGCTCGCTCCCGGCGAAGCGGCGGCGGCGTCGGCGGTGGTGGAGCTGGCGCGCCACCGCGCCATGATCGCGCTTTTGCTGGAGGATTCGGCGCGCGGCGTCGCGACGCTGCGTCACTTGTCGCGCGGCGCGCGCCCCTCCTCGTCCGAGTCCGACGCGCCCCGGCGCGCGCGCGCCAAGACGGAGCCGCCGAGCCGCCCGCCGCCGGCCGACGTGGCGGACGAGCAAGGGCAGCTGCGCATTGCGTCCAGCGAGGTCGATCGCTTCTTCGAGCGCATCGAGCACTTGAACATGGTTGGCCACGAGCTGCTGCGCGGCGCGGACCTGGCGCGTCAAAGCGCAGGTCGGCTCCGCGCGGCGCAGACCTCGCTGCACGAGGCGCTGCGCTTGCTCGAGCCCTCACGCCTCGCGGGCCACAACGCCGTCGCGCTGTCGCGCATCGAGGCCGCGACCGCGACGCTGCGCGCGGGCGCGACCAACGCCGAACGCGGCGCGGCGGCCCTTCAGCGGGGCTCGGAGGTGGTCGAGCGCCGCTCGCGCGAGATGCGTGGCGCCCTGCTCGAGCTGCGGCGCACGAGCGTCGGCACGCTGTTCGAGCGGCTGGCGCGCGCGGTGATGCGCTTCGCCGATCAAGAGGGTAAGAGGGTGCGCGTCACTTCGGTGGGGGGCGAGCTGCCGATCGACCGGAGGGTGGCCGATCGGCTCTACGACGCGCTGATCCAGCTCGCCAAGAACGCGGCGACCCACGGCATCGAGCTGCCGGAGCAGCGACGTCATCACGGCAAATCCGAGATGGGCCGGATCACGTTTCGGGCCGCGCGCCTGGGGGAGTGGCTACGCGTGGTCGTCGAAGACGACGGGCAGGGCGTCGATACGGCGCGCTTGCGGGAGCTGGCGGTCGAGCGCGGCATCATGAGCCCGGAGCAGGCTGAGCGCAGCTTGGAGGGCGAGCTGCTGCTGCTCTTGTTCTTGCCCGGCCTCACCACGAGCACCCGCGCCGATCCGCTGCGCGGGCGCGGGCTGGGGCTCGATTTGGCGGAAGACGCCGTGCGGCGTCTGGGCGGCACGATCCACCTGCGCTCCGGGGAGGCGGGCGGCTTGGTGGCGACGCTCGAGGTGCCGAGCGATCAGAGCGTCGTCGACGTGCTCTGGCTGCGAGAAGGCGGCGACGACTACGCGCTGCCGGTCGACTTCACGGGCGCGCTCTCGCGGCCGGCGGGTGGTTACCGCGGCGTGAGGCTCTCGACGTGCCTCGGGCGCGCTTCGCGCGAGCACGCGCCCGTGAGCGTGGAGCTCTGCGTGGAGGGGGCGCTGCCGGTATCGGTGGGCGTCGAGCACGCGGCTCGGGTGGAGTCGGTGGCGATCCGCTCGGTGCCCTCGCTGATCGCGCTCTCGGGGCCCTTTTCGGGCGCCGTGCTGCGCCCCGACGGGCAGCTGAAGCTGGTGCTCGATGTGCCGCTGCTGGCCGCGCGCGCTTGGGCTATGACGCGCTAGCGATGGAGACCGTGATCGAGCTTTCCGGCGCCGCCGACGCGCCCGCCATCGACGCCATCGCGCGGGAGTGCGGGCTGGTCGTCGACGTGCAGGCGGAGCTCGCGCGCAGCTACGCGCGGCTGCTGGTGGCGCGCTCCGCGGGCGTCGTCGTGGGCTTCTTGCTGGCCTGGCGCGCTGCCGACGAGCTGCACCTGACGGACTTGGGCGTGACGGCGAGCGCGCGCCGGCGAGGCTACGCGCGCGTGCTCACCGAAGCGCTCGCGCGCGAAGGCGCGCAGACGGGCGCGCGCGTGGTGCTGCTCGAGGTGCGCGAGAGCAACGCCGCCGCGCGCTCACTCTACGCGAAGCTCGGCTTCAGTGAGCTCGACCGCCGCGCCCGCTACTACACCGACACCGGCGAGGACGCGGTGGTGATGGCGCTCGAGCTGGGTTAGCTTCGGTGCGGATGTCAGGCTCGCCTCCGCTGCTCGCGCGCACGGCCGCTCTCGCGCTCTTGGCGCTGGGCTGCGAGCAGCGGCTCACCGACGCGCCGCCTGCGTCGAGCGCCAGCGAGCCCAGCCCCAACGCGAGCGTGCTGCCGGCGCCGCTGGCCGCGAGCCCCGCGAAGACGTCCTCGCGCGACGCGGGCCACGCGCTGACCGAGGCGAGCTCGGTCGCGCCGGCTCCCGAGCCGCCGCGTCCCTTGCGCGAAGATGACGCGTTGCCGCCCGACCCCGAGCCGCGCGCGGCGCCCGGCCTCGTGCTGAGCGCGCGATTTCGCTGGCTCGACGCGCCGCCTCCGCGTCCGCCGGAGGCGAGCGCCGACGCGCTAGCCCGCGCCCGCGACAAGACCGCGCTCGATGCCTCGTTCGAGCTCTCGTCGCTCGGCCGAATGCGCCTGGTGCTTTCGTCGCCCGCGTTCCCTTTTCCAACCGGCACGGAGCTGCGGGCGCGCGACGACCGCTACGGACACATCGTGCTTTGGCCGCGCGAGGAAGCCTACACGCCGCTACCGCCCGGCACCTTGCGCGCCGCTCTCCAAGAGCGCCGCGTCGACTTCACGCCGCTCGCCGACCCGAGCGTCGTGCTCAGCGGCAGCGGGAACTTCCTGGGCTTTGCCACCCAGCGCCAGCGCCTCGAGACCAGCGTGGGCAAGCTCGAGCTCGAGCAGGCGCAGATGCCAGCGGCGGGCGGCGCGGGTGAGCTTTTGTGTCGCCTGCTCGTCGAGCTGCTGTCGGTCACGCCGGAGTCGACGGCGTGCAAGCCGGAGTGGGTCCCGCTGCGGGCCGCCTACACCTGGGCCTCCGGCGGGCGCTTCGAGCTCGAGATGAGCAAGGTCGCCAAGCGCGTGGAGCTGCCGCCGGACGGGCTCGCGGTGCCTCCGCTCGGCGTCGGCGTGCGGCGCGGTGAGCTGCCCGGTCCGCCCTTCATCGCGCTGGTGGAGGAGCGCGAGCTCGGCGAGCTGCGGGTGCGCGCCCTGCCTCCTCCCGAAAAGCACGACGCGGCGGCGCCCAAGCTCGGGCTCGTGTTCCAAAACCGGGGCGACCTGCCGCGCTACCTCTTGGTCGACGGCGTTCCGGTCGTCTGGCTCCGCGCCGGCGCCGAGTGGCTGGTGAGCGGTCTGAAGACGGGGCGCTACACGGTTCAGGCCCGCGACTTCCTCGGCGCCGAGAGCACTCCGAGCAAGTTGGTAGAGCTGCCGGCGCGCTTCATCGTCGGCGACGAGCCCGACAGGGCTCACTGAGCAGCGCCCGGGCGCCGGGGGCGCTCCGCTAGTTCAGGTAGCGCTGCTCCGCCTCGTAATCCTCGAGGGTGTATTCCATCTCGGAGTAACCCTCTTCTTCGAGGCGGGCGCGCAGGGCCTCCACCGTGATTTCGATGGCCTCGATGCGCGTGGTGAGCAGGTAAAATTGCTCATCCGGTACCTCCGGCACGGTGGCCAGGCGCGCGCTCACGTAGCCCACGTCTTCCGGCGCGACGCGCAAGTTCGAGCGCGGACCTTGGTGCTCCGTGCCGTCGTAGAGCGCGTCGTAGGCGACACCGAACGGGTTGATGGAGACGAACGCGACGCTCGAGCAAACCTGATAGTCGTGCAGGTTGCCGGTGGGGAGTCGCCAGAAGCCGCGCATCTGCCGGCGCAAGACCTCACCGAAGTAGGCGCCGGCGGCGTGCGCGGTGAGCTCGGCCAGCTCCGGCTTCTGCGTGAGCTCCTCGCGCACCTCGCTCAGGTAGTGATCGAGCAGCGGCAACGTTTCGGGCGTGAAGTCGAGATCGGTCCCGAGCGCGCGCTTCACGTAGGTGAGGCAGGCGCGAACGAGGTCGGCGATCGCCTCGGGGGCGGTCTCTTGGTCCATGGCGGGGCGCAACGTAGCAGGGCGCAGCGGGGTCGGCTCGACCCGCCCCGAGCCGGTCGCGAGCCAGCATTTCCGACCCACTTCGAACCAGCCGCGAATCCAAGGGCCCTGCGCCTCCAGGCGTGGGCCCCCCCTTGGCTCCGCGGCCCGGCCCCGACGGCCGGACGAGCCCGCCACTGAACGGCCGAACCCCGAACAGGGGCGGGTCTCCATCTGAATGCCGCCCAAGCCCAGGAAATGCTTGCGCACGGGCGGCCGCAGGAGGATTGCTTAGCGTCACCCGGAAGCGTGTTACCCTCACGTTTCTATCCCTCGCTCCGAAAGCCAGACACTCACTCAAGCATGCGCCTCGGCATCCTCAGCGACATTCACGCGAACTACGAAGCGCTGAGCGCCGTCGTCGAGGCGTTCAAGAGCGAAGAAGTCGATCGCTACTACTGTCTGGGCGACACGGTCGGCTACGGCGGGTCCCCAAACGAGTGCGCCGACGTGGTGCGCGGCATGGTCGAGGCGACGATCCTTGGCAACCACGACGCGGCCGTCGCGGGCCGGATGGACTACTCGTACTACTACGAGGCAGCCCGCCACGCGCTCGACCTACACGCGCAGCTCTTGTCCGCCGAGAACATGGCGTGGCTCAAGGAGCTGCCGTACCAGATCAAGCTGCCCGAGCAGCAAGTGAACCTGTGTCACGGCTCGCCAGTGCGGCTCGAAGAGTTCGAGTACATCTTCGCCCCCGAGCAAGCGCGCGAGTGCCTGCCCATCTTCGAGGAGCTCGCGCCGCTGACGCTGATCGGGCATTCCCACCTGTGCAAGGTGTTCGCGCTGACGAAGAACTCCGTCGAAGAGCTGCCGCCGATCGATTTCGAGCTCCAGCCCGATCGCAAGTACATCGTCAGCGTCGGCTCCGTCGGCCAACCGCGCGACTACGACAACCGCGCCAGCTACACGCTCTACGACGCCGCCAAGAAGCGCTTCGAGTTCAAGCGCGTCGAGTACGACATCGAGACGGCGGCCGACAAAGTTTTGCGCGCGAAGCTGGAGCGCAACTTCGCTCACCGCCTGTTCATCGGCGTGTAACGGCTTGGTGGGCTGCCTTCGCTGCAGCCCATTCGGCAGCGCTTTTGTGTCGGCGTGGGGTCGCTACGGACGGCCGGCGATGCGCGGCGATGCGCGGCGATGCGCGGCGATGCGCGGCGAGAGGGGATAACAGGGAGGCGGGGAGGCGGGGAGGGCGAGAGGTGGAAGCGCAATTTTTGTCGCGGAGGAACCGCGCCAAAAATTCGTGTCCCTCGAGGACGGGGAGCGAGAAGGGTCTCACGGTGCGTGAGAGGGTTTCACGGTGCCGTGAGAGGGTTTCACGGTGCGGGGAGAAGGTTTCACGGTGCGTGAGAGGGGTGACGGCGAGGGGAGGGGTGACGGCGAGGGGAGGGGGGTTGTGGCGGTGGGCGCGGAGCGCGCGAGCCCCATGAGGCTCGGGTTGGCGGCTCCCCGCCTCCCCGCCTCCCTGTTATCTCGAGCCGTACGGAGTGCGGCGGCGGCGGTGGCGGGTTATTGGGTGATGGTCCAGGTCGAGGTGCCGTCGGCGCCGTCGGAGAGGGTCACGCCGAGGGCGAGGAGCTCGTCGCGGATGGCGTCGCCGCGCGCGAAGTCTTTGGCTTTGCGGGCTTCTGCGCGCTCGATCAGCTTTTGATCGATGCTGGCCGCGGATAGCTGGCGCAGCGCGAGCCGCCGCGCTTTGACGCGCGCCGCGTAGACCGCGGGCGGCACGTTGAGCAAGCCGAGCTGCTGCGTCAACGCGCGGATGGCGTTGGACGCTTTTTGGCCGACGGCTCCCGCGGCGCCGGCGAACGCCAGGTCCTTCTTGCGCTTCTGAGCGAGCATGGTCGTCTCGTTGGCGATGCGCATCAGCTCGCCCAGCGCGGCCAGGGCGACGGGCGTGTTCAGGTCGTCGTCCAGCGCGGCGTCGCCGGCGCTCGCGGCGGCTTCGATCTCGCCCTTCAGCTTCTGCAGCTCCGGCGGCAGCTTGCCCGGCGTCGTGAGGCCCGCGCTCGTCAGCTCCGTCAGGCGCTCGACGGTCGCGAAGAGGTAGTCGACGCGCCGCTCGGCTTCGTCGACCCCCGGAAACACCACGCGGCCGTCGGGCGCGTGCTCGGTGTCGAATTGGATCGGCCCGCGGTAGTGCGCGGCCAGCAAGAACCAGCGGAACCCCTCCGCGTCGTTGCGCGCCAGCACGTCACGCACGGTGACGAAATTGCCGAGCGACTTGCTCATCTTCTCTTTGTCGACGTTGACGAAGCCGTTGTGCATCCAGCAATGCGCGTAATCGCCCCCGCCGGGCTCGGCGGCCTCGCTTTGCGCGATCTCGTTCTCGTGATGCGGAAAAATCAGGTCCATGCCTCCGCCGTGCACGTCGAAGCCGTGACCCAAAAACTTGCTGGCCATCGCCGAGCACTCGATGTGCCAGCCGGGGCGCCCGCGGCCCCACGGTGACTCCCAGCCCCAGTCGCCAACGCTTGCGCCCTTCCACAGCGCGAAGTCGAGGGGATCACGTTTGTGGTCGTCGCGCTCGACGCGCGCGCCCGCCTGCAAGTCGTCGATCTTGCGCCGCGACAGCTTGCCGTAGCCCGGGAAGCTGCGCACCGAGAAGTAGACGTCGCGCTTGCCATCGCCCATCTCCAGCTCGTAGGCGTTCTCGCTCGCGACGAGCTTCTGCACGAGCTCGATGATCTCCGGGATCGTCTCGCTGACGCGCGGCTCGTGCGTGGGGGAGAGACAGCCGCACGCCGCCATTTCTTCTTGATAAACAGCCGTCATGCGCTGAGACAGCGCGAGCGGGCTCTCCCCGTTCTTCTTCGCGCGCTCCAAGATCTTGTCGTCGACGTCGGTGATGTTGCGGACGAACTTGACCTTGATGCCTTGCTGCATGAGGCGGCGCACGAGCAAATCCGGCGCGAGGGCGGCGCGCGCGTGCCCGGCGTGAGGCACGTCGTACACGGTGGGCCCGCAGCAGTAGATGGTGGCTTCGCCCGGCGTACGCAGCTCGAGCGGCTCCGTGTTGCGAGTGAGCGTGTTGTAAATCCGAAGCGTCGAAGCCATGGAAGGGCCGGAGCGTGCGAGCAGGCCGGCCGCGGGTCAAGTCGAGCGCGTCGCCCCGAGTCGACCGCGAAATTTGGCGCTAAATCGCGGCGAGCTCAGCGATCACGCCAAGCGTCGTAGCGTGATCTCGGCAGCGGCCGCGCGCGCCGCGGCGGCGGTCGCCAGCCTACCCACTGCTGGCTGTCGCGCGTCGGCCCCCGCGCAAGCATGGGCTTTACCAGCAGGAGGCCGGCGAGGAAGCCGCCGATGTGCGCGAAGAACGCGACCCCGCCCATGCTGGCGGCGCCGAGCGACGACACGCCCGACAGCAGCTGCCCCACGAACCAAAAGCCGATCACGAGCCAGGCCGGGAACGACAAGAACAGCCCGAGGAAGAGCCAGAGCAGGGGGATCGAGTTCAGGACCAGGATCGGCGCGCGCGGGAAGAGCACGATGTAAGCGCCCAAAACCCCCGAGATCGCGCCCGACGCGCCGACCATCGCCACCGGGCTATCGATGCCGGTCGCGAGCTGCGCCCCCGCGGCCGCGACGCCCGCCAGCAAGTAGAAGCCGATGTAGCGGAGGTGCCCGAGCGAGTCTTCGACGTTGTCCCCGAAGATGTAGAGGAACAGCAAGTTGCCGCCCAAGTGCGCGAGCCCCCCGTGCATGAACATGCTGGTCAAGATCGTGAAGGCTTCGCCGAGCGGGTCCGTCGTCAGGCGTGTGGCAACCAAGCCATAGCCGGTCACGATGGCCGCCTCGCCCTGTTGACCAATGAGCCAGGTCTGCCAGACGTACGCCGCGATGTTCGCCGCGATCAGCAGGTAGTTCACGAACGGGAACGTTCGCGTCGGATTTTGGTCCTTGATCGGAAACATCCGGGGGCCGCCTCCTTATACCTTTCGTGCTAGCGTCCGCCCACCTTATGCGAAGGGTCGGATGGCTGCTCGGAGTGACGTTTTTGGCCACGGCGTGCGCAGGCTCGCGCTACGACGGCCGCGTTTACGACGACGGCACGCTGCGCTTTCACACCGGTCCCGTGCCGAGCGATTGGCACCAGGTCGACGCCGACGGCACCTTGCTCGCGTTCCGTGACGACGGAGCGCCCGCCACGATCGCGCTGAACGGCCGCTGCGGCGTCGACGGCGACGACGTGCCGCTCGCCTCGCTGACACAGCACCTGTTCTTGCAGTTCACGGAGCGTGAGCTGAAGTCGCAAGAGGAGCTCACCCTCGACGGCCGTGCCGCCATGCGGACCGAGCTGCTCGGCAAGCTCGACGGCGTGCCCAAGCATTTCCTCGTGTACGTGCTCAAGAAAGACGGCTGCGTGTACGATTTCTGGCGCATCGCCGATGTGCGCGCCGGTGACGCGGCTCCATTCGAGAGCTTCGTGCGCGGCTTCGCCACCGAGCCCTGAACATGACGACGCGCGCGCCGACCGACTCGATCCCTCCGCCCAGCCAAGGCGAGCGGCGCAGCTTGATGCCGCCGCCTCCTCCCAAGTTTTGGGAGCGCCAGATCGGCAAGATCACGGCCTTGGTCGAGGGCGTCGGCACCGTCACCAGCATGATGCTCGGCGCCCTACGCGCCGGCGTTCGTCGCCCCTTCGAGGGGCGCGCCATTTTGCAGCAAGTCGAGGCCCTGGGCGTGGCGTCGCTCGGCATCGTCATCGTCACCAGCGTGTTCATCGGCATGGTGATGTCGGTCCAGTTCGCGTTCGGTCTGCGCAAGTTCGGCGGCATGGAGTACACGGGCCGCGTGGTGGCGCTCAGCTTCATGCGCGAGCTGGCGCCGACGCTCACCGCGGTCATCGTGGGCGGCCGCATCGGCTCCGGCATGGCGGCCGAGGTGGGGTCGATGGCAGTGAACGAGCAGATCGACGCCGTGCGCGCCCTCGGCGCCGACCCGCTGAAGAAGCTGGTGTGGCCGCGGCTCGTCGCCTCGACGCTCGTCATGCCCGTGCTGGCGGCGTTCGCGCTGGTGCTCGGCTTCGGCGGCGCGATGCTGATTAGCGATCTCGAGTTCAACATTCAGTGGAAGTTCTTCCTGAACTCCGCGCTCAGCGTCGTCACTATGGCGGACTTCGCGAGCGGCATGATGAAGACGCCGGTCTTCGGCGCGATCATCGCGCTCGTCGGCTGTCACATGGGCATGGCGACGCGCGGGGGCTCCGTGGGCGTCGGCAACAGCACCACGCGCGCGGTGGTGGTCGTCTCGATCACGATTTTGATCGCCGACTTCTTCTTGACCAAACTGGCAATCATATTCTGGCCCACGAACTGAGCTAGGGCTGGGCCGCGCCAGCTTGCACGTCTCGCCGGAAACGCAACTTTTTGCGCTCTTATCGACGTCAAGGCGCTTTGCGACGTGATGGCGAGTGGCACGTCTCATGCTCTGACCTCGAATCGCAGCGCCGCCGTCTCCTCCAGCGAGAACTTTTACGGCTCGTACATCGCATTCGTACATCTCCACTGCTACGCGCCTGCGATTCGCGCTCTCGTCTCCTTGACCATGCGCGGATCGGCTCGTAAGCTCCTGCAGCTTGACGCAATTGCTGATCGCAGTGGCGCACGAGTAGACGGGATCGTGCTCTGGAGTCGAGTGATGGAAGAAGAGCTCGCGACGCAACGAGTGTTCACGATTTCCGAGGTCAACGCCCTGATTCCAGCGCTCTCGTCGCTGGTTCAAGATCAACTGCGCGCCCAAGCGGAAATCGAGCAGCGGCTGGCCGAGCTGATGCGCTTGACGGGCGAGCCGCCACGCTCGCTATCGCCCACCGTCGCTGACTCGAGCGAGGTGAGCCGGCTGAAGCGCGATCTGCGCTCGCGCATCGCCCGCTACGAAACCGGCTGGCAGCGCGTGCAGAAATGGGGCGGGGTCATCAAAGACCCACAAACCGGCCTGGTAGACTTTTATGGCCGTGTCGACGGCAAGCTCGTCTGGCTGTGCTGGCGCTACGGCGAGGATACGCTCGGCTACTACCACGAGCTGACGGCGGGGTACCCGGGTCGCCGGCCGCTGAGCCTCGACGTGCGGCGTAAGCTCGTGAATTGAGGCAGGGCGTTGGTGGTGATCGATCGAGCCCGCGCCGAGCGGGCGGTGCATGAATTCCTCCTCGCTCTCGGGCGCGATCCCGATCGGGAACCCGATCTGCGCGGCACCCCGGAGCGCGTCGTCGCGGCGTACGCGAGCGAGCTGCTCACCGGCTACGACGTCGACGTCGAGGCGCTGCTCGCGGATGGGCAAGCGATCGCGCCGGGCCAGCACAGCGGCCTGGTGGCGCTGACGGGCATCGCCGTCAGCACCGTGTGCCCGCATCATCTGCTGCTCTCACACGGCACCGCGAGCGTCGTGTACCGGCCGGGCGCGAGCTTGTTCGGGCTCGGCACGTTGTCCAAGCTGGTCGGCGCCTTCGCGCGCCGCTTGAGCTTGCAGGAGTCGATCGGCGAGAGCGTGGTGCAAGCCCTCGTGGAGCACGGCGGCGCCGCGGCGGCGTACTGCGAGCTGCGGCTCGTGCACGGCTGCTTGGTGTCGCGCGGCGCGCGCGAGGCTCACAGTGAGCTCTCGACGACGGCGCGCCGCGGCGACCTTTCCGCAGCGGAGCTCGCGCTCCTGCTCGGCCGGCGCGTCGAGGCGGTTCCTTGAGCGGAGTGGCGCTCGTGACGGGCGCCAGCCGCGGCGTCGGACGGGCGATCGCGGCGTCGCTGGCGGCCCGAGGGCTCGATCTCGGGCTCGTCGGTAGGGCGTCACCCGAGCTGAGCGGAGCCGCCGAGCAGCTCGCGCGAGAGCTCGGCCGCAAGGTCGTGCTCGCCCCCGCCGATTTTCGCGATCCGGCCTCGCTCGAGCGCGCCGCCGCGCGCGTGGTGGAAGACCTCGGGCCTCCCAGCGTCGTCGTGCACAACGCGGGCATGATCGTGCGCGGCACGATCGAGCAAACCAGCGTTGACGCGTGGGACGAGCAGCTCGACGTCAACTTGCGCGCTCCGTTCGTGCTGACGCGCGCCCTCTTGCCGCCGATGCGGGCCGCGGGCCGCGGGCGCTTCGTGTTCATCGGCAGCATCAGCGGCACGCTGGGCTCGCCGGGCGCCGCCGCTTATGCGGCTTCGAAATGGGGGCTCAGCGGCTTCGTCAAGAGCCTCGCCGAGGAGCTGAGAGATTCGGGGCTGCTCGCGGTCGCGATTTTGCCGGGCGCCATCGACACCGACATGCTGCGCGGAGGCCCCTTCGCCGCGCGCATGAGCGCCGACGAGGTGGCGAAGACGGCCACGTTCTTGGCTCTCGACGCGTCGCCCGCGCACAACGGCGCGCTGGTCGAAATGTTCGGATAGCGCCGGCGATGACGCGCGCGCCGCTCACTCTGCGCTATCGGCACCCCGCGGAGGAGGCGCTCACGGAGGCGCTGCCGCTCGGCAACGGGCGACTGGGAGCCCTGGTGTGCGGCGGTGTTCCCGCCGAGCGCGTCGTGCTGAACGAAGGCACGTGGTGGGCCGGCGGTCCTTACGACCCGACCAACCCGGAAGCGCTCGGCAGCTTGCCGGAGGTGCGGCGGCTGATCTTTGCCGGCGAGGCGCGCGCCGCGGCAGAGCTAGCGCAGGCCAAGCTGATGGCGCGCCCGAGCACGCAGGCGCCCTACCAGCCGCTCGGTGAGCTGCGCCTGGGTTTCGCCGGACACGAGCGCCCCGACGAGTACGAGCGTCGGCTCGACTTGCAGACGGCGGTCGCGACCACTCGCTATCGGGTGGGCGGGGTCACGTTCGTACGAGAAGCCTTCGTCAGCGCGCCCGACGACGCGCTGATCCTTCGCGTCCGCGCCTCGCGGCCCGCGGCGCTCGACGTCGTGCTCAGCTTGGCATCGGAGCAGCGCGGGCGCTTCGATTGGCAGCGCGGCGTCGAGACCTGGTTCACGCGCGCGGAGCTGGGCATGCGCGGGCGCAACCGCGCGTTCGCGGGTATCGAGGGCGCGCTGTCGTTCGAGCTCGGGGTCGCGGTTCGTGCCAGCGGCGGCCGCGTGCTGCCGGGTGACCAGCGCACGACCGTGCGCGACGCCGACTCGCTGCTGCTGATCGTGACCGCCGCCACCAGCTACGCGAGCTTTCGCGACCAGACGCGCGACCCGACCGCGGCCGTGCAGGGGACGCTCCAAGCGGCGCGAGCGCGCTCCTTCGAGGAGCTCTTGGCGCGGCACCAAGGCGACTACGCCCCGCGCTTCGGGCGCTTTCACCTCGACTTGGGCGCGAGCGGCGCGCGCGCCGAGCAGCCGACGGACGCGCGCATCGCCAGCTTCGAGCGCGGCGGGGATCCGGAGCTAGCGGCGCTGTACGTGCAGTACGCGCGCTACTTGCTGCTGGCGTGCTCGCGGCCCGGTGGGCAGCCGGTGACGCTGCAGGGCTTGTGGAACGACCAGCTCGAGCCTGCCTGGGGCTGCAAGCACACGATCAACATCAACACTCAGATGAGCTACTGGCCCGCTCTCCCGGGCGCGCTGCCCGAATGCACCGAGCCGCTGCTGGCGCTCCTCGAAGATCTGTCGCTGACGGGCCAGCACACGGCGCGCGTGCACTACGGCGCGCGCGGCTGGGTGGCGCACCACAACACCGATCTGTGGCGCGCCGCCGCTCCTGTCGATGGGGTGGAGTGGGGGCTCTGGCCGACCGGCGGCGCTTGGCTGTGCCTGCACTTGTGGGACCACTACCTGTTCACCGCGGACCAAGCGCTGCTCGCGCGCGCGTACCCGGTGCTGCGGGGGGCGGCGGAGTTCTTCTTGGACACCTTGGTCGAGCACCCGCGGACGGGCGAGCTGGTCACGTGTCCCAGCATCTCGCCGGAGAATCAGCACCCGCACGGCACCGCGCTCTGCGCCGGTCCGAGCATGGACAGCGCGATTTTGCGTGACCTCTTCGACGCCACCACCAGCGCCGCCGCGCTGCTCGAGGTCGACGCCGAGCTGCGCGACCAGCTGCGGGAAGCGCGCGAGCGGCTGCCTGCGCTGCGCGTCGGGCGCGGCGGTCAGCTGCAAGAGTGGCTCGACGACTGGGATTTGGCCGCGCCGGAGCCACGTCACCGCCACGTGTCGCACGCCTTCGCGCTGCACCCGTCGCATCAAATCACGCCGGATGGCACGCCGGAGCTGGCGGCGGCCGTACGTCGCTCGCTCGAGCTGCGCGGCGACGCGGGGACGGGCTGGAGCCTGGCTTGGAAGATCAACTTCTGGGCGCGGCTGTGGGACGGGGAGCGCGCCCATTCGCTGCTGCAGCAGCTGCTGAGCCCGGACCGGACTTACATGAACTTGTTCGACGCGCACCCGCCGTTTCAAATCGATGGCAATTTCGGTGGCGCCGCCGGCGTGATCGAGATGCTGCTGCAGAGCCGACCGGGTTGCCTTCACGTGCTCCCAGCCCTGCCGGGGGCGTGGCCGAGCGGCCACCTGCGGGGCGTGCGGGCGCGCGGTGGGCTCACGGTCGATTTCTCGTGGCGCGCCGCGCGGGTCGACGCGCTCTCGGTCACCGCGCTCGCCGCGCAGACGATCGAGCTCAAGCTCGCCGGCGGCGCGCCCCGGCGCGTGGAGCTGCGCGCGGGTGAGCAGCTCGTCGACGTGTAATTATTGGAAATTAAAGGGGAATGTTGCCGTGCTTCTTCGGCGGGTTCTGGTCGCGCTTGTTCTTCAGCAGTGAGAGGTAGGCGGCCAGGCGCGGGCGCAGCGTGCGCGGCATCACCACCTCGTCGATGAAGCCCAGGCTGGCGGCTTCGTACGGGCTCATGAAGCGCGCGCGGTAGTCGGCGATGAACGCGGCGCGTGTCGCCTCCGGATCTGCGGCGGCTTCGATTTGAGCGCGGTGAATGATGTTCACGGCGCCTTCCGCCCCCATCACCGCCACCTCCGCGGTAGGAAACGCGAGGTTGACGTCGGCGCGGATGTGCTTGCTGTTCATCACGTCGTAGGCGCCGCCATAAGCCTTGCGGGTGATGACGGTGAGCTTCGGCACCGTCGCCTCGCAGTAGGCGTACAGCAGCTTCGCGCCGTGGCGGATGATGCCGCCCAGCTCTTGGCCGACGCCGGGCAGGAAGCCAGGCACGTCCACGAAGGTGATGAGCGGGATGTTGAAACAGTCGCAGAAGCGCACGAAGCGCGCGCCTTTGATGCTGGCGTCGATGTCGAGCACGCCCGCCAGCACTGACGGCTGATTGGCCACGACGCCGACGCTGCGGCCGTCGATCCGCGCGAAGCCCGTCAGCAGATTCTCGGCGAAGCGCGGCATCAACTCGAAGAAGTAGCCGTCGTCGACGACGTGGCGGATCACGTCTCGCATGTCGTAGGGCTTGTTGCTGTCGGTCGGGATCAGCTGATCGAGCGCGCTCGCCTCGCGACTGGCGGGATCCGTGGTGGAGCCGCGCGGCGGGTCCTCCCCGTTGTTCGAAGGCAAGAAGGTGAGCAGCTCACGCAGCAGCTCGAGGCAGCGCTTGTCGTCGGGGGCGGTGAGGTGACATACGCCGCTCTTCTCGGCGTGGGTGGCGGCGCCGCCGAGCGCTTCCTTCGTCACCTGCTCGTGGGTGACGGCGCGCACCACGTCGGGGCCTGTGATGAACATGTAGCTCGTGCCCTCGACCATCAGCACGAAATCGGTGATGGCGGGGGAGTACACGGCGCCGCCCGCGCAGGGCCCCATGATGCAGCTGATTTGCGGCACCACGCCGCTGGCGAGCGTGTTGCGCAGGAAGATGTCGGCGTAGCCGCCCAGGGCCGCGACGCCTTCCTGGATGCGCGCGCCGCCGGAGTCGTTCAGGCCGATCACGGGCACGCCGATCTTCAGGGCCAGATCCATCAGCTTGACGATCTTGGCGGCGTGGGTGGCGCCGAGCGCGCCGCCGAAGACGGTGAAGTCTTGAGCGAACACACACACCGCGCGCCCGTCGATCCGGGCGTGCCCGGTGATGACGCCATCGCCGAGCACGGCTTGATCCGCGCGCAGCCCCGCAGAGTGGTGGGTGGCGAAGCGATCGGTCTCGACGAAGCTGCCCGGATCCACCAGCACGTCGATGCGCTCGCGCGCGGTGAGCTTGCCCGCCTTGTGTTGCTTCTCGACGCGCGCGGCGCCGCCCGCGGCGAAGGCGGCTTGGTTCTTGGCCTCGAGCTCGGCTTGCAGCTCGCGCTGGCGATCGGACATGACCGCAGACTACAGCACGACCGCCGGCGAGATCGAAACCAGAAGCGGCCGAGCGCGCGCAGGGCGACGCGCGCCGTGCTCACTCACGGGGCGCTGGCGGTGCTCGCGGCCTCGGGCGCCGCCGCGAGCGCCGCGAGCTCCTCTTGGAAGGCGCGAAAGGTGGAGTCCGCCGGCCACGCAGGGGCGTCGGTCAGCAGCTCTTGCGCGCGCTGCCGGTCGCCACGTTCGAGGTAAGCAACGACGGCGCCGTAGCGCATCGCCCAGTGCACGAGCGGGCTCGAGTTCGAAGCGGCCTCGAGCACCTCCGCGTCGTCACCGCTCGAGCGACGGGCGAACGCGCGCGCCAGCGCCGTGAGGGCCGCGCGCAGCGCCACCACGCGGCGCTGCAGGGCCTGGCTGGCCGGCGGCAACGGCAGCTTCTCGAGCGACTCGGCGCGCTCCACGGCCGCGTCGCGATCACCGTCGAACGTCTCGAGCAGGGTCTCGACGAACCAGCGATGCTCGAGCGCCGACTCCCAAGCTTCACCGCGCACGGCCTTGGCCAGCATGCGGCGCGCGCGATCGACCAGCCCGTGCGCGGCCAGCGCCGCCGCGACCATCAACGGCCCCAGCGTCTCCGGGTGCGGCAGGCGGGCGAAGGTCGGGTGGTAGGCTTCGAGCACCGCGCCCAAGTCCCCGGAGCGCAGCACGCGACGTAGCCGCAGCTGGCGCAGCACCACGGGTAGCTGCGTCAGCACGAACAACGCGATCAGCATCAGGCCGAGCGCGGGCGACCGTTGACCGACGTGGATCGCAGCCGCGATCAACGCGGCCGAGGAGAGCAGCCACAGAGCGCCGCGGAGGCGCGCTCGTCGGTCGAGGGCAGCGAAATGCTGCATGCAGCTAGGAGTGTAGCACCCGGCTTCGGAGTCGCTGGTGCGCCATTCCGAGCCACAAAATTGGAGGGCCCGCCACACCCGCTTTTCTCTACCGTTGCTCCCTTCCGGGCCTGGCGGGGTTCAAGCTGCGCTGTCGGCGGACCCGTAGGGGTCGTTGAAACGACAGGGGACGTGTACGACGCTTTGGGGCGACCTTCAAGCCGAAACTACCAGCGGCTCGCGGCGGCTCAGGGCTCGTCGCTCTCGAGGCGCTTGCCGAGGCTCATCACCTCGTCGTCCTTGAAGCCGAGCGTCGCGTAGAAGGCCTGCACGGCCGCGTTCTCGCGGCGAATTTGCAGGTTGAGCTTCGGGCAGCCCAGCAGCCGCAGCCGGCGCTCGGCGTCGCGCATCAGCGCTGTGCCGATGCCGCGACGCCGCTCACCGATGTCCACGGCCAGGTAGTTGACCCAGCCGCGATGGCCCTCGTAGCCCGCCATCACGGTGCCGACGATCACGCCGTCGAGCTCCGCCACCAGGAACAGCTCGCGCTGCAGCAGCAGCTTGCGCGCGATGTCTTTCTTCGGATCGTTCCACGGCTTGACCAAGCCCGCGAAGGTCCAAATCTCGATGACGCGCGCCTCGTCGGCTTCGCGGAAGGCTCGCACCACCACTTGCGGCATGCGCGTCAGTGTAGACCAGGCGCTTCTTGGCCGGTGGCGGATACGTACTCCGAGTAGCCGCCTCCGTACTGCTTGGGACCCTCGGGGCCGAGCTCGAGCACGCGGTTGGAGAGCGCGCTCAAGAAGCGGCGATCGTGCGAGACGAACAGCAGCGTACCTTCGAAGCTCGCCAGGGCCTTGACCAGCATCTCCTTGGTGTCGAGGTCGAGATGGTTGGTCGGCTCGTCCAGGACCAGGAAATTCGGCGGATCGAACAACATGCGCGCCAGCACGACGCGGGCTTTTTCGCCGCCCGAGAGCACGCGGCAGCGCTTGTCGACGTCGTCGCCCGAGAAGCCGAAGGCGCCGAGCAGGGCCTTGAGTGAGCCGAGCGTGGCCTTGGGATACGTCGCCTCCAGCGCCTCGAGCACGCTCTGCTCCGGATCCAAGATCTCCATGGCGTGCTGCGCGAAGTAGCCCATCTTCACGCTGCCGCCGAGCGACACATCGCCGCTGTCGGCCCGCGACTCGCCCGCGATCAAGCGCAGCAGCGTGGACTTGCCGGCGCCGTTCACGCCCAGCACGCACCAGCGCTCGCGGCGACGGATCAAGAAATCGAGGTTCGAGTAGATGACGTGCTGGCCGTAGGCCTTGTTGACACCGTTGAGCTTGGCCACGTCTTCGCCCGAGCGCTGCGGCACCGGGAAGTCGAACTCGACGACCTTGCGGCGCCGCGGCGGCTCGACCTTCTCGATTTTCTCGAGCTTCTTCACGCGCGACTGCACCTGGGCGGCGTGGCTGGCGCGCGCCTTGAACTTGGCGATGAACGCCTCTTCTTTGGCGAGCATCGCCTGCTGGCGCTCGAACTGCGCTTGCTGCTGCGCGGCCAAGATCTGGCGCTGCTCGACGTAAAACTCGAAGTTGCCGGAGAACGTCGTGAGCTCGCCGCCGTCGATCTCGAGCACCTTGCTGACGAGCCGGTTCATGAACTCGCGATCGTGGGAGGTCATGACGAGCGCGCCCTCGAAGTCGCGCAAGAACTTCTCGAGCCAAATGATCGACTCGAGGTCGAGGTGGTTGGTGGGCTCGTCGAGCAGCAGCAGATCGGGGGCCATCAGCAAGATGCGCGCGAGCGCGACGCGCATCTTCCAGCCGCCGGAGAGGGCGCCCACGTCGCCCTCCATCACCTCTTGGCGAAAGCCGAGGCCGGCCAACACCTCGCGCGCGCGCGCTTCCAGCCCATAGCCGTCGAGCTCGTCGAAGCGCGCCTGCACCTCGCCGAAGCGCTCGACGATCTTCTCCAGATCGTCGGCGTAGGCGGGGTCGGCCATCTTGTGCTCGAGCTCGTGCAGCTCGCGCGCGACGTCGGACACTTCTCCTGCCCCCGCCATCGTCTCGGCGAGCACGGAGCGACCGGCCATCTCGCCCACGTCCTGGCTGAAGTAACCGACGCGGACGCCGCGGTCGACCACGACCTGGCCGCCGTCCGGCTGCTCTTCACCGACGAGCAGGCGGAACAGCGTCGTCTTGCCCGAGCCGTTGGGGCCGACGAGCCCGACCTTTTCACCGCGGTTCACGCTGGCGGAGGCGTCCATGAACAGTATTTGGCGACCGTGGTTCTTGCTGACCGAATCGAAGCGAATCACGGCGCGAACCATGTCGGGTTGGCTCGCGCCGCGCAAGCCGTCCTCCTCGGCCGGCGCGGCTCGTGCTCGAAGGTTTCGGCGGCGAGCGTGTGCGCCTCGCGGTCCGGGAAGACCCTTGCGCGGTGCCTGAACGAACGTGCGGGGCCTCGGGCTGCGCGGGCCATAGGCCGATGTAGGCGCCGGGCACGAAACGTGACGGCGCGGCGGCCGGCGTAGGAGGAAAGTGCTGCGCCCCTCGCGTTTTTGGGGCGCGCGCTGCTCAGAAAAAGCGGCGCCGGTTACCACTGTAGAAGTGACGATGAGTGAATCCTTTCCAGCCAAAGAGCACGGCTCGGGCTCACGGGTCACTTTGACGCCTTTCGATCGCGCCTTCCTCGAAAGCCCTCCGAGTTACGAGGAGGGCGGCTCGCCCTCCGTCGTGGAGCCACTGCCACCGCGGCGCGAGCCGTCGCCGGCGCGGCGGGTCTCTTCGCTGCTGCTGTTCTCGGTGATCGCGGGCGGATCGTCGTTGGTGCTGGGGCTAGCGGTGCTGCGCGGCGTCTTCGAAGCGCTCTTCGACTGACGCGCGCCGCCGTGCGAGGCCGCCGAGCGCCATGCGGGCCGCCGAGCGCCGTGCGGGGCCGCCGAGCGCCGTGCGGGGCCGCCGAGCGCTGTGAGGGGCCGCTCGTGTGCGTGCGACGAAGCGCCGCGGCTCAGCGGCGGACTTGGAGGCTGGACGCTTCGAACGTGACGTTCAGCGGCTCGATGACGACGCGCTGCGGACCCGCTTCCACGGCGCCCGCGTGCAGCAGCTCGAAGCCGGACTCTTTGCCGACCGCGATCGCGGCGTCGACGGCGCTCGCCGGCATGAAGAGCGCGAAGCCGGCGCCCATGTTGAGGGTGCCGTACGCTTCTTCGACCGACATTTCGGCTGCTTCCTGCAGGAAGGCGAGCACCGGCGGCACGGCGGGGATACGGCTCATGCGATAGGTGAGCTCGCGGCCCGCGCGCATGAGCTTGCGCCAGCCGTGACCCGTGATGTGCGCGGCGTAGTGCAGGGCCACGCCGGCGTTTTGCAGGTTCTCGACGAGCGGCGCGTACTGCGGGGTCGGATCGAGCAAGGCCTCCCCGTAGGTGCGGCCGTCGGCGATGCGCGTTTGATAACCCTCCGGCAGACCCGCGGCAATCTTGCGCGCCAGGCTCAAGCCGTTGGCGTGGATGCCGGAGGCAGGCGCGAGCAAGATTTGGTCGCCGGCCTCGAGCCGCTCACCGAACAAGGTGTTTTCGGCCGGGCTGATGATGCCGACCGCAGAGCCGCCGAGCACGACGCGGCCAGCCTCGATCAGTGAGGGCAGCACCTGCGTCTCGCCGCCGCCCCACGACACGCGGCACTCCTCGCAAGCGTCGGCCCAGCCGCGAGTCAGATCGCGCGCGCGCTCGGCGTCGGAGAACCACGCGCCGTCACCAGCGCCCCAGTAAGCGGTGAGCGCAGCCGGCTTCGCGCCGACACTGCACAGATCATTCAGGATCGTGGCGACGGTGTCGCGGGCGATGGCGTCGTAGTGAGTGCGGCCGGTGTAGGCGCGCACCGCGTCGGCCACGAGGTTCTTGGTGCCGAGGGCCTCAGTCACGAAGGCGATCGAGATCGCGCCCGCTTTGATCACGTAGGCGGACTCACCACGGCTGGTCGCGATCTCTTCCAAGTTCAAGCGACCGAGGTGCTTGGCGGTTTGGGCGGCGAGCTCTTGGGCCAAGAGCTTGCTCGGATCGATCTTCGAGTAGTCGACGCCGGCTTCTGCGTACTTGCGATCGCTCATCGGGGCGCGCGGACGCTAACACGTGCCGGCGACGTGCGCCTCTCGCCCGGGCCCGCTCAGGCTCGCGGCAGCTGGCTCGCGCTCGGAGCCGCAAAAATGCCGATGTTCCGGGGAGAAACGGCGGGATCGAACAGAGTCCCGACCGTCACCGCGAGCCCGCGCTCTTCCAAGTGCACGGCGCGGTCCAGCGACACCAAAACTTCGACCAAGCGCGACAGCATGCTGCGCGGCAGCGACAGCCGGCGCACGACCGCGTACCGCGCCGCGCCGGCCGCTTCGTGATGCGCGAGCTCGGCCGGCGTCGGGGCAGGGAGGCCACGCAAGGCGAGCGCCCGCCGGGCGACCACGGCGAGGCCTGCGCCGGCCTGGCGGCGGTTGATGCCGTTCATTTCGGCGCCTGGCGCGAGCGCGACGCCGCGCGCGCGCAGCAGCTGTCCGAGCGCGTAGCGAGTCTGACGGGCGCCGATCGTGACGTCGATGCTGGCCTCCACGCCGCGGGGCTGGGCCGTGAGGTTGGCGAGCCCGAGGTGCTCGCGGCGTAAGCACGCAGCAGCGGCGAGCTTGCACAGCGGCGACCGCGCGGGGCCAGAAATTTTCTGCAAGCAACACGACACCAGCGCCAGCCCGCAGCGCGAGCGCCCCACCGCCTCCGTCAACTTGTCGCCCAGCTCGCCGCAAGCGTGCAGGCCGATCGCGAGGTCGCTCGCGCCGAAGCTCAGCGAGTCACGCGCGTCCACCGCGACGAAGCTGACGCGCGGCGTGGCGCTGGCGCGTTCGCGGGCGGCGGCGACGCGCTCGGCGCTGCGTTCGAGGCCGAGGGCTTCGCGCTCGAACAGCTCCGCGGAAAGCCGCGTGAAATGGCCGCTCCCGGCGCCGACGTCGACGATGCGCTCAGCGGCGGCGGCCATGGGCGCGACCGCGCCCAGCAAGCTCGACAGCTGGGCGCGCTTGCGCAGGCGCACGCTGCGCACGCCCTCTTGCGACAGCTGCGTGTGGCCATCGAGCTTCGGTAGCCGAGTGGCGTCGGCTACGGCCCGAGCCAGCTCGAGCAGGCTCGCGGGCGCGGCGCCGAGCTCGGGCAAGATCGCGGCGAGGCCATGGGCTTCGCCGGCGCGGACCGCGGCGGCGTCGAGGCCGAGCAAGAACGAATCCCAGCCGCGCACCGCGCACCACGCCGGCACCTCCGCGTCGTCGACGCGGCCTTCGAGCACGTCGCGCAGCGGCAGTGCGAGCGCGAGCACGCGCGCGAGCTGCGAAGACGCCGTCATTCGGGCGGAAAAATCGCCATCGGCGTCGGCAAGAACAGCAGCACGAACAAGATCAAGCAGCCGATGGCCACCAGCTGTCGCGGTAAACCGAGAGGAGCGGGCTCGAACGGAGGATGATCTTCGCCAGCGACGCGCTTCATGGCGCCGGTGATGCCGTACCAAATCAGCCAGAACATGCAGGTGCCGGCCGCTTCAACCCAGGTTTGCCGCGAGCGGTGCAAGAGCGCCGGCACCAAGTAGAAGACGACGTTGTACGCGAACGCGACGAGCAGGCCGCTGCGGAACCATCGCGCGAAGCGGTGCTGCTCTTTGCCGAAGAGCGCGAACGCGATGTGACCGCCGTCGAGCTGACCCCACGGCAGCAGGTTCAACATCGTCAGAAACAGCCCGCCCCAGCCCGCGAAGGCCATCGGATGCAGCTGCACGTCCCAGCCTTCCGGGATCGGGCCGACCGCGACGCGCTTCATCACCCAATAGAGGATGCTCTGTCCCTCTTGGATGTAGCCGTCTTTGCCGAGCGGCGTGACCTCGGACATCCGCAGCCCGATGTACAGCACCGGCAGGGCGACCAGCATGCCCGCGATCGGGCCTGCGGCCCCGATGTCGAGCAGGGCTTTGCGTGAGCGGATGCGATCACGCATCGTGATCACGGCGCCGAGCGTTCCGAAGCCCAGGTAGGGCAGCGGCACGAAGAACGGCAATGACGCCGGTACTCGATGAAGCCGCGAAGCGACGTAGTGCCCGGCTTCATGCACGAGCAGGATGCCGAGCAGTGACAACGCTTGATACGCGCCCGTCGCCAGCACCGAGTGGCCTTTGATGGGGCCGGCGCTCATCGCCGTGACTTGCATGCTGATGGCGGTGAGCACGAAGAGCGCTAGGTGCAGCCAGGTCCGCGATTTCTCGGGCTCTGGGGGCGCCGAGCTCTCGCGCTCTGGCGGCGGCTGTTCGAACGTCGGTGGAGCGCCGAGCGGCGCGGGAAAACCGGCTAACGGTTCATGCCTCATGCGCCAGCGTCTCTCTCAGGCGTAGCGCGAGGCGATCGAGCTGGGGCGCGAGGTCCGCGTCGAGCACGCCGATGTCGGTCTCGACGCGCAGGCTGCCGCGAACGCGCGCGGCGTCGGGCAGGATGCGCACCGTGTCGGCCGCGACCCCCAGCGACGCGATGGATTGCGTGAGCAGCTGGGCGTCTTCAGGGTGAGCCACGATCGACAGTCGCCGCGCGCCGCGCGCTTCGGCCAGAGCTTGCCGCGCGAGCGCGACGATTTGCTCGGGGGCGAGCGCGAGCGAGGTGCCGAGCAGTCGCTCCGCCAGCAGCCGCGCTAGCGCGACCGTGCGGTCGAGGGCGCGTTCGTCGGCCTTGGCCTCGTGGCTGGCGAGCGACAGCGCGTGGGCGGCGAGCTTGGCGGAGGCTTCGGCGCGCGCCTCGGCCTCTGCCATCAGTTTGAGATCAGCGGCGCGGCGTTCGGCGGCCGCCAGCAGCTCATCGGCTTGGAGTCGCGCGCGCTCCAGCAGGCGCGCGGCCTCGGCGCCCGCGTCGACCAGGGCTTTGGGCACGACGCGACCGAACGGAAGCCCGCGCGGCGTGCGGGCCTCGCGTGCCGAGAGCGGCTCCGCGCCGCTCGCCTGCTCGCGACTGAGCACGCGGCCTCGCCCGATCATCGCCAGAGCCCCCGTTGATCGAGCTGCGCCGCCAGCCTTCCGAGCTCGACGGCGAGGGCGCGCGCCCGATCGGCGCGCTCCGGCTGACACAGGCCCGCGATGGCGTCGGCCGTTGCCGGCTGTAGCGTGGCGGCCGCGAGGCCCTCCGACAGCGCCGGGCCGCGGGCGCCGAAGTAGTAGCGCGCGGCCACGAACGCGCGTTGAAAGTCCGGCGCTCTGGCCCAGTCTGTGACGCTTTCGTGCATGTTTCGAGGCGACGCGAAGCCTAGCGCGATTCGGGCGCGCTTGCATGCGGACGCGCCGGCGGCGCCGCGCTGCTCAGCAGCGCTCGACGACGACCGCGACCGCCTCGCCGCCGCCGATGCAGAGGCTTGCGAGACCGCGCTTTGCCCCGCCGTCGTGCATCGCGCCGAGCAGGGTGACGAGGATGCGGGCCCCCGAGGCCCCGATCGGGTGACCGAGCGCGACCGCTCCGCCGCGCACGTTGACCTTCGCCGGATCGATGCCGGCCAGCTTGGTGCAAGCTTGCGTGACGCAGCTGAACGCTTCGTTGATCTCCCAAAGGTCGATGTCGGAGACGGCCAAGCCGAGCTTCTTCAGGGTGAGCTCGATGGCCTTGGCGGGAGCCGTGGTGAACCACTCGGGTGCTTGCGCGGCGCTGCCGTAGCCGACCACGCGCGCGAGCGGCTTCAGGCCGAGCCGCTTCACCGCGTGCTCGCTCGCGAGCACGAGCGCGGCCGCTCCGTCGTTGATGCTGGAGGCGTTGGCGGCGGTGATGGTGCCGTCTTTGGTGAAGGCGGGACGCAGCTTGGCGAATTTGCTCGGGTCGCCGCGGCCCGGCTCCTCATCCTCGCTCACCAGCAGCGGGTCGCCCCTTTTTTGAGGGATCGAGACGGGCGCGATCTCTTTGGCGAAGGCGCCGCTCTTTTGCGCCGCGAGCGCGAGCGCGTAGCTCTTCGCCGCGAATTCGTCTTGCAGCTCGCGGGTGAGGCCGTGCTCTTTCGCGCAGAGCTCGCCGGCCTGACCCATGTGAAAGTCGTTGTAAGGGTCCCATAGCCCGTCGAAGATCATGCCGTCGACGAGCTTGCCGTCGCCCATGCGGTAGCCGGCGCGCGCTTCGCGCAAGTAGTAGGGGACGCTGGACATCGACTCCATGCCGCCCGCGACGACGAGCTCCGCGTCGCCCAGCGCCAGCGTCTTGGCGCCGAAGATCACCGCTTGCAGGCCTGAACCGCACACTTTGCTGACCGTGGTGGCCGGCACTGAGTGCGGAACGCCGCCGAAGATCGCGGCTTGGCGCGCCGGCGCCTGGCCGATGCCCGCCGAGAGCACGTTGCCCATGAACACCTCACCCACCTGCTCCGGCGCCACCGCGGCGCGCTCGAGGGCGGATTGGATGGCAACGGCGCCGAGGCGGGGCGCCGGCACACTCGCGAGCTCACCCAGGTAGGATCCAATCGGCGTGCGCGCTGCGGAGACGATGTAGACGGGGTCGACCATCGAGAAAACCCTAGCGCAAATCCCGCGGCGCCAAGCGAAAGCGGTAAGTCCCCCCCC
>JAEYWK010000115.1 GCA_023431345.1 Pseudomonadota bacterium
CGCGCGATCAACTTCTCCAGCGTCTTCCTGTCCGCGGCGCTCAGCTTCAAGTCTCCGCTTCGTTCCATGCACCGTTGGACGAAGCAAGCTTGCGGAAATTGAACTCAAATCACATGCGGTGCACTAGATTGTCGAGCGCGCTGGATTCTCCGTCCGTGGTCGCCGTGCACGCCACGCTCGCGAGCCCCAACAGGCCCATCAGCAACACGTGAGAGCTGCGGGCCACGCCCGCCGAAAGCCAGGTAGATTGCGTCATTGAATGTGTCTCCTCGAAACATGCAGTCATGACCGGTCGGGCTCTCGAGCCATTCAAGGGCCAAACCGGTAATCGGAATAGGGATCGACCTTCCCCGCTCCCGTCGAGCCCGCGCTTCGCAATCTTCGTGCCCAGACGACGAGCCGTGACTTCCCCGCGATCGCTGCCGAAGGCGTTGGCCAGGCAGGGCGCGCGCACTGAGTGCAGGTGTGCGCGCACTAGAAACGCCGATCGGCTCGAGCTCGGCGTTCTAGCTGAGCGAAGTGACGAGCGGAGCGTGTATAGTGCGCGGCGCGCGATGACCTCCGCGAAGATCGACACGAGTCATTTGATGGTAACGGCGCGGCGACCGCCCGCGGTCATGAGCCGCGGCGAAGGCTCGTGGCTCGTGGACAGCGAGGGGCGTCGCTACCTCGACTTGGTACAGGGCTGGGCCGTCAATTGTCTCGGCCATTGCCCGCCCGTCGTGCGCGAGGCGATCGCCCGGCAATCGGCTGAGCTACTGAACTGCGGGCCCGGCTTTTTCAACCAACGCGCCGCCGAAGCTGCCTCCCTCATCGCCCATCACTGCTTCGGCGATCGCGTTTTTTTTACCAATAGCGGCGCCGAAGCCAACGAAGGTGCGATAAAGCTCGCTCGCAAGTGGGGTCAACCGCGCGGCGCGTACGAGATCATCACCATGGAGGGCGGATTTCACGGTCGCACGCTCGCGACCATGTCGGCCACCGGCAAGCCGCAGTGGAAAGACCTGTTCGAGCCCAAGGTGCCGGGCTTCGTGAGGGTTCCCCTGAATGACCTCGCGGCCGTCGAGGCTTCGATCAACGCCAAGACGGTGGCGGTGCTGCTCGAGCCCATCCAAGGCGAAGCAGGCGTGCGGCCCGCGTCTACCCAGTTTTTGCGGGAGCTACGCGAGCTCACGAGGCAACGAGGGCTGCTGCTGATCGTGGACGAGATCCAGACCGGCGTGGGTCGCACCGGCGATCTCTGGGGCTACCAAGACAGCGGCATCGAGCCCGATGTGATGACGCTCGGTAAAGGCTTGGGCGGGGGCTTGCCTGCTGCCGCGCTCGTCACGAGGCAGGAGCTGTGTGTCTTCGAGCCGGGCGATCAGGGCGGCACCTTCAACGGCGGCGCGCTGATCGCGGCCGCGGTGCTAGCCGTCCTCGGAGCCGTCGCGGAGCCGAAGTTTCTCGCGCAGGTGCGAGCGCTGGGCGAGCATTTGGCGACGCGTTTGCGCGAGCTGTCGGCCCGACACGGCCACGGCGAAGTGCGCGGGCGCGGGCTCTTGTTGGCGCTCGAGCTCAAGCACGGTAGTGGCGCCGCCATCGCCCAAGCAGCTTTCGAGCGTGGCTTGCTCGTCAACGCTCCGCGCGAAGATGCGCTCCGCTTCATGCCCGCCCTCAACGTCACCGTCGACGAGCTGGATCAGGGAGTTGCCTTGCTCGACGAAGTGCTGGCCCTGCCCTGATGGATGGCTCACGAGCTGCCTGACCCCGAGCTGCGCGAGCTCAGCGGCTCGCACCCGTCACGAGGGGCGGAGGCGGAGCTTGGGGTGCGTCCGCGTGCGCTTACGTAGGCGGCGAGGCGCATGTGCCTGGAGTGCTCGGCCCTGGACGCGCACAAAATCGCAACCTTCTGGGGAAAAGACGCTTTCTCGGCTTAACAAGCGGTCCGCGCCGTGGCATCAAGAAGGTTAGGGCTCGTAGTGCGAGCCGCTGGCCCCGTGCTGGAAACGCAGCTGATGACCAACCGGGTCTCGACTTCCTTCAGCGTCATGTCGTCGGCGATCTGATGAGCGCCCATAAGCTACGAAAGATTGCGATTGTCTGGTTGGCGAGTGCGCTGGCGCTCGCTGGCGCTTGCTCGTCCGACGAGGACCGTGTCGGCTTGGTCGGCGACGGCTCGAAGCCGGACCGCACGCCGCCCGACGAGGTAGACGTCGACCGCTGCGCGACTCCGCAAGAGGGCTGCAGCTGCCCCGAGGAGGGCGAGGTCGTCGAGTGCGGCAAGGTGACGCAGAAGTTCGACGACTACGTGACGTGCTCGATGGGGCACCGCACTTGCGAGGAGGGCGAGTGGGGCGAGTGCGTCGGTGAACGCCAGGTGCAGGAGGAAGACGGCGCACAGCGCTTTCGAATTCAGTCGCTCGGAACGGGCGCGGCCTGTCCGCCCGGCTTCGACGCGTGCGATCCCTACTGCCACAAGACGGAAGACTCGCCGGGCGGCCTGGGCCTGGGTGGCGCTTTCAGTGACTCCACGGATGGCCTCAAGCTGGCTCCGTCGGCGGCTATCGGTTGCGGCACGCTGACCGTCACGCCCTCCGCGACGACGATGACGGTCACCAAGCTTTCGCCGGTGACCGCGACGCCCATCACGTTGACCGCGAGCTTGAGCGGGAACTGCGTCGCGACGCCGTTCAACGTCGTCTGGACGATCGATCGCTTCGACCTCGCGCAAGTGACCGGCTCGACGAGCGCCAACGGCTCGCTCTCGGCGCTCCGCCCCATCAGCGGCGACGTCAAGGTCACGGCGTACGCGGTCGGCCTCTCGGGGACGGCAACCATATCGATCAAGGTCAACGTGCTCGAGGCGCCGACCACCGCTGCGACCGCCTTGCCCAACAAACGAGCGACCAACGCGCAGATCACCGCGCTCGGCGGGGCCGGGGCCGGTAACAGCGTGACTTGGCTCTACCCCTACGCCGCGACCTTCTTCCCGCTCGGCCTGCCCGCGCCCATCTTGCAGTACTCGTATAGCTCCGGCGCCGGCGGCGCGGTGAAGGCCACGCTGCGCTATCCAGCCAACAGCACGGCCGCCGCCGCCAAGTTCAACTACTCGTTGATCGTCAAAGAAGAGAACACCGTCTCGCAAACGGCCGGCGTCGCCCTCAGCACGACCGCCCCCCAGATCACGATTCCGGCCGCGGCCTGGGCGGCCTACGAGCAATCTGCCCGCGGCGCGAACGCCGACCTGCTGGTCCAGCGCGTGAATGGCGCCGGCACGGTGGAGACGGAGACACGCCGCGCGATTCGCTTCGTGAACGAGCAGCTCAAGGGCACGGTGTACTACAACTCGTACAGCTCGCTCTTGGGTCCCGCCACGCCGACGGGCGCGGTGCTCAAAATCAGCCCTGGAGCGACCGAGCCGACGCTCGCGATCCAACCGTCGGGTAAGTGCACGGTCTGCCACAGCGTGAACCTCGACGGCTCCAAGATCATCGCGGCCGGTTACCGGCCTGCACCCGGCCTCGACTACTTCAACCAGTCACGTCGCTACAACATGAACGGCGGCACGCTGCCATCGCCGACGGTGCTCAACAGCTACAATGTCGCCAGCAACGACACCGAGAACATCCCCGGCAATCGCTTCAATTTCGGCGGCGTCTGGGTCGACGGCGGACTTTACATGACCCACGGCGGCAACAGCGCGACGACCGGGTCGCCCGCGCCCTACGGCGATAAGAACTGGCGCGCGCCGCCCGATATCTCGCGCCTTTACGATCCCAACAACCCCAACACCGCGCTCAATGTTTCCGGTTGGAGCAACATCTCGGCCGTCACGCCCAAGTTCTCTCCCGATGGGAGCAAGCTCGCCTTCGGTTTCTGGGGCGGGAACGGCTCGTACCTGGCTTGCTCGCCGTCGAACTCCGGCTCCTGCTCGAACACGGGCCGGCTCGCGGCCGTGACCGGCGGCACCCGAATGGCCATCGCCGACTTCAATTGCTCGCCCGCACCGTGCCGGGCCAACTCCACCTTCAGCGTCACCAACGCGCGGGACCTCACGCCGGGCGTGACGCACAAGGTAGCGTGGCCGGCGATCAGCCCCGACAACGCCGTGGTCGTCTATCAGCGCCAGTACCGTTCGTCGAAGGCGCTGCTGACCAACTGGTCGCCCAGCGACGTGAACACCGTGGCGGGTGCGCTCGCCGAGCTTTGGATCTCCAAGGTTCCCGCGACGAGCAGCACCACGGTCGTGCCGACCCAGCTCAAGGCGCTGAACGGACTGAACAGCACGGGCACGAGCTACCTGCCCACGCTGGCCCCGTACCACTCGGCCAACGCTTCGTTCACGATGAACCAGGCGGACTCCTGCGGCGTGACCGCGAACGCGACGGGCGTGAACGATTACCAGCTGAACTACCTCCCAGCGTTCAGCCCGACCGCCACCAGCGACCACCACTGGGTGGTGTTCACCTCGCGCCGCATGTACGGCAACATCGCCACCGACGACCCCTGGGACGCGGAGCCCGGCTTCGCGTGCAACTCGGGCGTGCCGCCCGCCAAGAAGCTGTGGATCGCCGCCATCGACAAGACCTGGACGGCGGGTAACGATCCCAGCCACCCCGCCTTCTATTTGCCCGGCCAAGAGCTGGAGGCCGGCAACTCCGACGGCTTCTGGGTGACCTCCGCTTGCGGCGCGACGGGGGCTTCATGCTCGAGCAGTGACGACTGCTGCGGCGGTACGGGGGCCTCCCCGACGTCTCGCTGCGATGCTCTCAGCTCGACGTGCAAGCTGATCACGGCGTGCGGCCAAGCGGGCGCCACTTGCCAGTCGTCGGGTGATTGCTGCAGCGGCCTCGTCTGCGGCGGCTCGGGCATGTGCACGAATCCGATCTACTACGCACAGCAGACGTACCAGCGCGAGTACGTCGCCTCTTGCCCGTCCGGAACCAAGGTTCTCTGGCGCGCGTTCGAGTGGCAAGCCACGATCCCGAATGGGACGTCGATTGGGCTCGCCGTGCAGACGCGGAGCACCGCCCAGGCCGCCTATCAGCCCGCGATGCCGGTGGCGCTGACCACCATCACCGCTACCACCGCCACCTGGAAGTCCGGGCCGAAGACGGTGAGCCAAGTGCTCACTGAGGCCAGCGTTCCCTCCCTGGATCGCTTGCTCGTCTCGATGACCTTCAACCCCACGACGGGCGGTACCGCGACGCCGGAGCTAGACGCCTGGCGGATGATCTACGACTGTCAGCCGGGTGAATGAACGGCACCTCATGCGCTCTCGCGGATCGGTCTCAGCCCCTGCCCTGCTCCTCGCGCTGACGGTGGCGCTCGCGGCCGGCGCTTGCTCGTCGGACGAACGCCGCCCTGGGCCGATCGCCCAAGCCGGAGCTCCCCCCCGCGGCAGCGAAGGCGGCGACGGTGCGGGAGGTGAGCCGACAGCGGGCGCGGCGCCTGGAGCCGGTAATGGCGGGCACGCCGCTGTCGGCAATGCAGGCAACGCAGGCAACGGGGGCGCTTCCGGCGACACCAGCAGCGGCGGAACCGCCGGAGCCGCGGGCGACGTCGCGAGCGGAGGCGAGCCGCCGTTCGTGAACCCCGACGGGCCCTTCACAGGACCCGATCCGTTCCCGTGCGACTCGGACGCGGAGGAGATCGACGCGGACCTAGAAGCGCTTTGTGCGCCCAATACGACGTGGGGTGCGGAGAGCGAAGTAGCGTCGGCCGCAGAGGCCAGCGCGGCCTTCATCGGCGTCACCCCTGACGAGCGCACGCTGGTGTGGTCGGAAGCTGCGGGCTCGGAGCGAATCTACTTGGTTGCCGACCGGAGCACGGCGAGCGGGCCGTTCGGGGAGCCGCAGCTGCTCGACGACGTGACTGTGCTCGCGGTCAGCCCCGATGGCCTACGGCTCGCGGCCCTGTCGCCGGATCAGAGCGCGCTGTTCACGCTTTCGCGCAGCGACCGCTCGGGCGAGTTCGCTATCGAAGGCGAAGGTGAGTTCGTCGCCATCGACGACGAGGCGCGCGAAAACGGTTGGAGCTTCTCGAGCTGCGTCTTCTCCGCCGACGACCGCACGCTCTTCTACACCGCGGGCGCTCCCGACTCGAAGTACCTGCTGCGCGTCGCAGAGCGCGCGGACGACGGACCGTGGGCCACCGGAACGCTGATCGAGCGCTGCGAGCTCGAGGTTCACGGCAGCTACGGGCGATACCCGACAGGCGTCTCCGCGGACGGCCAAACCTTGTTCTTCTTCGACTCGTGGCGCGGCATCACGCGCGCGGCTTGGCGTGATCCGCAGACCTCCGCTTTCTCGTGGTTCGCGGACATCGGCAAGGTCTTCGCGGCGCAGCCGAACGCAGCCTGCGATCGCTTGTATTTCTCGAAGGGCGGCTCGGCCGTGCTCTCCGCGCCGGCCAACTGACCGCCGGATTGTTACTTCCAGGGCAACAATCCCTCAGCGTCGCAGGGTATTGTCCCACGTGCGACGGTGGCCAATCTAGAGCCATGTCTAGCGCCGTTCAAACCGTTGCCACGAGCTCCAGCCCCGTCTCAGCGCCTGTCGCGGTAGCTCCGCGCACGATCGATGCCGTCTACAACCCCCCGGGCCTGCACTGGGTGGGCGATGGCTTTCGCGTGCACGGCTACTTCTCGGTCATTCCCGAGGCCGTCCGCAAGCTCGATCCGTTCCTGATGCTCGACTACCACCCAGAGCATCACTACGCCCCGACGTCGGAGCCGCGCGGCGTGGGCGTGCATCCGCATCGTGGCTTCGAGACCGTGACGCTCGCCTTTCAGGGCAGCGTCGCCCATCATGACAGCGCGGGCGGAGGCGGCGTGATCGGACCTGGCGACGTGCAGTGGATGACGGCGGCGTCCGGCGTACTGCACAAGGAGTATCACGAACGCAGCTACGCCGAGCGGGGCGGCCCTTTCCAGATGGCGCAGCTGTGGGTGAACTTGCCGCGCGCGCACAAGATGGATCCGCCACGCTACCAGCCGCTGCTCGCTGCGGAGATGGGTCTCGTCACCTTGCCTGACGCCGCGGGGACCGTGCGAGTGATCGCGGGGGAATACGCCGGCGTTCGGGGCCCCGCCCAGACGTTCTCCAAGGTGCAAATCTATGACGTAGAGCTGCGCGCGCACGGCCGCGCTTCCTTCCGGTTTCCGGCAAGTGAGACGCTCGCGCTGCTCATCCTGAAGGGTGAAGCTCGCGTCAACGGTGGGCGCACGGTCAGCGCGGATCAGTTCGTCCTGTTCCGCCGCGAAGGCGAGGCGCTCGAGCTGGAAGCGACCGCTGACGCGCAAATCTTGCTGCTCAATGGCGAGCCGCTCGAGGAGCCCATCGTTCAATACGGCCCCTTCGTGATGAATACGGACCGCGAGATCCGCGAAGCCATCGTCGACTACAGCAATGGCAAGTTCGGTCAGCTGGATGATTGACTAAGACCAGCGAGCCGCGCCGCTCGAAGATGACCTTCATCGGCGCGGCTCGCGTCGGCTGCGTCCGACGCCGGCGCCTATCTGACGCGTCGTGCGAAGCGTCGCGCGTGTGACGCAGGTGTTTCATGGTTCGCTCCCAGGCAAGCGGTCCTGGTCCTGACGCTAGATTGTTGGTTCGCATGCGCGAACGGGTCCTCCTGCTTCCCTACAAAATGCGCATTATCGCCGAGATTTGACGCTTGCGGCGCAGATCTCTCGCGCTAGCGTGGGCGCGTGATGCAGCTGCCGGTGGAGCTTGGAGCGGTCATCGACGAGAAGTACCGCATCGACGCGTTCCTGGGCTCGGGCGCGATGAGCGTGATCGCGCTCGCGTTCCATCTCGAGCTCGAGCAGCAGGTGGCGATCAAGTTCTTGCACGCGCAAGGCTTCGATCCAGAGCAGACCGCGCAACGCTTCAAGCGTGAAGCGCGGGCCGGCGCGCGCATTCAGAGTGAGCACGTGGTGCGCGTGCTCGATGTCGGCGCGCTGCCCGACGGATGCCCTTACATCGTGATGGAGCATCTCAAGGGCAACGATCTGGGCCGTGAGCTCAGCGAGCGCGGTCGTCTACCTGCCACCGAGGTCGCAGGTTACATGCTCGAGGCGTGCGAAGCCCTCGCCGAGGCGCACGCGGCAGGCGTCGTGCACCGCGACCTCAAGCCGGAGAACCTGTTCCTCGCCGAGCGCTCGGACGGCGCGCGCATCCTCAAGCTGCTCGACTTCGGCATCTCCAAGTCCGTCATGGCGAGCTCACTCACCGACTTGGCGCTCACGCGCACCGCGACGTTCATGGGCTCGCCGCTCTACATGTCGCCCGAGCAAATGCGCTCGTCGAGGAACGTCGACGCGCGCTCGGACATTTGGTCGTTGGGCGCGATCTTCTACGAGATGCTGAGCGGCCAGCTGCCCTTCAGCGCCGAATCCATCCCTGAGCTGTGCTTGGCCGTCATCGAGGAAAACCCCAAGCCGCTCACGGAGCTGGTCGCTGACTTGCCGCCGGAGCTGGACGCGATCGTGCGCCGTTGCTTGGAGAAGGATCGCGAGAAGCGCTACGCCACGGTCGCAGAGCTCGCGGTGGACCTGGCACCGTTCGCTCCCGCCGCGACCAGCACCGCCGAGCGCACGACCCGCATCCTCGCGCTTCCGAGCGCGCCGCTGGAATCGTCTGGCGGCGAGGTGACGCGCAGCCTGCGCCGCAGCCGCGTCGTCCGGCCGAGCTCCCCCACTTCGGCCACCTCTTCCGATTCGCTGGTGCCGACGAGTCGCCCCCGCACCGAGGCGGTTACCCTCACGCTCAACTCACCTGCTGCGCACCGCCGGACGCCGCTGCTATTCGCGGGCGGAGTCGCGCTGCTCGCGGCCGTTTGGTGGTTCGGACGGGAGCGGCCGGCGCTGTCGCAGGCGCCGATCGCCGCCGCGCCGCCCGCCGTGATCGACGCGCCGGTGCTGACGGCAGCCGTCACCGCCGAGCCACCCCCGGCTGCGTCCAGGGAGGCGCCGGCGTCGAAGGAGACCGCTCGGGCGAGCGGCCGCGAGAATGCGCGGGGCGGCGTCGGTTCGCCTCCAGCATCTCGCGCGTCCTCGCCTGCTCCCGACTCGCCTGCCTCCGCTTCGCGCAGCGCCGCTTCGCGCAGCGCCGCTTCGCGCAGTGCCGCTTCCGTTTCGCCCATTTCCGCTTCGCCCATTTCCGCTTCGCCCATCTCCGCTTCGCCGGCTCCCGCCTCGAAGGCGGAGGCGCCGCCGGCGCCGAGCGCGGGCACCGCCTGGGATCCGTCCGCCTTTGGAGGCCGCTATTAAGGCTCAGGCGCATTCGCGACGTGAGTCTCCGGGCCGCACCCTGCTGTTGCTGCTGAGCGGCGCGCTCACGGTGGGAGTGACGAGCGCGTCGTGTGGCGACCATGAAGGCAGACTGCCAGCGCCGACCTCGGGCGAAGCGGGCGGCGGCGGGGAAGTATTTGGCGGAGCCGGCCCCGGCAGCGACGGTGGCAGCGCCGTTTCACCGGCAGCTGGCGACGGCGGCTCGACCGCGCAGGCAGGTGCGAACGGCGAGCCAGCTGGCGCCGCGGGAGCCTGGCCGATGCCGAGCGAGTGCATCTATCAGCTCGACGTGGAGGCGAGCGCCGGTGGTGGCGGCGGAGCCGGTGCTTCCGACGGAGCCGGTGGCTCCGGCACAGGTGGCCAGGCTCTCGAGGCCGGCGGCCAAGGGGGCGACTCACCCGCGCCCACCATCGCCAAAGCGACGAGCCGCCTGGTGGGTGACTACCTGACCGACTCCGCCGGCCGCGCTCTCTATGTATTCGGTGCGGACCTCGCCGGTGACTGCGAGGCCGAGCCGATCAGCGACTGCGAGGGCGATTGCTTGCTTTCGTGGCCGGTGTTCCACACGAATACGCGCTTGCTGGCACCCGGCATCGACGACGCCGCGTTCGGTTCGATCGCGCGCGCCGACGGCCTCGTGCAGACGACTTACTACGGCTGGCCCCTCTACTACTACGCCAACGACGAGAAGCCGGGCGACGTGACGGGCCACGGCGTCGGCGTGTGGGCCCTAGCCGAGCTCATCCTGCCGAACGTGGTCGTCCGGCGCGTGGGGATGGATCGCTTGCTGGCAGACGGCGCGGGTCGAACCCTCTACGCTTTCGTCGACGACACGCGAGGCACGGAAGCGAGCCCGCCCGTGAGCGCTTGCCTGGATGATTGCCGGGAAGAGCATCCCCCCTTTTCGCCCCGCTACGTCGGCGCCATCTCGACGCTCGAGCCGCGGGACTTCACCACCTTCTTACGCAGCGACGGCGTCACCCAGGTCGCCTACAAAGGCGCGCCACTTTACTACTCCCTGCTCGACGGTCGCCCCGGCGCCGTGAACGGCGCGGAGGATCCAGGCTTTACGATCGTGCTCAAATGAAAGCTCGCTTCGCTCTTCCCCTAGCCGCCATGAGCGCGGCGCTCGCGTTCACCGGCTCCGTACAGGCGGAGCCTACCGCGACCCAAAAGGCCACGGCGGAGACGCTGTTTCAGCGCGGCGTGGAGCTGTCCGAGTCGGGCCGCATCGCCGATGCCTGCACGCAATTCGACGCTAGCCTGCAGATCGACCCCGCGCTCGGCACGCTGTTTCGTTTGGCGGACTGCTACGACCGCGTCGGTCGCACCGCCAGCGCGTGGGCGCTATTCTCGGAGGCTCAAGCGCGCGCCAAAGCCAGTGAGCAGGTCGCTCGCGAGCGCATCGCGGCCGAGCGCGTCGCCAACCTCGAGCTGCGGCTCTCCAAGCTGAGCTTGAGCGTGGGCGACGACGCTTCCCTCCCTGGCCTCGAGCTACATTTGAACGACGTGGTCGTGCCCAGCGCGTCGTGGGGGCTCGAGCTGCCCGTCGACCCAGGCCCTCAGCGCTTGCGCCTGAGCGCGCCCGGCCGTCGCGAGTGGGTCGGCACCGTCACGGTGGGGAAGGGGCCGAGCGCTCGTCATTTCACGCTTCCCACCCTGGCGATCGCGCCCGCCGCGCCCCCACGCGCTGCCGCTCCCCTCGCCCCGCCGCCCCCGAGGCCCGAGGCGGCTGATGCAGCCTTCTACCCGACCTGGCTCGGCTACACCCTGGCGGGATTGGGGCTCGCCGGCGCAGGCGTCGCTTCGTTCATGGGCTACCGCGCCTACGATCTCAACCAGCAATCCCTCGACCAGTGCAGCAGCGCCAACGCCAACGCCTGCACCGAGCGAGGAGACGCTTTGCGCGACGACGCGCGCCGAGCGGGCGTGACCTCGACCGTGCTCGCCATCGCGGGCGGGGCCCTCGTCGCCGGTGGCATCACGATCGTCCTGCTCGCTCCGAAGCAAGAGAGCCGCGCGAGCTTGGCTCTTTCGACGCAGGTATCCGCCCAAGGCGCGCTGGCGGGCGTGGCGGGGGCATTTTGAGCAAGTGGGTCCGCGCCCTAGCGCTGCTCTTCGGAGCGCAGATGAGCTGCAATCAGCTCCTCGGCATCGAGGAATCTTTCGTCGATCCTGCGCTCTCGCGCTCGAGCGAAGGTGACGGCGGTGAGCCCAGCGTGGCCGCGATCGGCGGCAGCCCAGGCGAGCCCACGAGCGGCAGCGCCACCGCGGGAGCGCCGAGCGAAGCGGGCGCCGCGGGAGCGCCCGCGAAAACGGACGACGTGTGCGAGGACTATTGCGAGCTGATGAGCGAGCACTGCGTCGGCGAGTCCGCGCAATATCGAGACACCGCGCAGTGTCTGAAGATTTGCCGCGCCTTCCCAGCCGGTAAGCTCGACGATGATCGCGTGAGCACGGCTTCGTGCCGCAGGCGCTACGCCAGCAAGGCGCGCTATCTGGCAGGGCCGGAGCTGGCGACGGGCTGCGGCTACGCAGGGCCTGGCGGCGACGAGCGCTGCGGCAGCAACTGCGAGGGCCTGTGTACCATCGCCATGGCAGCATGCAGCCCCGCGACCAGCGAGCCCTATTTCTACGACTCCTTCGAAGATTGCCTGCGCGACTGCGAAGTCTTGCCCAGCTCGCACTACCAATACGGCGCCTCGGCGGCGGGCAACTCGCTCGAATGCCGGCTGTTTCATGCGTCGTCAGCGCTCATGAACGACGCGGACGAGCACTGCGAGCACGTGCTCGGCATCACGCTGTGCACGGAGTGACGAGCTAGGCCCGCGGCGCGCCCCAACGACTCGCCGCGAGCTCCTCGCTCCGCTCAGTTCTCGAACAGGGCCTGACGTAGCGGCTCGTTCCAGGTACCGGACGCTGGGTCCATGGCCTTGAACCCTCCACCGTCGTCCCACAGCGCCCAGCCGATGCCGCGCCGCTCCGCTTCGGTCCGCACCAGCCACACGTAGTTGGCGCGCGACTGTGGGTCCGCGATCTCGATCGCCCCGAACTCACCGAGGTACACGCGCTTGCCGGTGGCCTTCACGTAGCGCGCCGCGTGATCGAAGTGCTCGAAGACGGTCTTGGGCCCGCCCGGGTTCTGAGCCAGCGGCAGCGTGTTGTAGGCTTTGAACCAGTCGGCGACCCAGCCTTCTTTGGCGGCCGCGGGTAGCGGCGTGACGGGCGCTGCGGGTGGCCCCGGGAAGACCACGCCTCGCGTGTGGAAGATCGGATCCATCCACGGTGCGCCTTGATGCGTAAAGAGGATGGGCTGGTACATGTGAAACTGGGCGACGACGTTCGCGTCATCCGCTGGCAGCGTGAGCTCGTGCAGCCGCTCGGCATTGGCCCAAAAGTAGGAGTTGGCGAAGACCAGGCGCGTCGGGTTCTTCTCGCGGATGATGCGCAGGGACTCGGCGGTGATCTCGTTGACGAGCGCGGGCTCGAGCGCGCCGTTCGGCTCGTTCAAGATTTCGAAGGCGACCTGGGCCGGCCTGCTGGCGTAGCGCTCGCTGATCTGTCGCCACAGCGCGTAGAGGCGCGCCTTTTGGGCCTGCGGCTCTTTGTGGATCTCCTCGAAATGGTGCACGTCGAGGATCACGGAGAGATCGTGCTTGGCCGCCTCGTCGAGCGCCCAGTCCACGCGCGCGAAGAACTCGGGCCGAATCGTGTGCGGAGGGCTGACGTCGCTGCGCTCCGCGGTCGTGAAGCGCACGGGTAGACGCACGTGGTCGAGCCCGGCGCGAGCCGCCATCTCGAAGTGCTTCTCGGAGAGACGCGTGCCCCACGCGCCCTCGCTCGGAGCGTCGAGGCAGTTGCCGAGGTTGATGCCTTTGGTAAAGCCCGGCAGGGGCGGGCTGACCGTGATGGGGTCGGGCCGCGGCAAGTCCTTCGGCAGCGGCGCTACCTCGGACGCGGCCGCCGCGGCGGGACGCGCGTCAGCCGGCGCCGCCGCCGTGGTGGGGCGAGGCCCGCAGCCAAGCGCGCCGAGCGCGAGCGAGACCGTGAGCAAACACGCAGTTTGGATCCGAAGCGGCTGCAGCATCATCGCGCGCAGCTTCGCATCCGCCGCCGCCACTGGGAATGGATAAACCGGCCGAAGTCGGAGAATATTCGACCACGAGAGTGCTATGAGGCAGCTCGCTCCCGATGGTTCTGGTCGTTGGCGTTGCGCTGCTCTTTTGGACCTGCGTGTTCATGGTCTACTTCACGCAAGCGGGGACGACGCCGCTCGAGTTCTTCCTCGGGCGCTACGAGCCCCTGCCGCCAGACCTGGGCACCTGGAAGGAGGCAGGACTGACGGACGACGGCTCGCGTCGCGAAGAGCGCCGGCTCTTGCCGGACGGCCGCGTCGACGCTTCCTACCTCTTGCTCCAAGTCAGGTATCGGCACCCGACGACGGGAGCCATCGTCCGGAGCGACCCGGAAAAGCGGCTGCCCCGCCGGCGTGTCGGTCGCGGCGCTTGAACGGCTCTTTGGGACGAAAGCGGCGCCGTCGAGAGCGGCGCCGCTTCGCCCCGCGGGTCAGCGCTTGGCCACGTTCAGGTAAGCGAGCTGCATGCGGTAGCTCTGCGCGTTGGCAGCCTTACCCAGCACGCGGAAGCGAAAGTAGCGCAAGCCCGGCGTGAACGCGCCGGCCGCCGGGATCGTGATCGTCCCCATCGTCATCGCCGTCTTCAGCGGAACGGACACGGACGAGTAAAAGTCTTGCGTAACGATGGGCGCGTACGGCCCCGACAAGCTGCTCGAATACTCGAGCTGGTAGTTGCCGTTATCGCGCATCTTCCCGATGTGAGCGTTGATGTCGTAGGTTCCTGCCTCGGAGATGGGCACCGCAAAAGTCACGTAGTCACCCACCGCGTTGGCCGAAAAGCGGAAATAGCCGTGGTTGTCGCCGGCGATGTAGCTGTCTCCAGAAGAGGCGTGCACGAGCAGCTGGCTCGGGTGCCACACGGTGTTGAACTCGATGGCCCCGGCGTCCCACATCAAGCCGAAGGTGAGGCTGCCGTCCGAAGCCTGACGCGGCTCGGGTCGCGGTATGCCGCGCTGGTCGACGCCCGAGAGCGGACTCCACAGCACGTTGATCACGGGGCTGTTCCTGAGCGGAAAATGCGCCTTCGAGCCCGGCCAAGCCCCCGTGTCGATCAGGGCTCCGAGCGCCAAGTCCCCTTGGTACCACCACGGCGGGGGATTGCTGGTCCCCACCGCCACGCACTGCCCGTTGGACTCGATCATGTTGATGGAGTCCGAGTTCATCGCGACCGGTCCCCAGCAATCGTGGCTCTTCGTGCCAGAGCCGCTATCCACGTTGTCGCCCAAGACGGTGGCGTAGAGCATCGCCTGTCGACCGGCGATGTAGAGGCCACCGCCGCGCGTGCTGGCGGTGTTCTTGGCGATCGTGGTGTTGAGGATGTTGTTCTCGCCTGGGAAAGGGCTGCCGGCAGGTTCCGCGTCGATGTAGATGCCGCCTCCTCGCACGGCCGTGTTGGAGCTGACGGTGGTCGACCACAGATCGATGCGCCCGCCTTGGCTGTAGATGCCGCCACCGTTCGAGCCTCGATTGTTCCAAATGGCGGAGTCTACCACTTGGACCATAGCGTGCCCGCCACCATCGATGCGAATCCCGCCCCCGACGGCGGAGGTGCTGCCGTTGTCCGAAACGGAGCTCTTGCTCAGGCTCACGTTCGAGTTGGGCCACCCATCCGAGGAGAGCGAGCGATTCCTCACGCCGCTGCCTGCGCTACCAGTGATGATCGCACCCTCGAGACTCGCGCTGCAGCCTTGACAATAAAACCCGTCGGCGCGGCTGCCCTGAATGACCAGGTCCCACGTTTGCACGCTGGAGCCCGTCGTGCTGCCGCCCATCGCGCGCACGCCGTTCGTGCAATTGCTGATCTTCACGTTCGACATGTGCAGCCCGGCGTATTGCGAGCTGCCATTGAAGTACACGCCGTAGACGGTATTGGCGTCAGTGCGCGAGTTTTCGATGGCCAGGCGCGTCAAGTTGACGATAGGCGGGCCCGAGGTGCTCTCTTGGACATCGAAGATTCGCGTCTGGTTGCTGCGAATGATGGACTGGGTGGGGCCGGCGCCAGCGATGGAGACGCTGCGATTGACCACCAGACTATTAGTCACGGTATAGGTCTGCGCCGACGCCATCAGCAAGATGAGGTCATTCGACCCAGAGCCAGCCACGCACTCCCCACTCGCGCTACCCGAGCGCTGCAGGTTGTTTACGGCTCGGATTGCCTCGCGCAACGTGCAAACTCCATCATTGGCAATCGTCGCCGCGTTGCTGTTTACCTGAATCGTCGCGGCGCGAGCCTCCTTGCCCCACGCCAGCGGGAGGCAGAACGCGAGACCGACCGCGGCTGCAGACGCCAACCGACCACCCTTTACCCCATCCAAACGTGCCTTGATGCTTCGCATGTCGAAGCGCACGCTAACATGCCCGGTCTTCTCCGCTGAACGCGGACGGCGCAGACCGGCGATGGCGCGCAATGACACACAGGACGGCGAGCCGAGCAGGCGCTCGAGCGCGGGCCGTTACGCTTTGAGCTCGTCGAGCGTGCCGGCGTAGCCTTCGCCGAACGAGTCCACGGGCACGTCCATCGCGTTGGCGAGCGACGCGAGCAGCTTGTTGTGGGGCACGCCGGACTCGCCCTTCCAGTATTCACCCGTTTTGCCGGCCCATTTGCCGAGCTGCACGGTGCGACCGGTCTTGAAGTACCCACCGCAGCTGCCGACGAGCACGAACGGCAACCCGCCCACGAAGTGGCCCGAGCCCTCCGCCATGTCGTTGCCCACCACGATCACGCTGTGATCGAGCGCGGTCTTCGCTCCCTCCTGGCCGTCCTTCAGGCCGCGCGCGAGCCGCGCCACCTGCTCGTAGAACCATTTGTCGGCCTTGATCTTCGTCGGATAGCCGGCCGCGCCCTGGTGCGCCACGTCGTGAAAGGCAGAGTTGATGTCGAGCCAGGGCAGCGTCACGGGACGGTAGCCGCCGTCATCGGCCCAGCAAATGCTGACCGAACGCGTGATGTCGCAGCGCAGCGCCATGGCGGTGATGTCCATCATCGCGCTCACCTGGTCCTGAAACGCTTTGCTGCTCGTGTCGACGCTCGGCTGAGCGCACGCCATCGAGCGGGCATCGAGCCGCGCCTCGAGCTGGCGAATCGACTCGAAATGAGCGTCGATCTTGGCGCGATCTTCCACGCCCATGCGGGTCTGAAAGCCCTTCAGCTCGCGGCCCACGAAGTCGAGCACGCTCTTTTGGCGAGCGCGCTGCCGCTCGAGCTCCTGCGCGGGCAGCGCCGAGCTCGCAAACAACTTGTCGAACAAGCGCTTCGGGTCGCCCTCGCCCGTGTTGCGCTGGCCCGCGCCCCGCCAGCTGGTCGACTCGCCTTGCACCGTGATGACCAGGAGCGGCATCGCCAGCGAGGTCTTCTGGGCGATGGCGTCGGAGACGACTTGGTCCACCGACGGGCCCCTCGACGTGCAGCTTTGGTCGCCGGTGTTCTGGTAGGTGCCGGTGTAGATGACCGGGTACGTGAAATGCCCGTCCCATTTGTGGTCTTGTTCGATCATCATTCGATAATCGAGGCCGGCGACGACCAGCGTCTGGTCCGCGAAGGGGGCGAGCGGGGCCAGCACCTCGCTCGAGGTTCCGCCGCCGGCAGGATAGAACGCGGGCGAGCAAACGCCGTGTCCCCAGGTGATGGTGACGAGGCGCTTGGGGAACCCGTCTTCGCCAGCCGCCTTGGCGCGCTCGGCGTCGAGCAGCGGCAGGAACGCGGCGCTGGCGCCGAGCGAGGCCAGCAGCGTGCGGCGGGAGAAGCGCAGTTTGTTGGAGTCGGTCTTGATCAGAGTCATGGGGAGGGCTCTCCGGCAGCCAAGCTGCGGTAGCGGAAAGATCGCGACGCGACGATGGCCGGGCCGAGATCACGAACGTCGAACTCATTCTTGGCGAAGGCCTCGCTGATCGACGCGAGCGATGCGGCGTCGGCCTCCGTCTCGGGGCGGCTCAAGGCGAAACGAAACCATTGCTTGGCGAAGCAGCTGCGCACGGTGTCGCTCGTCGCCAGCAGTTGCGTGAGCTCGGTGGCGTCCGCGAACGACTGTTCGGCGCCGTCGATGGTGAACTGGCCGGAGGCGTCGACGGGCTTGCCGTTGTCTAGAGTGCGATAGCGGCCGATGCCGTCGTAGTGCTCGAACGCGAAGCCGAGCGGATCCATCAGCGCGTGGCAGCCCTTGGCGCAGGCGTTCTCGGCGTGAGCCGCGAAGCGCTCGCGCGTGGTACCACCTGCCGACGCCGGCTCCGCCGCCGGCACGTTCCCGGGCGGTGGCGGCAGCGCGCCACACAGCAGCTTCACGTAAACCGCCTTGCCGCGCTTGATCGGGTGCGAGCCGTCCGGCGCGCCGCTCAGCGCCAAGAAGGCGGGTTGGGTGAGCAGGCCGCGTCGCTCGGTGGTGTCGAGCAGCGAGCGAGTGAGCGCGCTGCCATGGGCGCTGCCACCGTAAACGCTGCTGAGCGACTGATTCGAGAAGGAGAAGTCGGCGCTCAGCAGCGTCTCGAGCTTGCCGTCGCCCTCGAACAGCACGTTCTGCACGAAGGCGGTCGTTTCGCCCGCCGCTGCCTGCCTCAGCTCGTCGGTGTATTCTGGATACTCCTGCTCGCTCTTCGGTAGAGAAGCGAGCTGATCGAGCTCGAGCCATTCGCGGAAGAACGCGCCGGCCGCGTCGCGGGCCTTCGCGTCGGCCAGCATGCGCTTCGCTTGCTCGGCGACCTGCGCCTCGGTCCCGAGCTCCCCGGCGGCAGCGGCGTCGAACAGCGCACGATCGGGCATCGAGCCCCAGATGAAGTACGAGAGGCGCGAGGCGACGTCGTAGCCGTCGAGCTTGACCACACCTGCTTCGAGCTCGGGCGCCGCGTAGGGCGACTCCCAGTGGTAGAGGAACGCGGGCGCCTGCAGCATGGCCTCGAGCAGCAGCTGGATCGCCTGCTCGAAGGTCATTTGCTGGGCGGCGCGGGCGTGTTCATAGAGCGCCTTCAAGCTCTGGCTTTCGGCAGCGGCGAGGGGACGCCGGTAAGCCCTGAGCCCGAAATCTGCGATGAATGCGTCCGCGCAAGCAGCCTCGCCGCTCTCGGGCGCGCACGGCAGCACCTGCGACGGCGACGCCATGGCTTTCGCCGCCAGCGCTTGCGCGGCCGCGCCCAGCAGCTCTGCGTCTTGAGTCGCGACGAGCCCGCCCCGCCGGAACAGGAACGCCCGGTCTTGGTCATCGGCGAAGTCGTGCGCGGGGTTCGACTCGTCGCCGAGCAGATCGCGGACCGTATTGTTGTACTCTCGACGGCTCAGCCGCTGCAGCGGCCGTGGGCCCGCCGCGTTCGGGTCGGCGTCGAGCGAGCTGCTCGAGCTATTCGAGCTACCGGCAGCTCCGCTGGGCGCAACGCTGCCCTCCGGCGCGCTCACGCCATCCGAGCCGGAGCCGTCGATCGATCCTTCACAGGCCGTGAGGGTCGCGACGGCCAAACCAATACCCACGAATATTTTCGACATCGACCGCTGAGCTTCACGGCCACGGGCGGCTCGTTCTTAAACGCACGTACCCGGGTGCGCACCCCGACGTACTCTGGCTCTCACGGCTCTCGAACGCAAAACACCGCTCGAATTCGATCGAGGGGCGCCGGAGAGCGATCGCAAATAGAGGCCACTCGCCCGCCGCTCCACCCACTTCGTCGCACGCTCGCGCGCCACCTCGCCACACGCTCGCGCGCCACCTCGCGCGCGCATCCTCACCGGCTGCTGCTGCGTTCAATAGTCATGTTTCTCGCTGCCGAAGCGCAGTAGGCATTTTGACGGCGCGTAGCCTTTGCATTGCGTCTGACGAAATGAGCGTGTTGGGATTGGGCAGCGCTCGCAATTGGCGAGCAGAGGGAGAACGAGATGTCATATCGATGGCTGTTTGCAGTCGTGGTTTTGCTTGGGTGCGATGGCGCTGAGTGGCACGGGGCAGAACCCGTAGACGATCGACCGCGGCGTTCCGTGGGGGGAGCCGATCCCTTTCCGGCAGTCGCGATAGCCGGACAGCGCGCGATCGTGGTTTGGGGCACGGTGCTGCTCAACGGGTACCGAGCGGAGCCCGGCACGTGGGCGCGCTGGTACGATGGAGACGGTTGGTCCGAGCCCGCCTTTCTCGGCGATAGGACGCAGCGACCGGTCCTCGTTGCCAGCAGCAACGGCACGGCGCTCGCCTGGGTCACGGACGGAATCACGCACTTCGATGGAAGAAGTTGGTCGGCACCCTCCAGCGCGGACTTGGGGACGAGCCCACAGCTCGCCATGGACGGTCGCGGCAACGCCCTCGCGCTCGGTACGAACGGCGCTGATCTCGTGATCACTGACTTCGCTCCCGCTACCGGATGGGGCCCGACCCGGCTACTGGCGGAGAACGGCTCCGCCCATCTCGTCGCTATGAGCGACAGCGGCGCCGCCATCGCGGTTTGGTCAGACGGCATCGACGTGCGCGCACGTCTCCGGTCGTCGCTCGGCATCTGGTCAACTACCCGCACCGTCGACACCGGGTGCAGCCCCGTCGCGGCGCGAATGTTCGGTGTCGACCGGAGCGTGGTGCTCGCCCGCTGCGGGTCGACCCTGCGCCTTCTACGCTCGGATGCAGCGGGCGGGTTCGTCGGCGCGGGCGAGGTTCCGAGCAGGGCCTACACCCAGCTCGTCGTCAATCGGCTGGGCGGAGTGCTCGTGGCCGCCTCTGATGGCAACAGCCTGAGCATCATTCACGCTCCTCCAGGCGTGCCGCTGACGGCGCCGCTCTCGGTAACTGCCTCAGTGATTTCACCCAGCATAGGAGCCACCTTCGGCATCACGCTGGACGATGAGGAGAACGGACACATCCTCTTCACCGAGCACGAAGGCGTCAGTCGCTTGAAGGGCCGAGAGTTCGACGGCAATGCGCGCACGCTTAGGCCCGTCGTCGTGATGGACCGCGGCACGGGCAGTGCCTACTACCCCAGCGTCGCGGGTGACCCCAACGGCAACGCCATCGTTGCCTGGAACCAGAGTGGCTCGAATCCGGAGGAGATCTGGGCCAACCTCTATTACTGATACCGAGGAGCCGTCGTCCATGGATCATACAAGGCCTCCCGCCTCGAGGCCGACCGGACAGATCCTTCGCGTGCGACCCGGACGCGCCGCGCTCCCGTGAATGAGCTTCGGCCTATCCCCGGGTGACGGGTGCCGGCGCTCGAAGGGCAGCGAATCAGGGCTCGCTGACCCAGGCGAGGACGCAGGCTATTTCGGCGGCGCTCAGCGGTGGACGCGCCAGCGGCATCTGCGCGCCGCAGTCCGGCTTCGTCAGCAGCTTGGTGTAGATCAGGCTCTGCTCGGGAGCCTGCAGATCCACCAGCGGCTGCAGGCACTGCTTGCCGGGCACGCCGACGAGCCGAGACTTCACGCCGGGCGAGACGAGATCCAAATCTTGCTGCGGTGAGGTATCGCCGTGACAACCGGTGCCGGCGCAACTGGGCACGAAAATGCGCTCCACGACGTCACCGCAGGCTTCGTTGCCCGCGGTGCCGGAGCTGCCGGCGCTGGGCGAGCTCCCCGAGCTGCCGCTCGTTTCCGATCCGCCCGCGTCGCCCGTCGCGGGCGCGCCCGCGTCCGGATGACTGGCGGCGTAGGCTTCGAACTCGGCTTTGTCTTTCAGCTCGCCCGGGCACGCGGTGAGTAACCCGAGCGCGCCCGCCAGACACAGCTGCACGACGGGGCGTTTCAACGTCTCAATGGGCATAGCGTACTCCCAACCCCGCTTGCAGCTGCTCATCGAGCGCGCCGCCGGCGACGTAGCGATCACCGAGCTTCGGCTCGAACGACGCGAAGTAGCGCGTGTAGCGCCCGTTCAAACGCGCTTCGAAGCCGCCGCCCAAATCGACCCCGAAGCCGAGATCGGCGTCGACGCCCTGCACGCTCGGCTCGCGAAAACGTTCGTAAATTTCGCCGCGTGCCGTCGTCAGCAGGTAGGCGGCGCCTGTCAGCACCGAGAGCCGCCAGCCGAGCCGCAGCCGCGCGTCGAAGCCGAAGCGCAGCGCCACCGTGCGCGCCGCCGGCAGCAGCGCCGGCACGGGCCCCTTCGCCGTCATGCCGAAGTAGCTCGCGTCGGCGCCGACGAGGATACCGAGCTCGAACGCATGCGGGCCAGGCCACAGCAAGCGCTCACGCAGCTCTCCGCCAAAGCGAGTCCAGCTCGTCTCGAGCGTCACGCCCTGAGGTGTGCTCGAGTCGAACGCGAAGCCGCGGCTCACGCGGGCCACGATGCCCAAATCGCGAAGCACCGGTACGTCACTGCTGGCGGCCGGATAGGCTTCGATGCCGAAGCTCGCCATCGGCGCGACCGGCAGCCGGTAGTCGGCGGGTTGATTACCGACCGCGTCGCGGTACGTGAAGCGACGATTGGCGACCCCGCCGCCAGCCCAGACCGCGACGAGCACGCGACCAGCCGCGATGCGACGAGCCTCGCGCCGGCCGAGCGCTGCCTCCTCCGCCGTCGGCGGCCCTTGTGCGGTAGCCAGCTCCGCACCGAGCTTCGGGGAGGGCGCCATCGCCGAAGCCCCTGCGGGCTGGCTCTCCGCCGGTGCCGGGGGCGCTGCGTCGACCTTGGCAGGCGGCGTGACCTCCGGCGCGGGCTCAGGCGCCGCCTCGACGGGCGGCGCCGGGGCTTCCTCGACGGGGGGCTTCTTCGTTGCTTTGACAGCGGCGGATGACCGTGCCGGTTTCTTCTGGCGCGGGCCAGCGGCCAGCGCACCAGGAGCGAGCAGACCGAGCGCGGCCGTCCAGGCCACGCCCAGCGCGAGCGGCGAGCGTTGTCTCATGCGTGGATCAAGCGTGGATCAAGCGTGGATCAAGCGATGACCGACTGAACCGCGACTCCGGAGGTGATCTGATCATCCAGCTGCGCGTCGGTCAAGCCGAGACCTCGGCCCAGCGTCTTTGCGACCGACGCCAGGCTGTCGGTCGCGAGCAGCTCGCCGCCCTCGACGGCGGCGCCCGTGGCCGGGTCGATGTTGGCGGCGCGCCCACCAGGCACGATACCGCCGACGACGCCGCCCTTGAAGCCCTTGCCAATCATCAGCGAAACGGAGTGCGCCGCGTTGTGACCGCGCCCGTTCACCTCGTTGAACTGTCGCCCGAACACGTTGAGCGTGGCGAACGTCACCTTGTCCTGCAGGTCGTAAGTCTTGAGCTTGGACATCAAGCTCTTGATGTTGTTCACCGAGGCGTTGGTCTGCACCGCTTCGGTGTTGAAGCTCGCGTCGCTGTGGTTATCGCCCGAGAACGGCAGGTGGATGGTCACCACCGGCGCCACGTTCATTTTGATCAGCAGGGCGGCCGCGGTCACCTGGTTACCGGCGTCGTCGTTGCTGATGCTGCTGAGATCGGTCTGCACCTGGTCGATCATCCTGCGCAAGTCGCTCTGCGAGAGCGCCATGTTGTCGAGGAATGCGCGCTCCGCCGACGTTTGGGCGCGGCTTTCCTTCAGCTTCGCCGTGAGCTTGTTCAGCGTCTCGTCCCGCAGGCTTTGCAGCGTGGCCTGCAGGTCTTTCGGCGCCGAAAGCACGGCCTTGAGCCCCGTCGGTGTCAGCTTGGGTAGGTATTGACCTTCGAACGACAGTTGCTCGCCGCCGATGGTGACGGGCTGCTGCTGGACGGTGGCCAGGCACGAGTGCAGCGTCTTCGCGAAATAAGACGGCAGCCACTGGCCGCGCCGCAGCTCGCCGAAGAGCTCCAGCACGCGGCCGAGCTCGCCGTGATTCGCGGTGCCGGTCATGTGATGGAAGAACACCATCCGCTCGAGGATCTCTTTCGACAGCGTCGTCCACGGCTTGGCCGCCGTCCACTGCGCGCCGCCCACGGTCATGCTGCCGGGCGTCATCGACATGTCCATCGGATCGGAGTGGTTGATCGTGCCTGACGCGAACGAGGCCGGTAGATCGTAGGTGCCGGGCACGTTGCAGTTGAGGGCGTCACCGGCCGCCGACATCGACAAAATCAGGTACTGGGCGCCGGTGGTGTCGGCGCACGCGTCTTGGGCGCGCACCGACGCGGGGTCGAGCAAGAACGAGATCGGTAAACCGGTGGCCATCGCGCGCAAGCCGATGAGCCCAGTGCCAACGAGTGTACCTTGCAGCAGACGACGACGATTCAACATGCTCATGGTGCTCCAGTGCTCCTACAGGCCGACGCCGACGGAGGTGGGTGACAAGCAAGCGGTAATGAAGGTGGATTTGAGCGCGTCGGTCGCGCTCGCGCCGGCCTCGACCGCGGCGGCGTAGTGCTCTTGCAGCAGCGCCGTCACGTCGGCGCTCGTCGGGTCAGCCGGCGTGATGCCCATGATGTTCTCGACGAAGTCGGTGATGGCCGCGTCCTTCTTGGTGCTCGAGTAGCGGCTCATCGGCATCTTGTCGACGGTTTGGTTGGCGGCGTGGGCGCACAGCATCTCCGTCGCGCCGCGGTGAAACGGCGTGGGCGCGGTCGACAGCGCGGGAGCGTCCGCGCCGCGCAGGTACCCGTCGAGCGGAATGTTGTTGGCGACCGCGGTGGCCGTCGTCTTGTCGGAGATACCGACGCACAGGCTAGCGGTGAGCTTCAGCCGGTTCGTGAGCGCGGCACAGAAGTGATCTTGACGCGAGATGCTGATCATCTCGCCTACGTCGGTGCGACTCTTGGTGCTCTCTTGGCCGGTGACGATCGGCGACGACAGTAGCTCGACCACCAACGTGTGGAAGTCGAAGCCCGACTCGGCGAAGGCGTCGACGATGCGCTGAAACTCCGGGTCGTCTTCCGAGCAGCCGCTCGAGTTCGCGTAATAACAGAGCTTTTGCGCCCAGGCGACGGGGTAGAGGGGGTGGCTCACGATCGCGCTGGCGAAGTCATCCAGCGTCTCGAGCTTCGCTTTCTCACCCAAGTAGTCGAACGTCGCGCTCGAGAAGGTCTGCGACGCGTCGTGCTGGGCGTGCTGCGAGTACGTGTACACCTTGCGGAACACGTTGCGCATCGGGTCCATCGTTTGGTGGCAGCTGTAGCAGGGGCTGTTGGGATCCGAGTGCTGCCCGTCTTTGCCGTTGTCGAGCACGGTCGACGTGCCCTTATCGACGGGGTTGATGCTGCGACCGAGCCCGACGATGAGCGCTTGGTTCAACGTGCCCCGGTGTTGATTGCTGCTGTTCGTCGGCCAGTTGGCGAAGAACGCCGGGGTCGAGAAGAAGCCGACGCGCGGCGTTCGCACGACAATCTCATCGGCTTCGCGCAGCGCGGGCAGGTCGTAGAAGGGCGTGAGCTTTTCGCCCTCTTTTGCCTCGCGCACCGTGACGGGACGCCACACGGCGTCTTGAGCGGTGATGTTGGGGGAGGTGAAAGTCGTGCCGCCGGTGCAGAAGTAGTTGTAGAGGTTCTTCTTGTCGGCCGGAACGTCTTCCGGAATCACGATCTTGGGCGGCCCCTCCGGATCCATGCCGTCGTTCACGACGCCGCGGCTGGTGGCGTAGCCGAGCAGCGCTAGAAAGCCCGCGCCCACGCTCGGGTACCGGCGCTGGTTGTAGGTGACCTTCGTCTTGACGGCGTTGCCGGTGGCCTCATCGACCACGACGTAGCCCGTCTCGTCGAGCTGCGGCACGTCGCAGCTGAACGCCGTCGGCATCGCGAAGTGCATGAAGTTGGGGCTCGCCTCGTCGAGTGTTTCCGACAGGGGGATGGGACCCTCTTCGCGGTAGGTGAGCCAGAAGCTCTGCGTCGTGCTGATCGAGCCGTTCGCCATCGGCAGGCTGACCGAGGCTTTGCCCGCGTCGTCGATCTGCATCTGGTCGATGGCGAGGTAGAGCGCCATCAGCGCGGGCGTCATCATGAACGTGCGCGTGGTCACGGTGTCGGTGAACGGCTTACCGTCGGCGATCACCTTCAGCGCGGTGCGCGCCATCGACTCTTGCGCTTGCGCGAAGACCGGCAGGTTGCCGATGTTGTCGACCCCGAGCTGATCGAAGAACTCGTTCTGCGAGATTTGCGTTTGCTGAAACGCCTTGCTGAAGAAGGCGCTGAGCTTGGCCTGCGCCTCGGGCTTCACGAACCACGCTTCCACCATCTCCTTGAGCGCGCCCGGGTCCGCCTCGACGGCTGCGATCTCTTCTTCCGTTGCCGGCAAGCCCAGCATCAGGTTCTTGACCTTGGGCACGTAAATGCGGGCCGAAACAGGCTCGAACGGCACTTGCGGCGTCGGCTCCGTGGGCGACTTGCCAGCGGAGGCACCGCTGCCGTTCGACCCCGAGCCGGCCTGCCCGTTCGACCCCGCCGACGCCTCGTTGTCGGTCTTCACGTCGAGCGACCCCGTGCAAGCGATCGCCACGACGCCGCTGCTGAGCGCGAGGACAGCAATAGAACGCTTGAGCCTGACCTGCATCCAACGACTCCTTCTGCGCGCGCTCTCTCCGAGCGTGAGACAGACCGGCAGTGTCACACAGCAACGCACGAGAGTCTAACCCGGCGGAGATGATCGGCTCGACGCTTCGGAAAATTATCGGCAGCGCATATCGACGAACCGATCGACATACAGCCGCACACAAAGTGGACATCGAGCGACGTTCGCCATACTCGCTTCGACGCGATCCGGCGCGCTGGCCGCGCAACGCGAGCTCTGTCCTACATCGCGCTCTTTCCCCCACCGAGCTCGCAATCAACGATCGCGTGCCCTTTCGTTGCAAATCTTGGGGGCTTACTGATAGGGCCCTCCGCCCCCGGGAAGTGTCGCAGCACCGCGCGCTCAGCGCGTCATCCGCCAAAGGATCGCCACGATGCGGTTGACCAAGCACATCGCCTTCTCCGCCTCCGCCGCACTCACCAACCGCCAAGCCACCGCCTGCCGCAAAGCATGCCGCGCCTCCGCCGCACTCCCCGCCGCCGTGAACAACCGCGCGCGCCGGTTGCCCGGATCGCTGCCACTGGCCTCCGCACAGTTGAGCCCAATGCTCACCGCCGCACGCCGCAATTGATCCTCGAGTGACCTATCGCGCGCCCGAATGCGCCCCATCAACGGATACAACGCCTCCGAAAGCCTGATGCACAACTCTTCGACGTGAAACATTGGATTCTCCTGGATCCGCCTCGCCTGCTTGCGAGCCAACACCCAGCCCCACCAGCAGTGCGCGCAGCTGCAGTCGAGGTTGACCGCGCAGCGGTCACCGGCGCAGCCGGCCGCGGCCTCGACTGCAGCGAGCACACTGATAAAATCAACCTCCCCCGAGCAAGCCGGCCTCGACAACGTCGCTCATCGACGTCGCCGTCCCCCCGGCGGAGCGAAACCCGCGAAGCGGCACCCGCCGAAGGCGAACCCGCGAAGCGGCACCCGCCGAAGGCGGTTCACGTTCACGTCTGCGCGCCGCAGGCGCGGCGCTCACGTCTGCGCGCCGCAGGCGCGGCGCTCACGTCTGCGTGCCGTAGGCGCACGCGGCGCTCCCCCTCTCGAGCAAAGCATCTGCACCTGTCTCCGCCACGACAGCCTTCTGCAATTCAGGCCGCATCTCGGCAGCCCCTCCTTTCCCTGCGTCTTCTCAGCTCCGCTCGCCTCCGCCCCCTTCCGCCCGCCAAAACTCCACGTGCATCCGCACCTCCCCGATCGGCGTCACCCAGTGCGCCCTCTCCGGCTCCACGACGCCGCTCGTTCCCGGCCTGAGTCGATGAGCCCGCCCCCGCGTGTGGTACTCCAGCTCTCCGGCTTCTACGACGATCAGCCCCCACGTCCCCGCCTTCGTGCGGTGCTCCGCGCGCAGAGCCGCAGGCAGCGTTTGCTCACTGAACGTCGCCGTGCGCTTGTACTCGGCCGCGCCCGGCGGCAGCGCGATCTGGTCGCACAGCGGACAATCGATCTCCGCTCCCAGTTTGCTCGCGCGGCCCGCTTCCGTGACCACCCACGGGCGCAGCGTCCACGGAGGACGGTGACGCATGTGCTGAGTGTGGTCGCACGAAAGCTCGGCGACCCAATCGCCCACCTCGTCCTGCTTGAATCCGACGATTGTCGCCTGCACGGCGTAGCCATAGCGCGAAGGGCTCGTGAATGTCCTACTAGTCGCCGAGCCGAGCAGGCAATGCTGTGGCGAGTTGCTCCACTCAGCGCGCAAAGCGGTCGTCGTCCTGCTGCGTCGTTAGCGAGCGCTCTAGCGTCGCTTCGCGAGCCGCGGTAAGCGTGGCCCATGAATCGCTCACGCGCCTTGGGACTGCTCGTGCTCGTCTCCTCCTGCATCGGAGTGGCTTCTGCCTGCTCCGACAGCGACAAGACAACCGTGCGGGGTGGTGACGCGGGCGAGCCGAGCGCCGGCGTCGGCGGAGAAGCCGCAACGGAGGGAGGCGCCGCACAGGGCGGCACCGGCGCGAGCGGCGGGCGCGGGGATCAAGGAGGCAGCGCGGATGGCGGCAGCGCGGAAGGTGGCAGCTCAGCGGGCAGCCCGGAAGGCTCAGCGGGCAGCCCGGAAGGCGGCGCTTCGGCAGGCGGAGCGACCGAGAACGCTGGCGGCAGCGCCGATGCAGGTGCTGGCGGAGCGAGTGAGCCTTGCAGCGGCCCTGCTCGCTGCTCGAGCGACGAGGTCGCGGCCATCTGCTTGGAGACGGGCGAGCTGCTCACGCTCGAATGCACGAACGGCTGCGAAGCGGGCGCTTGCCTGCAGAGCGACCTCGAGCAGGGGTGGGTCCTCCACCAGTACGCCCTCACCGATGGCAGCTCCCAGACCCTCGCCAGCTACTCGTTCAGCGAAGGCGGCCTGAGCGCGCTGCAAACGCAGAACGCCGAGCCCTCCATCTACTATTTGGACAAGGAGCTGGAGAACGTCGTGATTCGAGGCAGCTTCGGGGTCCAGACGACGGCCGACGACGACCTGATCGGCTTCGTGTTCGGCATGCAAGACACCGAGCACTATTACCTCTTCGACTGGAAGCAGGCTGGACAACCCGATGCTCAGTGTGGCGAAGCCGCAATCGGCGCTTCGCTCAAGCTGGTGAGCGCGGACGCGCCTCTGGAAGGCTGCACCGATTTCTGGTCGTCCATCGCGGACACCGCCAGCATGAAGGTGCTGGTGCCGCCGTCAGAAAACCCGACGGGCTGGGTCGACAACCAGATCTACGACTTCGAGCTGCGCCACCGCCCCGGCCAAATCTCGATTCGAGTCACGCTCGGGCAGCAAACCGTGGTGGACATCAGCAGCAGCGACACCACCTACGGTCGCGGGCGCTTCGGCTTCTACAACTACTCGCAAGAGCAAACCCGCTACCAGTTTTTCGACATTCAACCCGCCGGCTGAGCGCGGGCGTTCGGCCGCCCGAGGCTTGGGCCACCAGCGTCAGTCAGCGCCGTCTGCCTCTGCTTCTGGCCAGAGCCGCGGAAAAAGCAGGCGTAGGCTCTTGAGGGGTACCGCGAAGGTGACGGGAGCGCGCGACGTCGCTGCCCTGAGCACACCGAAATGAAGCAGGCTTGCGAGAGTCCGACGCGCCACTCGGGGCGCTAGTCCAGTCATGGCCATGAACCGGCCTCGCTCGATGGGGCCTGCGATCGCCGTGTAGTGAAGCGCTTCGAGCGCTTCGACTTTCACCACCGAGCTTTCACTGCCGATGGACCATGGGCGCGCGGCCAGAGACAGCAAGAGCTCGTGGAGCCTTCCTTTGAAGGCATCGAGTGACAACTGATCACGCATGAAGCTGGCCTGGTCCAGGCATACCTCCAGCAGCCAACTCGCGAACGCGGCGAGCTCTTCCTGCGATAGCGCGCCTCGACCGTCGAGGTCGTTACGCTTCGGCAGATCGGCGTTGTTGAGACGCGCGTAGTACGTCTCGTGTTGGCGTGCCATGCCGCGGAGCGGGGACCACAGACCTTGGGTCAGGCCCAGCGCGGTGAGTACGAGGTGGGTATGAAGCCGCGCCGCGCGCCCGTTTCCGTCTGGAAACGGGTGAATCCAGAGCAGACGGTGATGAGAGCAAACCGCGCCGACCACGGCGTGCTCGCGGCCGGGCAGCGCCGCATAGCGCCTTTGCCAAGCCTCGATGAGCTCGGATATTTCTGCTGCGTCCGGCGCTAGGTGCTGACCGGCCGTCACCCGCCCACGGCTGCGAAACTCTCCCGGCACTACGGGCTCACCGTCGTCACTCACTTGCTCAGTGTCAGGGAGCCGCCGGTAAAGGCTAGCGTGGATGGTTTGCAAGAGCTCTGGCGCGTACAACTCCGTTCGTGTGCTCGGGAGCGAGCCTTCGAGCTCCTCTTCGGCCCGGATGTGCGCAAGCGCGAGCCGCTGCCGCCGCGCCTGATGCTTGTCGGCGTCGAACTGCTGCTCCAGAGCGCGCGCGATGTCCGCGGGCCGCGTATGCTGCCCTTCAATCTTGTTGGTGTAGTAGCTGTTCATGGAGCGCAGCAGCGGGCGGAGCGTCGCGCCCAGTTGGCCGGCAGCGGACTCCAAGCGGTGCCCCTCGGCTATCAACTCAGCCGCTTGGGCCAGGAGCGGGGCTAGGGCCCGCCCGTCGGGCATCAGCGGTTGAAACGAGAACGCGGACACGCAAGGACACTATCACGCTACGCAACATGGCACCATATACCTGGGCCATTCCCGAAAGTTACATAGAACTCGGCGCATATTAGGACACTTCTAAGGACACTTCTAAGGACACTTCTAAGGACACTTCTCAAAGCCCCGGCGTCCTGGCACGTCTCGCTGAGCCGACGGGGGAGATCGCTACGGCGCCGTCAGCCTCCGCTCGGATTCTTGGATGCGCGCGTCATCGATGCTGGCGTAGCGCCGCTGCACGAGCCCCTCGTCGCGACCGTAGCGGGAGTACAGCCGCGGGGCGGCGCGGTCGGCGAGAAAGCCAGCGCGCTGCCCATCATCCCTACTCTGATACTCATCGAAGAACCTCGCCTTCCTGCTCACCCTCTCACGATGAAGTCTCTCACACTACTACTGCAGGGCGCCGAAAAGCGACGGCCCGTCGACTAGGCATCATTGGAGCTCCACACAGCCCTCGGCGCGACCTTGGCCCGCGGCAAGCGAGCAGGCTGACGAGCTGAAGTTGACCTAAGACCTGCTCCCCACTATCTCGTGAGGCCGCCGCGCCGTGGGGCGAGGCGTAGAGAAGGTGAGGAAAGATGGGACGGATGAATCGCAATTGGCGCGCGAGCAGGGTCGTTTGCCTGTGCTCGCTTCTGGCTGCGAGCTGCGCGCTGGAGCAGGGAGCTGGGGAAGAAGCGGGGCAGGAAAGCCAAGGCGAGAGCGTCGGCGAGCGGTCGGAGGCGCTCGTGATCACGATCACGACGCTCGCCCAGCTGAGAGCCATGTCGCCGACCGGTGACTACGTGCTCGGCGCGGATATCGATGCTTCGGCGACGGCGTCGTCGCCCTTCGTCGGGATCGGCTCGTTCGCAACGCCGTTTAGCGGCACCTTCGACGGCAAGACGTACAAGATCAAGAACCTGACCGTTGCGTCGAATGGCTGGTACACGGGCATGTTCAAGATGGTAAGCGGCGCGACGCTCAAGAACATTCACCTGACCAACGTCAACGTTCCCAACAACTTTCCTTTCACGGGAGCGATCGCGGGGTTGATGGGTAACGCCGTGCTCTCCGACAGCTCCATCGTTGGGGGCACCGTCAAGGGAACGGAGTCCACGGGCGGCATGGTGGGCAGCGCGTCGGCCTCGACGCTCATGAACAACACCATCTCGGGCGTGAACGTGACCGGCACCGAGAACGTCGGTGGCTTCGTCGGCAACGCCACCTCGTGGACCTTCCTCACGCTGTGCACCTCCACCAACGGCAGCGTCAAGGGCACGACGGGTACGGGCGGATTGCTGGGCGAGGCCAACAACTCCAACGTGAGCTTCGGCACGGCCACGGGCCTCAACGTCACCGGAGCGACCAACACCGGCGGCTTAGTCGGGTTGAGCACCGGCACCGTTTACGGTGGCTCGGCCGGGGGGACCATCACCGGAGGCACGAATACGGGCGGCGTGGTGGGCGTGCTCACGAGCGGCACCCTGCAATCGAGCTCGGCGCGCGTCACCGTCACCGGCGCGGCCAACACCGGCGGCCTCGTGGGAAAGATGGGCGGCAGCCAGGCCACGCGAGCGACCCTCACTCAGAGCTACGTCGACGACAAGGGCACGAACAATCCGAGCGTCGTCACAGGCGGCACCCCGACGGGCATGGCGGTCGGCCTCGTCGAGCCGTTCGCGACCCTCTCGCAGAGCTACGCCATCGGCAAGGTGACCGGCGCGAGCTTCACGATCGGCGGATTCATTGGCGAAGTGAACGCTTTCGGTCTAGTCGATGCGTACACCGAGCCGCGAGCACGCATCAACGAGATCTACACCAAAGTCGAGGTCACGCCGACCTTCGACAACGGCTCCGCCGCCGTATACGCGGGCGGGCTGATCGGCAAGCTGCGCGGCGGAACGATCACGGACATCAACGTGGCGGGGTCGGTCAAGGGACGCACCTACGTGGGCGGAGCCATCGGCTACGCGATCAACTCCGGCAACAACGTTACGAAGTCGAGCTTGCGCGACATCTTGACGCGCGGCGAGGTAACCAACGTGGCGACGGCCAATCGCTCCGGCTTGCTGGGCGGCGAGTCGGGGACCTTTGTCTACTGCAACTACAACTATTGGGACACGACGACCGACGGCGGCACCGCGGCGCCTCTGCCGGCAGGGGAAGACCCCTCGTGCCAGCTCGGCAAGACGGCTGCCGAGCTCAAAGCACCCGAGAAGAAATATGTCGACCCGAGCCATCCGAACGGGAACTACGACATCTTTTCCCAGGGCACGCTCTTCACCAAAGCCAATCAAGCCTTCTACAACAATCCCGACTGCGTGCTGGGGTCGGGTAGCGACGGCGATCTTGGCTTCAGCTTTTGCTACGGCCTCCATCCCGACTACATCGAGCCGCCCACCTGGCAGCTCAACTCGGCCAGCGAGTACTGCACTCTGCTCAACATCCCCAACCCCAACCGACAGGCGAAGAACTGAAGCCGGGCCGGCACGGGCGGTAGCGTTGCGCCGCCCGCGCTGCTCGTGAATCGCGGCCCAGTAGTCGCTCGCGTGATTGCGAGCAGGCGCTAGTTCCAGTCGTCGATCTTCAGGTCGTGAGGGGCGGGCTGCCCGACGCCCGTTTCGACGAGTTGGCGCAGACTGAGCAGGAACGTCGCCCACTTCATGCTGCAGTGCGCGGTAAACTCGACGGCTTCGCGCCAGTTGCGATGACCGAACAGCACGATGGTCTGCTCGCCTCGTTGTGAGAGGTCGAACGTGACCTCGGTGGGGAGCCACTCTTCCGGGCCGGCGGTGATGCGCCACACGACTCGCTCGTTCGGGACGAGCTTCGCCAGCTCGAAGGCCATTTCGCCCTTCAGCTCGCCCGAGGGCGAACGGAACGCGACCTGGAGCGTGCTGCCGAGCTCGGAGCCGCCCGTCGTTTCCTGAGTCCACCAGCCTGCCACGCCTGCGCGGGTGGCGAGCGCCGCGTACACCTTCGAGACGGGAGCCTTGATGCCAATTTTGTGGGTGATGTCTACCATGGGGTCCTCCGCTTCAATCGGGATGACTCGTGTTTAGCGCCCGCGCCCTGGACCCAGGGAGTAACAACGACGACGCGATCGTGGTAGTCGAGCGCCGCATGCAGCCAGAGGTAGCGCAGAAGCCGGTGAACTCTCCGCAGCGCGTGCTGCTGGCGAGCTTGATCGGCACGACGATCGAGTTTTTCGACTTTTACATCTACGCGACGGCGGCGGTGCTCGTGTTCCCGAAGCTGTTCTTCCCCGCGGGGGACTCGACGTCGGCCACGCTGCAGTCGCTGGCGACGTTCGCGCTGGCGTTCTTTGCGCGACCGGTAGGCTCCGCGCTGTTCGGCCACTTCGGTGACCGCATCGGGCGCAAAGCCACGCTGGTGGCGGCGCTCTTGACGATGGGCTTGTCGACGGTCGCGATCGGCCTCTTGCCGAGCTACGAGTCGATCGGCGTGCTCGCGCCGGCGCTGCTCGCGCTGTGTCGCTTCGGCCAAGGCTTGGGGCTCGGCGGTGAGTGGGGCGGGGCCGTGCTGCTCGCGACCGAGAACGCGCCGCCCGGCAAGGAAGCAATTTACGGCATGTTCCCGCAGCTGGGGGCGCCCATCGGCTTCTTGTGCTCGACCGGAATCTTCTTGGTGCTCACCGAGCGCCTCACGGATGCGGAGCTGTTCTCCTACGGCTTTCGCATCCCGTTCCTCGCCAGCGCCTTGCTCGTGTTCGTCGGCCTGTACATTCGACTCAAGCTGCACGAAACACCGGCGTTTCAGCGCGCGATCGAGCAGCAGGAGAGAGTGAAGATCCCCTTCGTCACCGTGCTGGTCAAGCACCCGCGCGAGCTATTGCTCGGCACTTTCGCGGCCGTGGCGACGTTCGTCCTCTTCTACCTGATGACGGTGTTCACGCTCAGCTGGGGCACGACGGCCCTCGGCTACGAGCGCTCCGAGTTCTTGGGCATGCAGATGGTGGGCGTGTTGTTCTTCGGCTTGACGATCCCGATCTCGGCGGTGCTCGCCGACCGTCGCGGGCGTTGGGGCATGCTGCTCGCCGCCACCATCGGCATCGTCGCCTTCGGCTTGTGCTTCCAGCCGCTGTTCGGCGCAGGCTCGCGCGCAGGCGTCTTGACCTTGCTGATCGTGGGCCTGTCGCTGATGGGTCTCACGTATGGCCCGATCGGCACGGCGCTCGCGGGCCTCTTTCCGACCGCCGTGCGCTACACCGGCGCTTCTCTCACCTTCAACCTGGCCGGCATCGTGGGCGCGTCGCTCGCGCCCTACGCTGCCACCTGGCTGGCGAGCCGCTACGGCGTCGCCGCCGTCGGGTACTACCTTTCGGTGTCCGCGCTCGTTTCCTTGCTCGCGCTGTGGGCAATCCGCGCTCGCTCGCGCCGGCTCGCGCCGGGCGAAGCGGGCTAGCGGGAGCCGTCTACTCCACGAAGTGGAGACCTTGGCTCCGGACGATCGCGCAGTCGCTCTGAACGACCTGGACGTTGTCGCCCGTGCCGCCACCAGCGACGTTCAGGCACTTGCCGCTGTGTTTGAGGTTGAGCACGACCGCTTCCGGCGTGCCCGCGGGGACCACCCACTTCATGAGCTGAGTGTCGCTCCCGCACGGCTTCTGCACGATCCTCGCCCCGGCCGCGGTCGAAGCGTTCTCGATATCGAGGCACATGCCGCTGTGTTTGAGCTTCAGCCTGAACTCCAAGGGCCGAGCGCCGGCCACGAGCGCGAGGCGCTGATTTTCCTGCCCGTGGCAGGCGTACTGTTTGACCAAGGCGCCAGATGCCGTGGACGCGCCTGCGACATCGATGCACCGCGAGCTGTTGACGAAGCGCAGCTTGTAATAGTTGCCGTAGATGGGGTTACCGAGCGGCATCTCGTTCGCCAGCCAATGCAGGTCTTCTTTGCGCCGCTGCATCTCGTCGTACTGGCGCTGCGTCCCGTCCACCGGATCGATGACGGTGATCGGGCCCGTGAGGAAGGTCGACAGATTCGCAGGGCTATTGGCATTTCGCGCGGTGATGTGGAAGGGCGGCGAAGTACCACCTTGACCCAAGATCTCTCCGCTGTGGCAGCCGTCGCAGGTTCCGAGCGAGAACTGGTGACGCGCCCTGCTCCAAGTGGCTGCGTCGACCTCGGCGGGTCGCGGAAAATCCCAAAACGTGCCGCGGGTTTTCACGACGTTCGCCCACGCTCCCCGGAAGATGCCGTCGTTGTCGAAGCGATCAGGCACTCGGTAAAAAGAGGCGACGGGCTCCATGCTCCCCTTGCGCGGCGTGCGAAAGGTCGCGTCGAGGTTGGCGATGTTGGCGGCGATGAACGCCGCTGCTTTGGGACGATTCGAGTTTCGGGGGGAGCGAAGGTCGAAGAACGGTGTCTGCTTGACGGTGGAGCGCTTGAGCCAGCCGTTCGCCGGCACGAACTCGCTCAGAAACCAGCCTGGCGTCACCGTTTCACTGCCGCGAACGGCGTTCGTTCGGATTCGTTCGAGCTTGCCCTTGCGAATCGTGTCTTCCGTCAGGCCTTGAAGGGTCTGCGCATACTCGGCGGAGCTCTTGTTGAGATTGCCGAGGTCGTACCAGCGCTTCGCCCACGCCAAAACGGCGTTCTCGTTCGTCGTTCCAGGGGAGTATTCGAGGATGAGCGTCGTCTCGTTGGCTTCGCTGCCGCAGTCGGTGGACCGAGTGAGGCCGAACACGAAGCGCACCTCACCGCCGAGCGGCTCCCCTTCCGGTCGCAAGTTGCGAAGGTCGAGCCGGCTGACGATGGCGCTCAGGCGGAACGGCGCTTTCTCGAGACGAAACTTGCCCGCGGAGTTCTTCGGCCAGCGCTCGATGATGTCTTCTACGCCGTTAGCCTTGCCAGCATGGCCGTTGACGAGCGTCGTTTCGTTCGCCCAACCACTGAGCCAGTTATCGACCAAATCAGCGGAATTTATGCCACTGCGCGCCGCGTGCACCTTCAACAAGTAGGGGAGCGACCATTCCTTGTTATCGGCGTCGGCCGGCACGGCCAAGCACGGCTCCACGGTGCGCTCTGGGTGAGCCACGATGTTCAGGTCGGTGATGAGGAGCGAATGCAGCGCCGCCGTCGTCAGCGCGCTCGTGACCGAGCCGACGTCCTCCGGGTCCTCCGCCGCGAAGTTTACCGCGCCATCCGCTGCGCCGCAGCCAGCGGCCGTGGCCGCAAGCAAGACACTCCAATATCCAGCCCACCGCCGGTACCCCTTGAACATGGTCATCGTCCCGTTTCTCTTTCTTGTTTCGAGCCCAGGTAGGCTGACTCGAGCTCCCACCCGACACCTCCACCCGGCACCCACCGCGCGCGAGCATGCCAGACGGCTGCGAGCGCGCAAAGAAAAAGACGCCACCCGGCCCTCGACCAACCTGCGGGGTGATTCGGGTGGAACGACCAGCGCGGCTCGTGCTGGGGCGCGCCGGGCCGCGCGTGCCGCAGGGAATCGGGAGCGGCACCACGGGGGCCTCGTCGCAGTTTGCCCCGGAAGGGCATTCTGCCGTGAGCGCTCGCGCGGGTGACGGAAGCAGGAGGGCGAACGCGCAGGCCGTGACTGCAACGGCACGCTTCGAGCCCGTCGGGCGCTGGCGCAGAGGTTGCTAGACGCGCAGCGATGAGCGCGGCCGAGTCTTCCGTTCCCACTCCGGAGGGTAGGCTCGTGGCCCACAAATACCAGCTGGAGCGGCTGCTGGGCGAAGGCGGCATGGCGAACGTCTGGCTCGCCCGGAACCTGCTGCTCGACATGCCGGTGGCCCTCAAGCTGCTCCGGCCCGAGCTGGCCTCGCCCGAGGCCTCGGCCATGCTGCGCGCCGAAGCCCGCGCCTCGGCCAACTTCGCGCACCCCGCCATCGTGCGCGTGTTCGACATCGAGGAAACGCCCTCGGGTCAGCCCTGCATCGTCATGGAGCTCTTGGAAGGCGAAACCCTCTACGAGCGGCTGGAGCGGGAGCCGCTCGAGGCGGCCGAGCTGGTTCGGCTGCTATTGCCGATCACCGAGGCGCTGTGCTTCGTTCACGAGAGCGGGTTCATTCATCGGGACCTCAAGCCCGACAACATCTTCCTCGCGAGCAGCGGTGGACGCGTTCAACCCAAGCTGCTCGACTTTGGAATCGCGAAGGCAGTCGGAGCGCAGGCGCGCCGGCCGCGATCGTTCTCCGCGACCGGGAACCTGGTTGGCAGCCCTGGCTACATGTCGCCCGAGCAGGCCATGGGCGCCGAGCTCGACGAGCGCACCGACGTCTGGTCACTGTGCGTCGTCCTTTACGAAGGCCTGGCGCGACGACCAGCCTTCGCCGGCGACACGCCGACAGAGGTGCTCAAGAGCGTCGTGCGCGACGAGCCAGCCCCGCTCGACAGCGTCGATCCCGCGCTAGCGAGCATCGTCGCGCGCGGGCTCAGCAAAGATCGCGCGTCGAGGACTCCGTCGCTGCAGCGGCTGCGCGACGAGCTTTCGGATTGGCTCGCCGCTCATGAGGCTCGTGGCGAACGGGTGAGCCGCACCCCGAGCTGGGCTCCGCGCCTTCCGCCATCGCTGCGCTCGGAGGCGCCGACTCAGCTCGAGGGGCCGTCACACCTCCAGCCGCCATCGCACCTCGAACCGCCGCCACACCTCGATTCAGAGCTGCCCTTGCCTCCGCGCCGGCGCCGCTGGGGCATGGCCTTGGCGGTGGTAGCAGGCTTGTCGCTGCTGCTGACGGGCACCTGGGCCGCCGTCGCGGTCACAGCGGCCCAGCCCCCTGCGCCCGTCGTCGTCGCGCCGCCGCCCGCAGCGCCAGCTGTCGTGCTCGCACCGCCGCCTGATTTGAGCTCACCGCCGCTGCTCGCCGACACGACGCCGAGCGCCCGCCAATCCGTCGCGAAGCACGCGGCGCCGCCGGTCGCCCAGCGCCCACCCGCAGCGCCCCATAGCCCCTCCGCGAAGCCTCGCCCGCCGGCACCGCCACCCGACGCGGACGGATCGCCTTGGGGGCCCAGCAACCCGTACGGCATCTGAGCGCTCGGCTCGGCGACGCCGAACGATGAGCGCGCGGCGCGGGCCCCGATCTGGCGCTGTCAGAGGAGGTTGCGCTGCAGCTCGCGTGACACGTCGCTCAACAGGCGTCGCAGCCAGGTGTGTCCCGGATCTTTCACATAGCGCTCGTGCCAAACGAGATTGACGCTGTGCTTCGGTAGCGGCAGCGGGCACTCGAGCATGGCCACCGCCGAGGCCTCGGGGGCGAGGTGACCGAGCGCGTGAGGCGCGGTGAGCACGAGATCGCTCTTGGCTACGATGGCGAGCGCCGCGTAAAAGTGCGGGATCCGCAGCGCGATGCGGCGACCGAGCCCGCGCTCGGTGAGCAGCCGATCCACGAAGCCCGGCCCTTCGCCGCTCGGAGAAATCAGCGCGTGCGACAGCTCACTGAACGCTCGCAGAGACAGCCGGGGCGCGCCGCGGCGCTTCTTGGCCGCGGCCGTAAGCGCCGGGTGACCCGCGCGAAGGAAGCAAACGAAGCGATCGCGGAAGAGCCGCGACTGCAGCAACCCCGCGGGCGCGCGGCTCTCCGCGTCGCCGCCCAGCGGGTCCACGCGCGGCACCACCGCCACGTCGAGCTCACCCGACTCCAGTCGCTCGGCGAGCCCGCGCTCGGCGAGCGGCGTCACCACCACGTCGACGCCCGGCGCTGCGCGGCGCATCTGCTGCAGCAGCTCGGGGACGACCAGCACGTCGAACAGATCCGGAGAGGCGATGCGGAAGGCGCGCCGCGCGCTCGCAGGCTCGAACGTCACCGGCTGAGCCAGCGCGCGCCCTAGCGTCGACAGACCGCTGCGAAGCGGCACCACCAGCGCCTCCGCCCGCGGCGTGAGCATCATGGCGCCGCGCCCGCGAACCAGCAGCGGGTCGCCCAGCAGCTCGCGCAAACGCGACAGCGCGTGGCTCATGGCCGATTGGGTGACGCCGGTGCGCTGAGCCGCGCGCGTGACGTTGCGCTCACGCGCGAGCGCGTCGAACGCCACCAGCAGGTTCAAGTCCAGCTTTGCCAGCTGCTCAGGGCTGCCGACGTCCGCCGTGTCATGAACCTCATTCATGACCTGATGAGAACGCTTCGTTGGATTCATGTCCAGCGGGCCCGCATCCTGGCGTTCGTGAGGCGGCCGCCGCGCCGCCCTCAGGAGAAAACGTCATGAAAATCGTAGTCATTGGTGCAACGGGCGGCTCTGGCAAGGCGAGCGTGGAGTGGCTGCTCAAAGCCGGCCATGAGGTCACGGCGTTCGCGCGCCGCCCCGAGCGGCTGGGGATCGAGGCGGACCGGCTACGGCTGGTCAGCGGCGACGTGCTGTCGGCGGAGGACGTCGAGCGCGCCGTCACCGGTCAAGACGCCGTCGTCGTCACGCTGGGCATCACCGAGAACCCGGTGCGCGTGCGTTTGCTCGGCCCTGCGCGCACGCCGCTCGACGTCCGCTCGCGCGGCACCGCGCAGGTCATCGCCGCCATGCGCCGCGCCGGCGTCAATCGTCTGATCGTGCAAACCAGCTACGGCGTGGGCGACACCCGCGCGCGGCTCCGCATCATCGATCGCCTCATCTTCGCGCTCCTGCTCGCGCCCCAAATCGCCGACACCGAACGCCAAACCTCGCTCGTCACCGAAAGCGGTCTCGCCTGGACCCTCATCCAACCCGTCCACCTCACCGACGCCCCCGAGCACGCCCTGCCTTTCTCCTCCACGACCGGCGAAACCGCCCGCATGACCCTCTCCCGCAGCAGCGTCGGCCGATTCCTCGCCCAAGCCGCGACCTCCCCCGAGCTCATCGGCCACTCGGTAGCGCTGTCCGGCTCCGCAAGCGCGTAGCCAGAGGAGACAAGTCAGCCAAGAGATTGACCCCGTCCACGCCGTCGCCGCAAAGTGACGGCAATGTCGAGTCGCCTCGCTGATGGTCTGTACGAGCAGGTCGTGACGGGCGCCATCGCGCGGGACCTGAGCCACCTGGAGGCGGGGCGAACGCCGCTGGTGGAGGCGCTGGACGACGCCGACGCTCACAGCGTTTTGGCTCGGCATTTGGCGCACGAGGTGGAGCGCGCGCTGGCTGCCTTGCCGCACGGCGATCGAACGAAGGCCCAGGTCGCGGTCGTGAACGGCCTTTTGGATCGGCTGGCCGCGCTCACCGCGACGGCTGAAGGCGCCGCCGACAGCAAGGTCGAGGCTCCGGGGCAGGAGCTACGCTCGATTCACCGAGTAGCGCCCTATCCGCGGCCGAAGACCCCGCTAGCGACGAGCACGCTGCTCACGCGCAACTTGCGCGAGCCCAGCCTGGGTGGCGAGCTCGCGCGCGAGGTGGCGTCAGCCGACCGCATCGACGTGCTCGTGGCGTTCATCACCATCGGCGGCATTCGGCTGGTGCGCGACGCTCTGGAGGACTTCGCGCGACGCGGGGCCGGCTCACCGCGGCTGCGGGTGCTGACGACGGTGTTCACGGGCACCACGGAGCTGGTGGCCGTGGAAATGCTCGCAGCGCTGCCGGGCGCAGAGGTCAAGGTTTCCTACGATACGAACCGAACCCGGCTCCACGCCAAGGCTTGGCTATTCCACCGCGATACCGGGCTGCACACTGCTTACATCGGGTCGGCCAACTTCACGTCGACGGCGCTGGGCAGCGGCCAAGAGTGGATGGTGAAAGCGTGCGCGGCGGACATGCCCGACGTGATTGAGAAGTTCAAGGGTACGTTCGAGAGCTTGTGGAACGACAGCGAGTTCGAGCCGTTCCGGCCGCACGAGGAATCCTCGCGCGACCGGCTACGCACAGCGCTCGCGAGGCGCGACGAAGCCGAGACAGTCCGCTTCTTTTCGCTCCGTCCCTTTCCGTTTCAGGAAGAGATCCTCGATCAGCTGGCCGCACAGCGCAGCGTGCACGGCCGGCACCGGAACCTGGTGGTGGCCGCGACCGGGACGGGAAAGACCGTCGTGGCTGCGTTCGACTACGCGCGGCAGCTCGGCGCCTCGCAGCTGCCGCCGAGGCTGTTGTTCCTCGCCCACCGCAAAGAGCTGCTGCTCCAGGCGCGAGCCACGTTTCGACAAGTGCTGCACGACGGCGCCTTCGGCGAGCTCTTGGCGGACGGGCAAGAGCCCGCGAAATGGGACCACGTCTTCGCGACCGTGCAGAGCGCCGCGAGCCGCGGCCTCATCGCCCGCCTGGGCGCGGAGCACTTCCACTACGTGGTGGTGGACGAGTGCCACCATTCGCCCGCTGACTCTTACCGCGCCCTGGTGCCCCATCTCCGGCCGCAGATCTTGCTGGGCCTGACCGCGACGCCGGAGCGCGCCGACGGCAAATCGCTGCTGCCGGACTTCGATCACCACATCGCGGCCGAGCTCCGGCTGTGGCACGCGCTGGACCGCCAGCTACTCGTACCGTTCGAGTACTACGGTGTTTCGGACAGCACCGACCTCACTCAGGTCCGCTGGACGCGCACCGGCTACGACAACGACGAGCTGAGCAACGTCTACACCGGCAACGAGGCGCGCGTGGAGCTCATCCTACGGCAGCTCCAGCGCCGCGTCGGCACGCCCAGCGCCATTCGCGGTCTCGCCTTCTGCGTCTCGATCGCGCACGCGGAGTTCATGGCTCGCGAATTCACGCAGCGCGGGCTACGCGCGACGGTCGTGCACGGCGGCACGGCTGCCGCGGAGAGGCTCGAGGCCCCTCGACGCCTCCGCGACCGCGAGGTCAGCATCATCTGCACCTGCGACCTTTACAACGAAGGCGTCGACCTGCCTTACGTGGACACGCTCCTGCTGCTGCGCCCGACGCAGAGCGCCACGCTCTTCCTCCAGCAGCTCGGTCGCGGACTACGACTCGCTCCCGGCAAAGCCAGCTGCCTCGTCCTGGACTTCATCGGTCAGCACCGCGGCGAGTTCCGCTTCGACGCCGCCTTGGCCGCGCTCACCGGCATCTCACGCGCTCGCCTCGTCAAAGCGGTGGAAGACGGCTTCCCGCTCCTCCCCAGCGGCTGCGCCCTCCAGCTCGACGCCGTCGCCCGTGAGCAAATCCTGCGCGCTCTCAAACAACACCTCGGACGCAAGAGCCGGATCGTGGACGAACTAAAAGAGCTCGCCGCCGACACCGGCGGTGCGCTCACGCTCGCGCGCTACCTCGAGCAAACGGGCCGGGAGCCGGAAGAAGTCTACGGCGCAGGCGGCTGGACCACCGTACGGCGCGCCGCCGGCCTCATCTCCGAGCCTGCCAATCAACAGGAAGACGAGCTCAGCGAGCGCTTCGGCCGCGTGCTCCACGTCGACGAACCAACGCGCCTCCAGAGCTGGCTCCGCGCCCTCGATAACCCCAACCTCACCGTCTCGGACGTCGACGCGGCGCGCCTCACCATGCTCGGTCACCAGCTCGAGCCGCGCGGAACCGTCCCCACCATCGACGAGATACTCGGCCCCCTACGGGGCTCAGCGGCTCTCAAACAAGAGCTGCTCGAGCTCAGCGCCGTGCTGACCGAACGCACGCCGCTACCCGACGACCTTTTCCCCGTCCCCGAGTGGCCGCTCGCCCTGCACCGCCACTACACCCGCTTCGAGATCGCAGCCGCTGTTGGCTACAAGCGCCCCGGCGAACGCGGCGGCGTTCCCCAAGCCGGCATCTTCAAAGTCCCTGGCTCGCAGCGCGAGCTCCTGTTCGTCACCCTCGACAAATCGGCCAAGTCGTTCTCTCCCACCACGCGCTATCGCGACTACGCCATCTCCCCCAACCTCTTCCACTGGGAAACCCAATCCATCACCAGCTCTCAGCGCGAAAGCGGCCGCCGCTACCTCGACTCGCCCCACAACGGCTGGTCCTTCTACCTCTTCGTCCGCACCGACCCCGACTCCTCCTACGCCTTCTGCGGCCCCGCCACCTACAAAAGCCACGAAGGCGACCGCCCCATCGCCATCACCTGGCACCTCGAGCACCCTCTGCCGGCGGCCCTGTATCAGCGCTACGCGTCGCTCGCTCAAGGCTAGACAGTGGGATGGCCCTGTCCGCGAAGGCGGCGTTAGGGCCTCACGGGGCCCTTCCCGCGCCGAAGGGCCCACGCGATCAGCAGCAAGACGGCGCCCAACAGCGCCAGGTGAATCGCCAGGCTCACCACCTTGAGCGCGACTACCGCGACCAGCCAAATCACGACCAACGCCATCGCAAGCCAAACTAGAGCGTTCATGCCGCTCTCCAATGCATGGGTCGTTCCTGCGCCGCGAACGGCAAACGGCGCACGCCTTCGTGGCCTTCGTGAACTAGCGCGCGTTTGTGCCTCGGGCGTGCTGGCCCGGTGGCGGGGCCCATCGCCAAGTCGTTGCGAATCGTGCGCAACCGCGCCGCACACCGACCGAAAGGATGCTGGAGCATGCGACTGCTCTCTGGCTCGCGGCCGTGCTGCTCCCATCCCGCAAGCTCCGCCCCTGGCTCTTCGTGGCCAGCGCAGCCTGCCTGCTGTTCTCGGCGGCCGCGTGGGCTCTATCACCGGCGGCGCCGCATACTACGCGCGCCGAGGGCGGCTCAAACTTGAACGTAGCTGCGGAAGCGGCCGTCACGGAAGGCGGCGAGTAGCCGCACGGCCGCATTCGCGCCCTCGACGGGGTGGCCCCGCAGCCTCAAGTAGTCGGAGAAGCCAGGCATGTTTTCGGGCAAGGCCTTTCGCGACACGAAGCCCATCTGCCATTGATCGAAGTGACGCGCTTCCACCTCGCGGCGCAGCAAGACCATCAAGCGCTGGTGCCGCCTATCCTTCGCGATCTTGGCGTACACATTCTCGACGACCTGCTCATCCCCCTCCAAAACCTGGAGGAACGAGCCGTCGTGGTACAGCAGCATGCCCGTCACCCCCAGCCGCCCATTGTTCTCCCGCGCGCGCCCCAGCAATTCCGTCAGCGCGGAATCCGCGAAGGGCTCCAGCGCCGCGCTCGAGTAAACAATCTGGTGCACGCCCCCGCGAACGGCCTAACGCCGCGCTGATTAAGCAGGCGCGTCCGAATCGCCGCTACCCTCCATCCGCGCGACACCGGTTCCGAAATCGCAGCTGTCGTGCGACGCAATACGCCCCGGCGGAGGTGAGGTCGCCCGTAGCGGAGGGCATTGCTCACTCGTGGCAGCAGAGCAGGACGTGGCGGGCCCCAACGGGACACCACCGTCATGGCGACGCCCCGATCGAGTCGGTCGCCAAGCGAGCTCTCGCCACTCACTTGGCACCATTGGTTCATCCGCCATGGCGACTGATCGGATTCAACAGAAACTGCTTCCCGGGTCTCCGGGGCATTCAGGATCCTTGCCAGTAGCAGCGGGAACTGCCGGGGGTCGCATGTGAGTGGTGCCGTCGTCAGAGTAAATCCGACCATTGGACGCCGAGGCCGAGGCCGAGCGACCAGGCGGTGCGATACTTGACGGCGGAGGGGCCGGCGATGTCTTGGTAGGTGTGAACGTAGCGTTCGGGGAAGAACGCCCAGGACGAGAGCTCTAGACCAAAGGAGCGGGTCACTTCGTAGGTGGCCTTCAGGTTCAGGGCGAGCAGGCCGAACTCGCGCACGCTGCTCCAGTCCGACGCGAGGACGGGGAAACCGACGCCGGCGCCGATAGCTGGTACGATGGCGAGTTGGTCGATGACGTACGCTCTGTACCCTACGCTGAGGACGAGGCGCGCGAGCGGCAACAGGCGCGTCTGCGGAGCGTCGTCGAACTGAGCGATGCTCGGGTAGAGGCTGACGAGCCCTGTCGCGGCGATCTCTAAATGCTGGTAGATCAACGCGACGAGGCCGAGGTCGGCGTAGGGCGAGGCGTGGCGGTCATCATAGACGGCGAGGTTCATCAGCACGCCGCCGTGAGATCGGGCGCCCAGCACCACGCGCTGCTGCTTGCCCAACGTGCGTTCGAGCACGAGCTTGCCTTTCCGTAGGCCATCGTGTCGGGGCGGATTGGGCCACCTTCCGATGTAGCGATAGGTGAAGCGATCGCGGCACTGGAGCTCAGGTGCGGGAATGCTAGGCGTGTTGCGTCGCACGCGATGGGTCCGACCGTCGCCCCCCGTCACCTCGAGCAGGTCGACCTCAGCGCCGGAACGGGTCCAATCTCGTCCTTCCTGCTCCACAAGCGTCCAATCGAGCGCGACGCTTCGCTGCGGTCCCTCGACGAATCCCTTCAGAGTGTCGCCCGGAAATCGCGCCGCTTCCTCCCAAACCAAGGGATCGCGGTCCACGGGCTCGCTTTGCTGAGGTTCATCGGCACCGGCTGGTGGAGTCACGACTGGCGTTGGCAGCACGAAGCGCACGGTTGTCGGAAACTCGACCGGCCGGCTCGGTCTGCAGGTGTAACAGCAGCTGTCTGGCACCTTGCAAGCCAGCGGCTGGCACTCATGCCCATAGTTGACCAGCGAAGCTGTCGGGCAGCTCGAAGTTGGCTCGGCTGCAACCAGGCAGTGGCGTTGCCAGCGAAGTTGGAAGACGCGCGCCTGCAGCGCGATCTCAGGAGGCGGCGGGTAGTCGAACACCGCGCCGTAGACAGTGCCGCAGCGATCCACCTCCACGCTGTTGTCACGCCCCGTTTCTGTGATCTGCAACGTCTGAATGCTGTCGGCGCTCGCCAGCCTCTGCCTGAACAGACCGCTGCCGGCCCCCGCCCCAACATTGCTGCTGATGCTCGAAACCAGGCATTCGTCGAGCGTGCCGGGAGGTATCCGCAAACGTCGCTCGAGGCAGCGCGGGCGCAGCTCGAGCTCGAGATCTTCACCGCTGCGGACGCTATCGACGTCGCCGGCATGGTAGTCGCCCCCTAGCACCTCGACGCGGGGTGTAACGAAGCTGCTCTCTGGATAGTCGACGGACAAGCGCAGGTTGCGCCCCTCGAGTTTCATGGCGCGAAGCCCGACGTTCTCCAGCAGCAACTCTACACTACGCCCACGCGGCGCGTTCGAGTCCTCGAAGCAAACCGCGAAGGTGTCGCCGGGCGGCGGCGTACAACGCTGACATTCATTGGGCCAGGTGGAGCACTCGGGGCTGTCCTTGGGCAGGGTTAGGCTGACTGGAAGGATCGCGGCCCCTGCCGGCGCCGACTGGTTCCGCGCGTCGGCTAGCTGCTTCGAGAGCTTGTGGACGTGAACGCAGACCTTGCGCGGAGCAAACTCGGCCGGGACATTGAGCTCGAGCAAGAGGTCGCCTTCGCGCGCACTCGCGGCGGACGCCCAGCTGGAGACCCAAGCGGTCACGAGCAGCGCGAGAACCAGGAAACGTGTCATCAGTGACCTTCGATGGTGCTGAAGTAGGAGCGCGCAGGGTCGCAACCTCGCTGCGCCCAGGTCTGTAGCCGGGTGAAGGCCGAGTGCTCCAGCTTCTGCTGCTCGTTGTAGGCGTGAAGCCGAGCGGGTCGCTCATCGCGTTCACCGGTAGCGGGATTGATCAAGCACGGCACGCCCCGCGAACGGACGAACGTGCCCGTACTCGTCAAAGTTCCCGAGCCATCTTGCGTCGTGACCCCCAACCTCCGCGTCGGCTCGTCGTGCGCGCAGTACCACACCCAGCTTGGGTAGAGCGCTGTCTCGGTGTAGCGAGTCCACGTCGACAGCAGGTTGCCCGGCGAGGTCGACTTGCCGTTGTCGGCCCGTTCGTTCTCGGGATACCAAGCCTTGCGGAAGGCGTCTCCCGTAGGCAAATCTCCGCGCAAGAGATGGAGCGTGCGATCTTTCCGGCTCGCACAATCCAGCGTTCCCCACTGCCCATGCGTGTCGATCTGGACGACCAGCTTACCGATGCGGCTCTCGTCAGGAATGAGCCAGCTCCAGCCGTAGTCAGGTTGCCAGTCTGCGGCCAGCATGACGTCGCCCACGAACTCGAGCGTTGATGCCTGATTGCCGGCCGCGGCGGCCTTGGGCTCTTCGCACCAGAATATCCATTCGCCGGCGCCTGCGGCCGCCACTTCATAGCGCGACATGACGTCACGCACGCCTGCTCCCTCCCCCGGAGCAAGCACGCGGAACGTCTTGACCCGCGAGCGAAGCCGCACGGCGAAAATTTCCGAGGCGCCGGCAGCGCACCAGAGATTGCCGAGCTCTTGGTCACCGCGCTGAACCTTGGCGATGAGCTGGCCACGAGGCGCGTACAGCACCGCGCAGTCCCGACCTTCGTCACAAGCTCGCCCGTAGGGTGAAAGCTGCTGACTTTGGCCCTTGACGTCGCCGCAGTCGATGTCCGAGTGACTGGCAGGAGCTAGCCGAACTTCAGACACCTTGCCGTTGCCGGAGAAGCGCCAGCTCGGCAGGGAGCCGCTCATGGCTCCTGGCCACCGCAGGTGGACCTCCCGCAGGTCGAGGTCGGCCTCGGGCTCGACGGAGCCGCGAAAAGGCCGCACGTCGACCTCCGCATGCGGCTCGACGCAGAAGCCTCCCCCGGCACCCACCGCGGTAGCGCCCTTCTCGGCACGGCGTTCGAGGTGCTCCTTCAGGCCTCGTGTGACCTGGAGCTCGGGATCGCGCTTGCACGACCCTGACCGCTTCCATTCGTCGAGGTAGTCCGCTGCTTGCTCCCCGACGCTCCGGCACCCGATATACACAGTGTTGCCGAGCGACATCCAGCGCTGAAGCTTGGCGAGCCAACTAGCGGTAGCGAGCTCGGTGCATGACTCGTCCGTTTTTAGGACCACACATTGGTTCGCAGCCCTGAACGGGTGATCCTTCTTGAGCGAGCAGCGTCGTGACGTTGTCTTGGTAGAGCTCGGAGACGCGGATGGCGCCGCCGACGCGGATAGCGCCACCGACGCGGATGGCGCCGGCGACGCGCATGGCGGCGCCAACGCGGATGGCGCCCCTCCGTCGGCACCACTTTCGCGCATGCCGTCGATGTACGCGCTGAGCTCCCCTTCCACGTCGGCACTGGCCACCACCGCGGCGTCACCGGGCTCGACGATGATCTGCTTGTGTAACTCGACCGGCGCAGAGGAGCGATTCTCGAAGTAGATCGGCGCCTGCTTGTAGCGAACGCAAGCCGCCAGCCCCAACGTCGCCAGCACCAGCAGCGACGTCGTCAGGGCGTTGTGTGCGAGACGACGCAACGTATTCGAAAACAGAGGCCCGACGATGGGCACGAGCGGCGTCCCGATGGCGGCAAGGGTCGCCCCCCACAGCGCAAAATCGGCCTGCAGTCGATCGGGGCCCAGGCTCCAGAACAGCACGGCACCATAAGCCGCCGCCAGAGCCGACAAGCCGAGACAGAAATTGCTGACGAGCCAGCTGCCGCGCGGAACGACGTAGACGCTCGCCTTTCCCAGCTTGAGCTCGACGTTCGGTACGCGCGGGACCGCGTTCGGCAGCGATACCGTCAGGTCGAGGTAATACGGCAGAAACGCGGACGGCAGCCGGTCGATAGTGAAGGAGGGCGGAACGAGCGGAGAAGGCCTGCACAGGACCTCGCCAGGCTTCGGGAACGGGTAGCGAGGGAAGAGCCAGCGAACGTGCTTCTGTTGCCGAATGTGCGCACGAACCTTGATGTCGGGAGCAGCCGCCTCGCCGTCTGGCCCCTCGACGAAGACCCACACCCGCGGCGCGCTACTCGACAATCGCAGGATACGTCCCGTTCCGTCGTCGTTTCCCTCCCACGTTATTCGGATTTGCATGGCTCCGACTCCTCTGGAAGCACACACACACCCAGGTAGCTGCCTGGCGCGCGGTGACACTTCTCCGGTCTAGGGTCGGCCACGCCCGCGTCGTCGAGCGTCGCCGTACAGTCGTTGTCTTCGCGACATCGTAGGCGGCAGACCGCGCCGCAACAGGTACCAAAGCTCAACGTCGGTGAGGGATAGCAGTTCAGCCAATTGGTGGCGGCGCCCTGCGCCGCGCAGTCGGAGACAGCCAAAGGCTGAGTGTACTCAGCCTCGCTCTGCTTCAGGCAGCGCCCAGACAAGCACTGCCCAATCGAACCCACCTCTTTACGACGACAAGCAGCGCCTTCCTCGATCCCCCTACAGTCCGCGACGGCTTCGGCTTCCTGCTTGGGGGCCACAGTGGCGTCACCACCGGCGCCTTCTGTCAAGGTGTCCGCGCTCGGCACCCGGGTGAAGTCGCATTTGTTCTCCGCGCAGACGCCGAGGTCACCCGGCAGAATGCACCAGGTGCCATCCGCAGTTTCCTGGCAGTCGCGCCTCATCAGGCGGTCGCCCTCGGGCAGGTCCGTCACCCCGACTGGCACGAGCCGAGTCGCGGCGATGACGTGAGTCCGATCCGACGCCCAGCAGCCGATGCGCAGCGCTTCGACGAGCGGGTAACCTGTGCGCGGCACGCGCCTGCCGTCACCAAGACCGAGCATCGCGGACCTGCAGCTGTCGGGTTCTGGCGGTCTGAGGTCACCCAAGCCGAACTTGAAGGTTTGTAGCTCCCCCGAGCGCTGAGTGTTGAAGACATGCTCGCGCTGGAGGCACTGCGCAGTATTCACGATACGACGGCCTGCATCGGACTCGACGATGGCCGGCTTGCACGTGAAGAGCCCGCAGGCGACCCGATCTGCGCCATCGGGTGCCGTCAACTCGTAAGCCGCCGGACCGGCGGAAGCTCGTCCGAGATCGAACTCACGAGCGTCGAAGCCTACAATCAGCGTATCGGGCTCGATGATGCTGGGAGGGCTGACGACGCAGGTGTCGTCGAAACAAGTGGTGCCCTGCGGGCAGCCGACGCCGCCAGGGCAAGGCACGGCTTCGCTGCAGGCTTTGTCCGCGCACTCGCGGGCGGGGCAATGATCCGTCGCGTCCGCGTCGGGCCGACAAGACGCGCCACCGCCCAACAGGCCGACCGCCACCACGACCATTACCGCCCTCCAAACGTGGCTCATCGCTCGAATCCGCTCGCCGATTTCGAAATCATGGCGCTCGTATTCGAATAGAGCGCGCCGCAACCACACCGTACAATAGGTGATTGTTCAACGCGCTTCGACGGCGTGATGAGCGGCGCACCGCGTCGACGGAGCTCCTCGCGATAGTGTTTATCGTGAGCGGCGGACCGAATGACTATGGCTAAGAGACGTGCAGGGCATCTACGTTTTCTGATGAAGTGAGCTTTGCCGTCGGCAGCACGCCGAGCTCCGGCATGGCTTGCCCCGTCCGCTGGCTACGCAGGCGAAGGTTCATTATGATCAACGCGCGGTTCATCTCCTGGCTTCGACTCGCTGCACTGGTGCTATTCCTACCGATGGGCGCCAGCGCTCAACCAGCCGCTGGCGGTAGCGCCGACGCGGCACCGATAGGGAGCAATGCGGGCACCGGAGGCGCGGCTCCGCGCCTCGATCCTCGTCTGCCGTGGATTGAGTCGATCTCGCGCCAAGAGGTGGTGCGCGGAAGCCCTGTGACCGTCAAAGGGCGGAACCTCGGCACGGACAGCAAGCTCATTTCGTTGTTTCTCGACGAGGTACCGATCGGTCATCCCATCGTGGCCGATGGTCAGTCCTTCACGTTCATCGTACCTGCCGAGGTGGGGCCTCCCAAAGAACGGCGACCGCTGCGGCTCGGCCCTACGCTGCTCCGGGTTTCGATCGAAAGTCCGCTACAGGTCTCGCAGATGGTAGCCGACCCCTACGAACAGGCGCAGCTACACGTCAAGTCGGACGCGAAGGAGCCGATCGAGCTCACCGCCGTCTCGCCGCGCGCCGTCACCCGCGCCGACATGAATCGAGTCACGCTGCTCGGTAACCACTTCCCCGCCAACGGCCGAGACCTGACGTTGCTCATTGATGATGTCGAGGTCCCGCTGTGCTGGAAGAACGGTAAGGACTGCGATGGCCCACGAGCAAGCAGCTCCTCACACCAGTTGGTGATCGAAGGCAAGCTCGACCCCGAGGTGTGGTCGGGTACGCATCAGTTGGCGCTGCGAATGGGCGAGCACCCCGTTACCCCAAGCCTGGCCTTCACCCTGACGGAGTACGACTCAGCAAGCATTCGCTGGCGAGCCGTCGGCGTGGGTGCTGCGCTCTTGGTGCTCATCCTGCTCATCGCCATCGCGGGCGGCACCTATGCGACCCGAGGCACGAGGTACGTGGTGCGCGCGTTCCTGATCGACGCAGAGACCGAGGCGTATAGCTTGAGCAAGCTCCAGTTCTTTGCCTGGTCCGTAGCGGCACTGCTGGGCTACTGCTACCTCGCCCTGTCCCACTTCCTCGTGCAGGAGCGATTCGAGCTCCCGCCCCTGCCAGACGGGTTGGCCACGATGCTGGGTATGAGCGCGGGTACGGCCGTTCTTTCGATCGGCATCACCGCCGTCAAGGGGCCGAAGGCCTCCGGTGAGGCAGAACCGAGCTTCTCGGATCTGATCAGCGTGGGCGGCTTGGTCTCGCCTGAACGCTTCCAGTTCTTTCTCTGGACCTGCGTCAGTATTCTGGCCTTCCTGTTCTCGGCGCTACGGATGGATCCGCTCGAGATCAATGTCCTTCCTGCCATTCCCGATAGCCTGCTGACCCTCTCTGGCGTCAGCTCAGCTGGCTTCTTGGGTGGCAAGCTCGTACGCGGCCCCGGTCCGGTCATCAGTGAGGTGCTCGTGACTGGCGGCAGCCTGGCCTTCACGATCTACGGCCGAAACCTCGACCGGTTCGCTCGTTTCGAGATCAACGGCAAGAGCATCATGTCGCTTCTCACTCGCGAGCCCGGCCGGCCCGGAACGCAGAGGGCCGGCCGCGGAGATGACAACGGGGATCACACTCTACGCGCGGAGACACTGGAACCTGAATCTGGCGCTCGCAGCAAAGGTTTCGCCAAGTCGCTGAAGGTCGTGCTCCACCGGCCGGCAGACGAGTGGCTGCGCTACCAGGACGCGGCGCCCGACGAGTTCGAGCTCACCGTCATCAACGAAGACGGTCAACGCGCGGCCTACGACTTGGCAGTGCCACGCGAGGTCTGGCAAAAGTTCATCCCGCGCACCCCAGCAACCGGCGAAACGCCTCCGAACCCGACAACCCCCAATCCACCGCCGCAGGCCAACGGCTAGATTCACGCGCATGAGTCGGCCCAGCCGAGGCCAGCCGCGACCGTCGTTTGATGGCCCGCGACTCGTGCTTCATCCGCTCAGCCGACGCTGAGGGTACAGCCCCGCGACGACCGCGCGGTCGAGCACTTCCTCGCGCCTCGTGCCAGCGCGCCGCCTCCTCCGCGTCACTTGCGGCAACCGGTCCAACAACGCGAAACGACCCTCGAAGGCTGACGCCCCGAGGGTCCTTCGCGCGAGCTCGCGCTCGCAATCGCCGCTCGCTCTTCAGTACATCAAGGTGCCGGCGCCGAGCTGGTAGTTGAAGTTGCTACCGAACAACGGCCGCACGCCGTTCAGGTTGTTGAGCGCGGTCGTGGCCAACGTGCGCCGCGTGTTCCATGCCATGCCGGTGGTGGCGGTCCGCACTTGGGTGAGCACGTTCTGGAGAGTAGCCCGCTCGCTCGCGTGGATGTTCTCGTCCGTGAGGACACGAATCGCGTCTTCTATCTCTTCGCCGGCCAAGAGCATCAGCTGCACCTGGACGTCGGCTCGGATCGCCTTCAGGTCCGTCGCCAGCTTCTCCGCGGCTTGCAGGCGCTGCCGCGCGAGATCGATGTTGAACACGGCGTTGAGCACGACGAGCATCGGCGCGATGCCGCTGGTCGTCAGAGAGTTGATGTCGCCCGGTCCGAACTCGTCGTTGAGCGTCTGCGCGCCGCTCGAGAACTGAAAGCCCGTGCCGTAGAAGAACATCACGCGCCCCATCGTGGTGAGAAAGACGCTGCCGACCTCGGCGTTGTTGTGAAAAAACGGCGCGGTATCGGCGGCTTCGACCAACGAGGGTGGGTTGAAGTTGCCGTCGCCGAAGGCGTTGAAGAAGCCGATGCCGCTGGCGTCGATGTTCGGGTCGGTCAAGTCCGCGCCGCCGAAGCCGCCGTCGGACAAGATGAGATCTTCACCGGGCCCAAAATAGTCGACGAGCCGGCCCAAGGTTTGCTGTCCCGAGATGCCGTTGTTGAAGTTACGGTTCAGGCCAGAGTTGACGAAATTTGCCCCCGCGTTGGCGTGGCACACGCCGCAGCGGCCGCGCGCCGGATCGAGGAAGTTGCCTTTGCCTTCCTGGGCGCTGGCGTTGGTGAAGGTGACGCTCGCGAGATCCAGCTCGTTCTGTCGCCCCAGCGCGCGCTGGAATTCTACCACGACGTCACGCTCCAAGTCGGTCGCGGGTCGGAAATCGACGCCGGGCACGCGGTTCAGTCGCTTGGTGAAGTGCTGGTTGATCGCGCCGTCGAGGAAGGAGCGCAGCGAGCCGTCCGCCTGCGAGCCGTCACTCGGTGCGCCGTCTCCTGACCAACCGGTGCGCTCGACGAACGCGGCGCTCGAGAGGTCCGCGGGGTCGCGAGCCGTCGTGATGGCGAGGGAGAACAGGTGAGGCACCGAGCGCGTCACGAAGCGATTCGCTGGATCTTGAAAGCCGTCGACGTTCTCCAAGATCAGCGCGTTCGACGTGAGATCGGGCGTCTCCAGATGTTCGAGGACCGTGCCGGCCTTGGCCACGAACAGCGGGTCGTTCGGGCTATTGGCCTGGAGCTCAGCGACGAAGGTCGGGTCGATGGTGTAGTTGTTCGCGACCGGGTGGCAGCTCGCGCAGGTGCGGCCATTGCCGTTGAAGGTCTCGCGGAAGAACACGTCCGCGCCCGTGCAGATATCCCTCGAGACCAGGCCCGCGACGACGCGCGGATCCTTGTCGCACGCGCGCAGGCGCTCTTCCGGTGTCGGCGGGGCTCCGCAAGGGGCGTTCTGCGGCTCGCTGCAGGTGCCGTCGCACTTGACGACGCCGCCGCACGCGCCGCACGGCGCGCCGACATTGGCAGGAAAGCTCACGGTGCAGCTGCCCTGGCAGTTGAGGAGGCCGTCGCAGGCCGTGCACAAGTTCGTGTACGTCTCCGACTGCGAGGCCGTGCACTGCGTGGTGGAGCCGGTGATGAGCACGTTGTCGAGCTTCAGCGTCGTCAGCTCCGTGCTGTCGGTCTTTTGGCTGTTGAATCCCACGAACTGAAGGTGGTGCTTGCCGGGAGCGAGCACGAACGTCTTCTTGAAATTGCCGCTGGTCGAGACGCCGGGGCAAGCGTTGCCGTTGCCGAGGATGCGCGCGACGTGAGGCGTCGTGCCCGTGAGCGGGATGGTGTCCATCGTCGCGATGAGCTCACTGGCCTCGTCCGTCTCGTACGAGCAGCTCTGCTCGAGGACGTAGTCGAAGCTGACGGTTACTTCCTGGTAGGTGGAGACCCAGAACATGCGCGTGAATGAGCCGCGCATGTTCTGCACGGTCGTGTTATCCGTGCCGCCTAGCGTCATCTGCAGGCGCCCGCTCGCGTGCGTGCCGTCCACCGTGCTATCAGGGCTGATGTCGTTGTAGAAGAAGTTGTCTTCGTTGGTGTCGAAGTTGGCGCTCAGGATCACCTCCGGCGCCGTCTTCTGAATGAGCTCGAAGTAGTTGAAATTGACGGACCCGGTATCGAACGCGACGCGAATGACGTGCGCGCCCGCCGTGAGCGGGATATTGAACGTCCGATCGGCGAACGCCTGAAAACCAGACGAGGGCGCCGTGATCACCCCCGAGCGGTTGATGCCGTCGACCTCGACGTGCACTGTCCGCCCGGTTTGCGCCGCCGCCAGCCGCAGCACAATGTCGTAATTTCCTGCCTGCGGCACATTGACGTCGTATTCCAGCCACTCACCAGCCGCCGTCCACCCGACATGGCAGGTGCCACCTTTCGGATCCGTCGTCGTCTCCGCATCGACTGGCCCGCTGCCGCAGTTTCCACTGTGGGCAGTATCAGAGTCGAAGTAGCGGTTGAATGCTTCTGCTTCGACTCGCCATTGCGACAGCGCCTCGCTCACGGTGCCGATCGATTCGGTCGCCTCGCCGCCGCAAGCCGTGAGCGCCAACGCGCCCGAAAGCAGCGCGCCCGCTGCCGCAACAGCTCGCGACACCTTGCGCGCCCAAAACCTCGCGGCCCCGCCGCGTGACGTGCGTAACTGCATTTCGTTCTTCCTCATGATGATCCCCAACCGGACGTCGACAGCTCGGCGCCCGCACGAGCGCCATCGCTTACGCACGTGAAACCAAAGGACGCCCTCACTCCCGAGTAGAGTGCTCCCCGGGTTCAAACCTTCGCTCAGCCTCGAACGATTCTTGAAAATTGTTCGACGACGCCCTCGAGCGCCAAGAACCGGCCCTTTCGCAGTCAACCCCGACGACGCCCATGACCGCGGAGGCGACCGGCCGGCTCTGCGCACTAGCCGCAGCATCCGATCTTGCCTGGGTGCTTCCCCGATCGCGGGTCTGGCACCGGGCTTGCAACGCTTCGAGGCAGTGTTGAATCTCGGAGGTGTCCTCGTCGCATGGTTGGCGCTAGGCTGCGCGCGAGCGGCGGTGGCGGCGCCGGCGGCCGGCTCAGCCCGGTCTGGGGAGGCGTTCGTCGAGCTTTCGGTGCCAGGTCATGAGGCGGCCGTCGTTTCGCTGCCGCGTGACAGGAACGGCAAGCGGCGCCCCTTGCTGGTGGCGGCGCACGGGGCTTGGGATCGCCCGGAGCCTCACTGCAGGCTTTGGCGACGGGTGACAGACGCGGAGGGATTCATTCTGTGTCCGCGCGGCAAGCGTACGAACCGGCACACGCCGCCCGAGCACGCCGCGTACTTCTATCCCGACCACTTCGCGCTGGCGCGAGAGGTGCTCGCCGCCATGGCCGCTCTCGAGCAGGCGTATCCAGAAGAGCTCGACTCCGCGGCCGCGGTTTGGGCCGGGTTCTCGCAAGGAGCCATTCACGGCGCCCTCGTCGTCACGCTCCATCCACAACGGTTTCCGCGCGCCGCCCTCGTGGAAGGCGGCAACGGCTTCTTCAACGAGTGGTCCCCATGGGCGGCGCGCAAGTTCGCGCGAGGCGGTGGTGAGCGAATCCTCTTCGGCTGCGGCTCCGCCTACTGCGTCCGCACCGCGAACCGCTGCGCCGGCTACCTGCAGCCGACAGGCGTCGAAGCGCGCGTCACCCACGCCGAAGGCGCCGGACACAGCTACGGCCCCGCCATGGAGCGCCGACTCCGCGAGCACTTCGCCTGGCTCGTCGCCGACGACCCCCGCTGGCGCACGCCGTAACTTCAACGTCTACCCCCCCGCGCGCGGCTTCTCTAACGAAACTACCAGCATGAACATGCTGGCCCATCATTTTTTACCACTCACAGAACACTACCGCCTCTTGAAGTCACTCCCCGGGTTGGGCCACTATGAAAGTTCCGACCGCTCGTCGTCGAGGTTGGTTTCGTCACCGGGGAATGCATGGACTTCGAAAAAGCCGTATCGCTCGTGGGCACCGTTACGGACCTGCGCCGCATCGCCAGCGCGCACGTCATTGATCACAACCAGCTGAAGGACGAGGAGCTACGCGCCGCTCTCGTCAGGTCCAAGCCGCAGTACACGGCGGCCGAGACGGTCGGGCAAGCGCTGGACGAGCTGCTGCGTCAGGAGCCGAAGGACCACGTCCGCGCCCTCAACCGCCTCCTCCTGGTCGACGTGCTGCTCGACCAGTACGACTGCACCCTCCCGTTCGAGGAGACGGACGGCAAGGTCATCGCGGCCGAGCAAAACGTGCTGGACCGCTCCAACGAGCTGGACCTCGAACAGCTCGCCTGCGGCGACAAATCCACCCAGCGCTACCGCGACTTGGACACCTACAACTTCGTCCTCGGCGTGGCCTGGGAGCAGCGCGACAGCGTCTCCCCCGACGAAGCCAATCTCCTCAGCAATCTCCGCCGCCACCTGCGCGTCAACGAGTTCGAGCACCGCATCCTCGAAGCCAAGCTCCGCCGCTTCCCCAAGACCGGCAACGAGCTCCACACGCGCGCCGAAATCAACGCCGCCCGCCGCAGCATCCAACAAGCCGGCCTCCTCTTCAGCATCCGCCAAGAAGACGGGAAAGACTACGACGTCATCCCCGATGAGCTAGCCAACGAGCTCCGCGCCGCCCTCCGTATCGAGCTCCGCACCGACGCCTACCGCGAGCTGTTCAAGTTCCACAAGGTCCGCACCAAAGCCCACCTGGCTGACGTCCTCGACCGCCACAACATCCCCTTCCTCAAGTCCGACAAGGTGGACGCCCTCGTCGACCGCGTCATCGCCAACGTCCCGCCCAGCAAAGCCATCGGCAGCGCATCCCCGCGCTATGGCCTCAACGGCGAAGAGCTGAGCGACTGGTGCCGCGACCTGAACCTCTCCCCCTCCGGCACCATCGACGAAAAGGTACAGCGCATCATCCAACACTTCGCCGCCCTGCGCCCGCGCCTCGAGCCCCACGTCGATCAGCGCTCCCTCTGGTACGGCCATTTCGCCGAGCTCGCCACGCGCAACCGCGAGTTCCTGCGCGCCCAGCACCTCATCGAGAAAGACAACGAGATTGAGGCCAAATTCGAGCACGCCACGCAGTACCTCTTCCAAACCAAGCTCGGCCACACCCCGCTCAAACAGCCCGGCACGGACCACCCCGACGGCCTCCTCAGCCTCAAGTCCGACTACCTGATGTGGGACAACAAGTCCAAGGACCCGCCCGGCCTCTTCCACCTCAAAGACTGCATCGCCCAGTTCGATCGCTACATGAACGCCGCCGACAAGCGCGTCCCCATTTTCCTCGTCATCGCCCCCGCCTTCACCGACGACTCCGAAGTCGAAGCCATCCGCTACCACGCCGAACACTTCGACCGAAACATCGTCCTCATCACCGCCGCCGAGCTGAAGGCCCTCGCCGAAGAGTGGTCGGCACCGACGCACAAGAATCGGGAGACGCCGTTTCCCCTGGGATTGCTGTCGGCGTCGGGAAGGTATGACCGGCGGAAGCTTGGCAAGGTCACGAGCTAGAAATGGCAACTCGGCAAGCGGCTCGAATGCGCTGGATGTTCTTGGGTAAAAGAAGGAATAGCCCGGCGTAGCCGGCGCACGGCTACGCGCCGCAGGTACACCACCAACCGTCGCCCGGTGCATCATGCCGCGCCGTTCTGGGGCGCCATGCGGCGGGACCGGCGTAGCCCGGGACCGCTGTGATATGAACGGCTCCGCCAGGGCTGCCTACGCCGGGGAGAGATCGATCCGGCACAGCAGGCGCACGTCCCCCGCCGAAGGCGGTCCCCCGCGAAGCGGCCCCCCGCCGAAGGCGGCCTCCCGCGAAGCGGCCCTCCGCCGAAGGCGGTCTCCGCGAAGCGGCCTCCGCGAAGCGGCCCTCCGCCGAAGGCGGCCTCCGCGAAGCGGCCTCCCGCGAAGCGGCCTCCGCGAAGCGGCCCTCCGCCGAAGGCGGTCTCCCGCGAAGCGGCCCTCCGCCGAAGGCGGCCTCCGCGAAGCGGCCTCCCGCGAAGCGGCCCTCCGCCGAAGGCGGCCCGGCGTAGCCGGCACACGGCTGCGCGCCGCAGGCGCGGCGATCACCGTCTCTCGAGCGAAGCAATTGTACCGGGTGCCGCTACGGTAGCCTTCTGCAATTTTGGCTGCGGCTTGGCAGCCCCTGGTTATGCTGAGAGCGTTTGCTCTACCGTGCGTAGCGCTTCCGATAGCTCCGCCATCGACGAGTAGCGGTCTTCGCGGCGGCGTCGCAGACACTTGAAGAGCAGTGCCTCGACCTGCGGCGGCGTTTGCGCCTTGATGGGTGCGCGGAGTGGGAGGGGCGGCTTGGTCATCACGTTGGCAAAGACTTGGAGCTCGCTGTCGCCGGCGAAGGGGAGCTGGCCGGTGATGAGCTCGTAGAGGGAGGCGCCCATCGACCAGATGTCGCTGCGTGGGTCGACGTCGCTGGCGGACATCATTTGCTCGGGTGCCATGTAGGCGGGTGTGCCAACCGGCGAGCCCATGTTGGTCAGTCGGGGGCCCTGCGCGCCGGACAGCGCTTCGCCGGCGATGCCGAAGTCGAGCACCTTGATGGTGGGGACGACGTTGTTTTGGGTGGCCAGAAACAGGTTGGAGGGCTTCAAGTCGCGGTGAATGACGCCGAGATCGTGCGCCTCGGCCAGGCCGTCGCAAGCGTCGGCGCACCAGGCCAGTGCTTCCCGACAGGGCACGCGGCCCTGCGCGCGCACGACGCGGTCGAGGTCGGTGCCTTCGAGGTATTCGAGGGCGAGGAAGGGCAGCGCGCCCTGCGTACTGTCGAGGTTGCCGACGTCGAGCAGCTTGCCGACGTGCGGTGTTCTCAAGCGCATCAGCACCCGCGCCTCGCGCGCGAAGCGCTCGACGACCTCTTCGTTGCTGCGCCATTCGGGCAAGAGCACCTTGATCGCCACGCGCTCGCCCGCTGGGTCGCGCGCTTCGAAGACGACACCCGCCGCGCCGCGACCGAGCTCGCGCGTGACGTGCCAGCGCCCAGCGACGACGGTGCCGGGTTCGACCGAAAATTCGCCGTTCGTCTTGGCAGAGAGCTCGAGGTTGCGACGCAGGCTCAGCTCGCGCGAGATTTGACGCGCCAGGCGCTCGAGCGACGCGAGCTGGCGCGGCGTCAGGGTGCGCGGCTGCCGCGAGGCCACCGAAAGGGCGCCGATCGACGAGCCTTCGTCGATGAGGAGCGGCACCCCGGCGTAGAAGCGGATGTTGGGGTCGCCGGTGACGAGCGGATTATCGGCGAAGCGCGAGTCGGCCAGCGTGTCTTCGACGAGCAGCGGGTGCTTGTGATGGATGCAGTGCCCGCAGAAAGAGAGGTCACGCGACGTACCGGTCTGCTGCACGCCGACGCGCGCTTTGAACCACTGGTAGTCGGCGTCCACGAGCGTGATCAGGGCGATCTCGGTATCGCAGATCTCGGCGGCAAGACGCGCGACGTCGTCGAAGGCTTCCTCAGCGGGCGTATGGATGATGTTACACGCACGCAGCAGCGCGAGGCGCTGCGCCTCATCCTCCGGAATGGCAGCCTTTTGCATGAGGGTAATGATGGTACGCCCATTGGCCAAGAGTTTCACGAGCGGCCCTGATCGCCGCGCCGAAAACGCGCAGACGTGAGCCGCCTGCGCCGTGAGCCGCCTGCGGCTGCGCCGGACCGCCTGCGCCGGGACCGCTTGCGCCGGGCCACGCGGGTGCCCTTGGCGATGGCCCGCGAGCTGCTGATCACCTCCGCGTCATTCCGCGGAGAATTGCCATGATGCGGTTCACTAGCTTCATTGCGAGCTCCGCCTCGCTGGCGCTCAACAGCCGCCAGGCTACGGCTTGCCGCAGTGCATGCCGCGCCTCCGCCGCGCTGCCCAAGGCTGTAAACAAGCGCGCGCGCCGGTTTCCCGGATCACTGCCGCTCGCTTCCGCACAATTCAGCCCAGCGCTCACCGCCGCGCGCCTCAGCTGACCTTCGAGCGACTTGTCGCGCGCTTTGATGCGCCCCATCAGCGGATACAGCGCCTCCGACAGTTCAATGCACAGCTCTTCAACGTGAAAGCTCATGTTGCGCTCCTGGTTCGGCCTCGCTTTGCTTGCGAGCCCATCACCAGCCCCCAGCAGTGCGCGCAGCTGCAGTCGAGGCTGCGAGCGAAGCGAGCACCGGCGCAGCCGGCTCCGGCCTCGACGGCAGCGAGCACACTGATAAAATCAACCTCCCCCCGAGCAAGCCAGCCGCCCATCGCCATCAAACGCGCCCCCGCGAAGCGCCTCTCCGCGAAGCCGCTCCCCGCCGAAGGCGCTCTCGCCGAAGGCGCCCCCGCCGAAGGCGCCCCCGCCGAAGGCGCTCTCGCCGAAGGCGCTCTCGCCGAAGGCGCCCCCGCGCGTAGCGGCTCCCGCGAAGCGGCTCTCCGCCGAAGGCGCCCCCGCGAAGCGGCTCCCGCCGAAGGCGCCCCCGCGAAGGGGCTCTCCGCCGAAGGCTTCTCGAGCAAACCAGCGTTACCGGCTACCGCCACGATAGCCTTCTGCAATTCAGGCCGCGTCTCGGCAGCCCCCGCCTGCCTGCGCGTTCATCGGCTGAGATTCGAGCGCTTCGCGCGCAGCGTGCACGCAGGGCGAGGTAGCGTGCCGTACCGCCACGTACTCAATCGTCTCGCTGCGCCATCGCCGCGCGTGGTGCTCTCAGCCGGCGCCTTTGGATTGTTCGGTGCGCCCGCAGCTGCATTCGCGGGGCGGGGTTTGATGAACGTGGCAATTGGGCTCGTGGATGCCGTCGCGAAGGCAAGCTTCACACTGACAGGCCAGCGCTTCGCCCTTCTGCTTCGCTTCTTGTTGGCTCATGCCGAGAGCCAAGCAATACCCGAGCCGGCGGCGCGCGGACTCGAGCGCCGCGCGCATCGTCGGACGAGGAAAGTGGTACGCTGGCGCGGTGAAGCCCCGCGGAGCGAACGCCCACGTGCTGCCGTCGCCGGTGGCCGCCGACGCGCGCTCGTCGCTCTGGCCGCTGTTCGTGCACCTGCGGCTGCACTACCAGCTGGTGTTCCTTTCGCCGTTGTTCGCTTGGGGCTTCGCGCTCGGTGGCGGCGAATTCTCGGCTCGTGCCGGCTGGGGTTTTCTGGCCTTTCACGTGTTTTTGTACGGCGGCATCACGGCCTACAATTCGTATTACGATCGCGATGAAGGGCCGGTGGGAGGGCTGCGCAAGCCGCCCGCTGTGACGGCGCCGCTGCTCGGCTTTTCGCTCGCGGTGCAGACGGTGGGGCTCGCGCTCTCGCTCGTCGTCGGTTGGGAGCTCGCGGCGCTGTACGCGATCGTGATGGTGCTGTCCGTCGCGTACTCGCACCCTCGCTTCCGCTGGAAGGCGCGGCCGCTGCTCGCCTTGCTCGTGGTCGCCTGGGGACAGGGCGCGGTGGGGTTTCGCGCGGGGTGGCTGTGCGCGTCGACGCCGCCTTTGCCCCTGCACGGCTCGTACGAGGGCCTGCTCGGCATGGGCGCCGCCGTGCTGCTGACGACCGGCTTCTACCCCTTGAGCCAGCTTTATCAGATCGACGAGGACCGGCAGCGCGGCGACCTCACCTTCGCGGTCGTCTACGGGCCGGCCGCGAGCTTCCGCTTCTCGCTCTCCTGCTTGGTAGCGGGCGGGCTGTGCATCGCGCTGGTCGTGCTGGCGCGGTTCGGGCTGCGCGACGCGTTGATTGCGCTCGGCGCGCAGCTCGCGCTGTGGTGGGTCGTCTTGCGCTGGCACCGCGGCTTTCAGCGCGAGGTCATGGGCAATTTCTTCACCCTGCACCGCCTGCAGCTCGCAGTATCGGCCGGCACTCTCGGCTACGTCAGCTTCCGCTTGCTGCTGCGCTGAGTGCGGGCGCGCGCGTCGCGTAGCCGGTGTACGCGAGCAGCGTAGACTTACTAAACCGAAAGCGAAAATCGCGCGGCACCACGCGCGTGAGCAGCATGCGCCAGAAGGCCCACGAGAAAATGACCGGCTCCGAGCCGTGCAGCACGCGAAAGCTCATCCCGTGGTCTTCACACATGCGCGACAGCTCGCGCGGCTTGATGAACAGCCGCAGCACGTGCATGTGACGCGGCGTATTCTTCACGAACCACTCCACCCCTTTGATGATCACGAGCCACGCGAGCGGGTTCCGGTTGAAGGTGTGAAAGAAGAAGACTCCGCCCGGCCGGAGCACGCGCGCCACTTCCGCTACCACCGCGGCCGGGTCCTCCACGTGCTCGAGGAAGTCCATCGCGCACACCACGTCGAACGACGCGTCCGCGAACGGCAAACGCAGCGCGTCTCCCAAGAGGTAGTTGGCCTGGCCGGTCTTGTCGTGGCGCGCCGCGACCTCGAGACTGGCTTGCGAGGCGTCGAGGCCCGTTACGTGGAAGCCTTGCTGCGCCAAGTAGTTACTCAGAAATCCAGCGCCACAGCCCACGTCGAGCACCCGCGCGGCCTCGCCCCGCTCGGCCCGGATGCACTCGGCTACCCACGGATTTCGGAGTCGCGACTCGGCGCGCAGGAGCGCAACGGGGTCATCGTGGGCGGCGTACCAGCGCTCGCCGAGCTCGTCATAGATGGCGTTATTGACGGGGATTTCGAGAGCTTTGTCCATGGTAGGTTCCAATACACGAGCTGGTAGGCGCCGAACGCGGCGGTGAGGCTCGCCGACAGCGAGAGCAGCCCGCGCTCTCCGCGAAACCAGAGCCACGCTCCCGCTCCGAGCACGATCGGGTGCAGCACGAACAGCACCGCGTGCAGCCACTGCTCGGCCGGCTCACACCGCGTCGCGTGCACGACTTCGTCCTTCGTGACGAGCAGACAAGAGACGACGGCGAGCAGCACGTACCACGGCAGGGTGGCGGAGCTCGCAGGCACGACGAGCGCCAAGACATAGCAGGCGAGTACGCTCGCCGTATCCACTGGGTGCCCGATGCGCTCCCAGCGCGGCAAGCCGCGACGGCGGTGAAAGTACAGCTCGTCGACGAGCATGGCGAGCGCCTGCAGCACGAGCGGCACCGCAAGCCCTATCAGCACGCGCTCACCGCGACCTTGCGCAGCACGGCGCCGGAGAGGGTGAGCCCTGGCCCGAACGCCAAGCTGACCACCAGTTGGCCGTCCGGCACCTCCGCGCTCTCCGCGATGCTCTGCCACACGTGCGGCAGCGTGGCCGACGACATGTTGCCGCGTTCTTTGAGCACGGCACGACTGTGCGCGATCTGCGGCTCGCTCAGACCGAGCGTGACCGCGACTTGGTCGACGATCTTCGGTCCCCCGGGGTGGATGGCGAAGAGCGCGCTCTCCAAGGCGCTGCTCGAAACCTCCGCGCGCGCGAGCAGGCTGGCGACGAAGGTCGCGAGGCACTCGGCGATCTTGTCGGGAACATCGCGGGCGAGCGTCATTTCCATGCCGGAATCCGAGCAAAACCAGGCCATGGACGCGGCCGAGTCCGGCACCAGCCACTCGTCTTGACCAAGGAGCGCGAGGGCGGGGGTGCGCAGCGCGGTTTCGCCGTCGACGTCTACGGAGTAGGCGATGCAGCCGTCCGCGAACAGGCTTTGGATGACGAGCTGCTCGGGCTCGTGGCGCAGCGGGTTGAGATGCAGCGAGCAAAGCTCGGTGTGCACGATGTCGACTCGTGCGTGACCGGGCGGGTGCGCTGTCGCCGTCGGCGGAGCCGGCTGGCCGCGCAGTCCCGAAGCGATGCGCAGCGCCGGGAGCGCAGCATAGCAGCCCATGTGGTAGGCGTGGGTAACGCTGGTGAGCCGCCCCCACTGCTTGCTCGCCACGAGCAACTGCGCCGCGCTCGGGGCTTCGTAGCCAGTGCACGTGACGTGCAGCAGGTGTTGCGGCGCGGTTTCGACCTCGACGAACAACTGAGCGACGGCGCGCTGCGCGATGCGCCCGAAGGCTCGCGTCCGTGCGCGCATGCCGGCGCCGCCCGGCGCATCCGCCAGGCCGTAGACTTCCATCTCGCCCCAGCGCTCGTGAGCGCAGTCGTCCAGTTCGTGCCCACGTGAGGCGATCTTGTCGTCACCGCAGCCGAAGCGCGCGAGACGCCGTCTCATGGATTCCCGGAACGCCGCCTCGTCGAGCGCCCTGCCTTCCAGCGTCGCGGCGAGTTTTTCAGCCCCCGCGTGCGCGCTCGCGAGCCACTCCAGGGTTTGCGACTGGGCCGAGCGGTGGCGAGGAGGCAGCGAACGAAAGTCTCGAAGCAGGATCAAGCTCGGGCGTTACGCAAGTTCCGAGCCAGGCTTCGTGGAGCGCGAGCTGCCAGACGGCCCGGGCCTGCCCCGGACGGCCGCGCCAACGCCAGACCGTCCGGTGGCGCGAGGCTCACCTCAGCCGGGCCAGTTGAGGCTTCGCAGATACAGTGACTGGCGCGGCGAGAAGTCGACCGTGCAGGCGGCGAGGCTCAGGTTCGTGTCTGCCGTCGTCGAGTCGTTGTTGTCGAGGCAGGTCGACGAAGACACGTTGCGGAGCTTGAAGCCGACCCACGGCGCGAGCGGGTCGCCGACGAAGGTCCACTTGTAGGCGCTGCTGGTGCCGCACGGCCCTACCTGCACGTTCGACGTTCCCGACTGGCGGAAAGCGCACTCGCCTTGCGCGGGCGAGGCGGGATTCGAATTGCGCAGGCGATACTGGCCGCTTCCCACGCTCTCGAGCGACCAACGGTAGGCAGCGGAATCAGTCAGCGTCCGCTGTCGGAGCGAAACGGGCGCGCTGCCCGAAGGTCGATAGAGCGAAAGGCCGCCGCCTTGACTGACCGGGTTCGCGAAGCGCACGACGTTGTAGCCGTGGGTGCCCCAGCGGCCGCCGATGATGTTGATCGAATAGGCGGTGGTCGCGCCCGTCACGCTGCCACCGGCTTCTTTGGTGGTGACCGAGACGCCTTGCGTTGAGCTCGTGATCGGCAGCAAGTCAGCCAAGTATCGGCTGGAGTTCCCGTTCACGACGCCCAAACCGCCAATCGCGGTCGTGACCCACGGATACGGCGTGACGACGCTGGCGGTGCCGTAGCCGCTCACGGCGCTGCCAACGACCGAGCGCACCTTGCTCTGCAGGCAGTTAGTCCAACCCGGCACGGAGATGCACGGATCCATGAAGATGCCGTAGACCTTCAAGGCACCCGGCGCCGAGCTGCAGTATGCGCTACCGCGCCACGTGTTGTTCGCGGTCGGTCGTGACTCCGTCAGGTAGCAGTTGTTGCTGCCGACTTCGTCGGCTCCGCCGCCGAGCAGCAGGCCCGCGCCGTCCTTCTCGATGGCGGGCGCCGTGAGCGCGGAGGTAGTCGAGTCGTGGTAGAAGATCTTGTTGCGAAGCTGGGTCTCGGTCACGCCACTGATCTGAAGACCGATGACGTACACGCGCAGGCGGTGCGACGACGAGGATGCCGACGCCGAGCGCGCCATCCACGCCGTGAAGTCTTTGGTCAGATCGTTGTTCGGGGTGTTACCGGTGCAGGTCTGCAGGCCGTCGGGGCTGTGCACGGGGGCCTGGAGCGAGCCGACGTACGGCATGCTGCTGCGGAGCCGGCCGCCGCTCGGGCTGCCCTCGATTTCGGCTCCACCGCCGATCATCACCCAACCTTGATCGACGGCGCAGTACTGGCAGCGCGAGCCGGTGGCGGCGCTCGCCGGATAATCGCAAGTCCTAACTTGGATTTTCACGTCGCCGCTGCCGTCCGTAAAGACTTTGTCGGCCACGACGAGCGCGCTCGTCGCCTCGCCCACTTGCTCAGCCTCGCCCAGCGCGCCGACAGGCTCTGCGCCGCAAGCGACCAGGCCCCAGACCATCGCGCACGATCCCGCAGCCCAACCAACCCTATCCACGTACGACATCGACGATCCTCCTCACGAGTCGGGCAGCTGCTCCAAGCAGAGCTGCCGCTCGCTACGTAGCGCCGCTCTGCTACCGGTCGTCGGCGGCTGTGTCAACTCGCCGTCCGGCCGATCGCACGCTCGTCGACGGACGCGCAGTGTCAGTCGGGCTGGAGTTGCCGCTCGAGCGGGCTGACGTGAGCGCGCCGCGGCGCTGCGCCGCGAATCCGGGGCGTGATGGGCATAGGATTTGCTCTCCATTCGGCGATGGACGCTTCGCAGCACGCAATCGCAGGAGGCGGAGACGAGACACGCAAGCCCCCCGCCCGCGATCCTCAGCCCCAGCAGCCCCCCGTGGGTGAGCCACCTTCACCCGATCAGCGCGGCCCGCAACCTGGCCCCCCAGTGGGGGATCCGCCGCGCGAAGGCCCTCGCCCCGGCGAGCCGCCCCCCATGATTCGCGACCCGGAAGGCCCTAAGCCGCCAGCGGAGACAGCCTAGCTCCGAGAAACAACGTTTTGCAATGCAGAGCTGATCCACACCTACGTCGGTGGCTTACGAGCCACAAATAGCGCTCGTCATGTGGCGGCCTCCGGCTCCGGTTGAGGTTCGGGCGGGGGTTGCCGGCCGTGAAAGAGGCGGCGCAAGATCACGAAGAACAGCGGGACGAAGTAGATGGCGAGCACCGTCGCGGCGATCATTCCGCCCAGCACGGTCGTGCCGATCGCGACTCGGCTCTTCGCGCCCGCGCCGGTCGAAATCGCCAAGGGCACGACGCCGAACATGAACGCGAAGGAGGTCATCAGGATCGGACGCAGCCGCAGCCGTGATGCTTCGAGCGCCGCGTCGATGGCGCTCTTGCCCTGGCGCTCCGCCTGCTCCGCAAACTCGACGATCAAGATGGCGTTCTTCGCCGAAAGGCCCATCGTAGTGAGCAAGCCGACCTGGAAAAATACGTCATTTTGCAGGCCGCGGCCCAGCACTGCCAGCACCGCGCCCAAGATGCCGAGCGGGATCACGAGCAGCACCGCGAGCGGGATCGACCAGCTCTCGTAGAGCGCGGCCAAGCAGAGAAAGACCACGAGCAAGGAGAGCGCATAAAGCAGAGGCGCTTGGCCTCCGGAGAGCCGCTCTTGATACGAGATCCCGGCCCAGGCGATGCTGGTGCCCTCGAGCTTACCGGCGAGCTCGGCGATCCTAGCCATCGCGTCGCCCGAGCTTTGACCGGGAGCCGCTTGCCCCTGAAGCTCGAACGAGGGCAGCCCGTTGAAGCGTGACCGCAGCGCGGGCGAGCTCTCCCAAGACGTGCGGGCGATCGCCGACAGCGGCGCCATGGCCCCGCTCTTCGAGCGCACGTGCCATTTGCCCAGATCGGCGGGCTCGGAGCGGTAGGCGGCGTCGCCTTGGAGAAAGACGCGCTTCACTCGGCCCCGATCGACGAAGTCGTTCACGTACGTGCTGCCCCACGCGTACGACAGCGTCGTGAAGGCGTCGTCGGGCGAAACGCCGAGCGCCCCCGCCTTGGCTTCGTCGATTTCCACCTTGAGCGATGGCGTATCTGGCAGCTCGCTCGGGCGCACCGCCGCGAGCCCGGGGTCGGACATCGCCTCGCCGAGCAGCTGGTTGCGGAGCGCCAGGAATTGCTCGCGCGGCATGCCCGACGAGTTCAACAGCTCGAGCGTGAAACCGCTGGATTGGCCGAGACCGCGGACGGGAGGCGGAGTGAGCGCGATGATCTGCGCGTCGCGCACGCCGCTCAGCCGGCCCGTCGCACGCTGGGCGATGGCGGCCGACGAGTTCTCGACCCCCTCCCGCTCGTCCCACGGCGTGAGCGACATGAAGCCCATGCCGGTGTTCTGTCCCGAGCCGCTGAAGCCGAAACCGAGCACGCTGAACAACGAGGCGACGTTCTTCTTCTCTGGCCCCAGAAAATAGTCTTCGACGGCGCTGGCGACTTTCGCGCTGCGGCTCTGGGTGGCGCCCGCCGGCAAGGTGAACTGCACCATCGCGGTGCCGTCGTCTTCAGCCGGCAAGAACCCAGTGGGGATGCGCATGAACACGACAACCAGCGCCGCCGAGAGCGCGCCGTATCCGAACAGGAACCAAGCCCGGTGGCGGAGGGTGTGCTGCACTCCGCGGACGTAGAACGCGGTGACGCGCTCGAAGGCGCGATTGAAGCCTCGACCCAAGCGCGCGCCGAAGCCGAGACGGGCAGCGGGGGCCGGCGCCGCAGCGCTCCCCGGATCTGCCGTCGCCGGCTCGGGGCTCGGTTGCGGGTGCGCCCGCGGCTTGAGCAGCTGCGCGGTGAGCGCGGGCGTGAGCACGAGCGCTACCACCACCGACAGCACCATGGTCGAGACGATGGTGACCGAGAACTGGCGGTAAATGACGCCGGTCGAGCCGCCGAAGAACGCCATTGGCAAGAAGACGGCCGAAAGCACGAGAGCGATCGCGATCAGCGCCGTCTGGATCTCGCCCATCGAGATGAGGGTGGCTTCGCGAGCGCTGATGCCGGGCCGCTCTTCCATGACGCGCTCGACGTTCTCGACCACCACGATCGCGTCGTCGACGAGCAAGCCGATGGCCAGCACCAAGCCGAACAACGTGAGCGTGTTGATCGAAAATCCGAACGCCTGCAGCACGCCGAAGGTGCCGAGCAGCACGACCGGCACCGCGATCGCGGGGATGAGCGTCGCGCGCCAGCTCTGCAAGAAGACGAACATGACGATGACGACCAGCACGATCGCTTCGAGCAGCGTTTTGACGACCTCCTCGATCGACAAGCGAATGAAGGCGGTGCTGTCGCGAGGGAACGCGTACGTGTAACCGGCGGGGAAATCCTCGGCGCGCCGAGCTACCTCTGCCTTCACCTGCTCGGCGGTCTCGAGCGCGTCTGCTCCCGGCGCGAGCATGATGGCCATGCCGGAGCCGGGGTGACCGTTGACGGCGGTCACCGTGCTGTAATCTTCCCGGCCAAGCTCGACGCGGGCCACGTCGCCGAGCAGCACCTGCGAGCCGCTCGGCTCCGTCTTGAGGATGATCTTCCTGAACTGCTCCGCGGTCTGCAGCCTGGACTTGGCCGTCACGGTCGCGGTCAGCATCTGCGCGTCGGAGGAGGGCTGGGCCCCGATTTGACCGGCCGCGACTTGGGTGTTTTGCGCCAAAATCGCGGCGCGCACGTCCGATGGCATCAGGCTCGCGGAGGCGAGCCGCAGCGGATCGAGCCAGATGCGCATCGCGTACTGCGAGCCGAAGACGCGCAGATCTCCGACGCCCGCGACGCGGCCGATCGGCTCTTGCATGGTCGAGACGAGAAAGTCGGAGATATCGCTGGCGCTGGCGCGATCAGTCTCGTCATAAACGGCGATGATGAGCAGGAAGTCGGGGCTCGACTTGGTGACCGTGACGCCTTGCTGCTGCACGGCTTGCGGCAATCGGGAGATGGCTTGCTGGATCTTGTTCTGAACCTGCACCTGCGCGATGTCGGGATCGGTGCCCTTCTCGAACGTGACGGTGATCGACGCGGAGCCCTGCGAGCTGGAGCTCGAGCTGAAGTACATCAGCCCGTTCAGGCCCGTGAGTTGCTGCTCGAGCACCTGCGTGACGCTGGTCTCGAGCGTGTCGGCCGACGCGCCCGGGTAGTTCGCGCGAATGTTGACCGTGGGCGGGGCGACGTCCGGATACTGCTCGATCGGCAAGAAGAAGATCGAGCCCGCGCCCGCGAGCATGATGACGATCGCGATCACCCAGGCGAAGATGGGCCGATCGATGAAGATGCGTGAGATCATGGGCGACCGCCGCTCGCGGCAGCCGACGGCGTCGGCACGGCGGCCGATGGCGTCGGCGCGGCTGATGGCTCCCCGACGGGCACGGGCTTCACGGTCTGCCCGGGCTTGACCTTGGCAGTGCCTTCGACGATCAGGCGGTCACCGGGCGCGAGGCCCTCGTCGATCAGCCACTTGTCGCGCACGACTCGCGAAACCTTCACCGGCCGCAGCACGACCTTGTCGTCAGGGCCGACGATCATGGCGCTGGCGTTGCCTTTGGGATCGCGGGCGATTCCCGGCTGGGGCACCAAGATCGCGGCCGGGCGCTTCGCCTGGGCGACCAAGGCCCGCACGTACATTCCCGGCAGCAAGATCGAGTCTGGATTGTCGAAGCGCGCGCGCAGCGTGACCGAGCTCGTGCTGGGGTCGACCATGGCTTCGGCGAACTCGAGCGTGCCGGTCTTGGCGTAGCTGCTGCCATCCTCCAGCTCGAGGGTCACGCCGGTCGACGCCGCCAGCTCACCTCCCTGCGAGATAGAGCGCCTCAGCGCCAGCAGGTCTGCCGTTGATTGCTGCATGTCGACGTAGATCGGGTCGAGCCGCTGAATCGTGGCGAGGGCCTGGGGCTGATTGGCAGTGACGAGCGCGCCCGTCGTCACCGCCGAGCGACCGATACGGCCCGTGATCGGCGCCGCGACTTCCGTGTACTGCAGGTTGATGCGGGCGGTTTGCAGCGCGGCGCGCGCCTGCTCCACCCCCGCCACCACTTGCTCCGCGTTCGCCTTGGCGTCCGCGTAGCTTTGCTCGCTGACCACGCCATGCTTCACGAGCTCCTGATAACGCTGGGCCTGGGCCTTGGCTGCCTCCGTGCTGGCCTCGGCGCTCGCGAGGTTGGCGCGCGCTTGCGCTTCCGCGGCTCGATAGAGGCGCGCGTCGATTCGGTACAGCGTTTGGCCCTTCTTGACGACCTCGCCCTCCGTGAAGGCACGCTCGCGAATGATGCCGGAGACCTGCGGCCGCACCTCCGAGGTCTCGAACGCCGCCGTGCGACCAGGCAGCTCCGTCGTCAGCAAGACTGGCTCGGCTTGCACGACGACCACGCCCACCTCCACCACGCGCGCAACCGGCGCCGGCTGGCCGGTCTTCTTTTCACAGCCCGCGGCGAGCGCGAGCAGCGCGACCACGTACAGCAGCCTCACGAGGGCGCCCTTCGAATCCAGTGCCATCGGTTCTCCGGCGCCGATGCTAACACCGAGCCTGGCGCTGGCGACGCGCGCGATCGTCCTGGAACGGACGCTGCGAGTCGCGGTGCGCTAGCTCAGGTGTCGTTTGTATCCACTGAGGCGCGATGGCTCGTCGTCTTGTGCGCCACAGAGCTCGGCCCGTGGCGCACGAACGAAGACGGCGTCAAAAAGCGGGAGTGCCGGGGCTGCTCAGGCTGAGGTAGAGCTGATCGTGAAGGCCCGAGCCGGACGGCGCCGAACAACCGAAGAACACAGTGGTAGTGTTTGCGAGCGAGGTCGCGCTGCCGGCGCCCGCGACCCAATTGTCACCGTCGGAAGCTTTGAAGACGTCAGCTCCACCACTGCCCTGCCCGACGCTGCAGTTGCTGGTCGGCAGAAAGGTGATGTAGCAGTGACCGTCGCCTGAGCCCTTGAAACGGAAACCGAAGTAGTACTTCTTGTTGGGCTGAGCCGGAACGCACTGAGTGAACGCGGTGAGCGAGGCGAGCTGCATCGAGCCCGAGCCGCTGCAATTGTCAACGTCACCCGTCGAGTACGTGCCTCCGGACCAGGAGGCCCCAGAGCCGTCGAAGCCGGGGTTCGCGAGCAAGTTCCACGAGCTTTGCGTGCGGCATTTGCACGCGCCCTTGCCATCGCAAAATTTGTTGTTACCGCACGACGTCGTGATCGAGGCCATGCTGCCGCCGCCGCAGCTGCCGTTCGACTGACACTTTTCGTTGATCACGCACGAGTTGCCGTCGTTGCAGCTCGCGCCCGTCGTCACGATCGGCGTGGGGCAGCCGCTGGCGGGCACGCAGGTGCCGACCGTGTGGCACTGGTCCGCGCCCGTGCAGGTGACGCTGCTGCCGCCGCTGCACGCGCCGCTCGATTGGCAGGTTTCGTTCTTGGTGCAGGCGTTGCCGTCGTTGCAGCTGACGCCCGTGTTGACGACGCACGCCCCCGTCGAGGCCGAGCAGCTCGTACAACCGCCGCAGGCTTGCCCCGCGTTCTGCCACGCGCCGTTCGCGTCGCACACGCGAGGCTGAGAGCCGTTACATTGCTTGGCGGCTGGCACGCACGAGCCGATGCACGTCCCGCTGCTCTGCGCGCAAATGAAGGGGCAGGCGCTGCCATCGCTCTTCCAGCTGCCGTTGGCGTCGCAGAGCTGAGGCTGGAGCCCTGTGCACCTGCGGGCTCCCGGCGTGCAACTCCCGGTGCACTTGCCGGCCGCGTTGTCACACACGTAGGGGCAGGCGTCCCCGTTGTCTTGCCAGGCGCCCTCGGCGTCACATTGCTGTGGCTGCAGGCCGTTACACTGCTTGGTGCCCGCCGAGCACGCCTCGCAGGTGCCGCCGTTGCAAAACTTGGGGCAAACGCTACCGACGTCTTGCCACTGTCCCGCGTCGTCGCACTCCTGGGGTTGAAGGTCAGCGCACTGTAGAGACGTGGGCGTGCAGCTGCCCTGACAGGTGCCGCTGGCAGCATCGCAAACGAACGGGCACGCGCTGCCCTCGTCCTGCCAAATGCCGGTCGCGTCACACACCTGAGGCTGAAGGCCGTTGCACTGCTGGCTACCCTCGATGCACGAACCGCAGACGCCGTCCACACACATGCCCGAGCACGGCTCGCCTTCTTTCTGCCAGTTGCCGTCGGGGTCGCACGCTTCGGGCTGGAGCCCGGTGCACTTCTTGGTTCCCGGTGTGCAGCCGACGGCAGAGCCCGAGTCTCCTCCGTTACCGGCTTCGCCACTACCGTCGTTACCAGCGTCGCCACCACCGCTGCTGTTCACAGCCCCGGCCGTGCCCCCGCTGGTAGCTGCGGCGCCGGACGAGCCCGCGGCGCCGGACGAGCCTGCAGCGCCGGACGAGCCCGCGGCACCTTCGTCGGAGAACTGGCGTCTTTCTCCGCAAGATACCGTTGCCAGAAGCCCTGAAACGAGCAGCACAGCTGCGGCGACCACCCTCGACTCTCGTGCCACCGGATTACCTCCGGCCCAAGCCCAACATAGCGCGGCCCCCGCGGCTACCATTTTGAGCAGGTCACCCTCGCCTCCCCGAGATGGCGCCAAAAGAGCGCCGCGCGCTGGCGGTTGAGCCCCTGCGCTGCGACGCGCGTCGCGCTGACACCGTCCCACGGCACGTCCGGACAGACGCCGCGACCGTCCGGACAGCTCGCGGCACCAGCTGACTGCGCAGATTCCCGCGGTTTGGAGGTGGCACGCGGGCTGCAGACAAGAGTGCGAACAGCAGATTGGGTGGCTGTTCTCAGGGAAGGTAGCATGAAGAAATTCGAGATGATTCTTGGGGCATCGATGTTGGCGGCTGCAGTGGGCTGCAGTGGGGCAGAGGGCACGGAGGTCGGCGACGCGAGCAGCGACGACGTGGGCAGTCAGACCGCGACCGTGCTGTATTCGGACAAGTTCGCCGATGACGGCGAGCTGCTCGTCGTGGAGCAAGACGACGGGGCGCTGGGCATTCAGGTGCGAGCTCCGATTCGCTCCGAGCGTGCCTCGCAAGCCGCCAGGAAGGCGTTCGCCCAGGCGACGCTCGCCGAGGTGTACGAGACTCTGAACGAGGGTGCGCCTGCTCCGCTGGAGATCCGAGCTCTATCGGAGCGTGTGGCGGCGAAGCGAGCCCTGGCCAAAGCCGAGCCGTCGGCGCCCGCCATCGAGCAGCCCATTTTCGACATCCAAGGCAAGACCAAGGAGGCCTTCGTCGCCGCCTATTGCAAGAACATCTCCCTCGGCGGCCTCCAATGGCTGATCCTGGAACACTGCAAGTACAACAACTTCGTCAACAGGGTGACGACCGACCCTGTCATGAAGGGCGATGACGCCACCGGCTACTACGATCGCTCCTACGTCTGGAACGACTCGAGCTGGACGGCGACCCACAATCTGTCGGGGCGCACCTGGACGACCAGCTGGCCCCCCGGTGACACGGGTTGGACGCAGTGGGGAGGGACGTACGCGGGGGCTCGTGCGCAGCTCACTCTGCCGTCGAACAAGAACGGTCCGATCGGCATCACCGCGCACGACTTCATCATTAGGATCCATTGAAACCCGATGCAGCAGCGCGCGTGGCGAGAGATCGACGCGCGCGCTCGCTGGCGACTTCTATCTTGGCGATCGGCGTCTGCGGTGGGTGCTTCACGACTCCGGAGCAGACGTCGTCGCGAGCGGACCCCATCGTCGTCGGCGAGAACGATCTCATCGAGAAATTCGAGCTCGACCCGGACGCCCCAGCGCAGATCGGCGCGACCGTCGCGTTGCTGTACGCGCACCGACTGCGGCGAGATAGCGCGGGCCAATTCGAGATCACAGCGCCCTCCATTCGAGAGGACGTCGGCTTGTGCGAGGGCGAGCTCTTCGCGGCGCAGCCGGCCGCCAGCTATTGCTCGGGTGTTCTCCTCGATAGCAACCTGGTAGCGACGGCCGGCCATTGCCTGGGTCAAGATCCGGAGAAGACTTGCCAGCAAACCTTCGTGGCTCTCGGCTACGAGTACCGGGCGCCCAATGAGCTGGCGCCGTTGACGGCCGAGCAGGTCTTCGAGTGCCGAAGAGTCGTGAGCGTGGAAACCACGGGCGCCGACTATGCCGTGCTCGAGCTCCATCGCGCCGTCGACGGTGTCGAGCCCGCAGCCCTCGCTCGAGGTAGAGCGGCGCCCGGGATGCGGATGACGGTGGCCTCTCATCCCTTGGGCTCGCCGCTCAAGGTCGAGCGAGGAGCGCAGGTGAGCCGCGTCATGAACGAGCACACTTTCGTCGCTGCAACCGACACTTTCGCCGGCAGCTCGGGTGGTCCGCTCTTCGACGCTCGAGGGGACGTGATCGGACTGGTCAAGGGGGGCGCCGCGGACTATTGGTTCGATGACGATTGCGCACGCATCGCGCGCACGGACGAGCCACACGAGCTGCACCAGCACGCGCGAGAGGTGGTCGCGGCCCTCTGCGCTTCCGGCTACCCTTCCCGACGCCTCTGCGGCGTCGAGGCCGCGTGCGGAGATGGCTATTGTTCGCTGGGCGAAGACCACGCATCCTGCGGTGTCGACTGCGAGAGCTCGGCTTGCGGAGACGGGTCGTGTGCGGCAGCCGAGCAGGGAAGCTGCCTCTCGGACTGCAACCCGTACGTCGCGGTGCCAGCGATCTGGCGAGGGACGCCCGGCGACTACGCGCGAGCGCCCGTCAACCACACGCCGCGCCGCCTGCGGGCCGCGGGTGGCTGCCACCTGTCCAGCGCCGGCGGCGACGAGCCGCACGCAGCGAACGCGACCGGGCTGCTCGTTGCGCTCGTCTTCGCCCTGCGGCGCCCTCGCGAGCGGCGTGCGTTCGCGAGGGCACGGTAATCGATGCGGGTCTCAGCAGAAGGCGGGGGCGACCTCCTCGACACGCGCGGTCGCATCCGCGTCGATGCTCCGCATCGTTTCGAGCACGCTCGGGTGCGTCATTCCGCTGCCTAGGTACGTCCAGCGGTTCGACCGGCGCTGCACACGGGTCGCTTCCTCATATTCCGTAGGCGAAAGCGCGCGACCGGTCGCGCGAGTCAGCGCCTCGAGGTCGAGCTTGACCTGCTGCTCCAGCGCGCCATCGAGTAGCCCACCGATGGCGAGGTAGTCATCGAAGCCTCGACGCACCTCGGCGGGCTCACAGGCGGCGGCGAGCGCTTGCACCATCAAGGTGTCGAGCTTGGCGTGCTGAGCCTCCTCCATCCAGTGATGCTTGAGCAGGCTCTTGAAGCGCGGGTCGAGCGCTTCTTCGTCGCGCACGGACTCGAGGTAGTGTCTCTGCGACATCCACTCGATGTGCAAGATGGTCAGCGCCACGCCCAGCGGGTGATGAGCCAAGATGACGCGGGCGATCTCCTGCGGAGGCCCGATCACCTCGCAGCGACCGCCGAAGCCGCGCTCGAATTCTTCGCGGAAGCGCCGGAACAGGTGGATGTGCTTGGCCTCCTCGGCAGCAAAGCCGAGCAGCGCGCGCACTTGGTGATCGTCGCCCCCGAGCAGCGGGCGAGCGTGATCGAGCACGAACGGCAAGATGAACTCTTCCACCAGCCCGAAGATGCACAGGTAGGTGTTGCCCCGGATTTGATTGAGCACGCGTCGCTCGCTCGCCGAAAGGAAGGTCAAGCCGCGGGTGGCAGCCAACGCCTCGGGCATGAAGGGTCGCTCGAAATCGAAGCTCTCGCGCGGGCCGAGCACGTCATCGACGGTCCAGTCGATGCGGTCGGAGACGGATAGGACCTGAGCATAGGAATAGGAAACGGCTTGTTGCATGGCATGGCTCCTCGTTAGTTCGTGACGGACGCTGGCAAGACTGCCCGGCGGGCGTGTGAAGGCGCGTGGGAGCGAGCGTGGGAATTGGCGCAGGCCCCACCCGCACCGAGCGGCGCCGGGCGGCCGCGTGGTAGCCTCCACTCGTCATGGCTTCGGCTCCTCACGCCTCTCAGCTCTCGATTCGGGTGCTGGGCGAGCTGCAGGTCACGCGCGGCGGGGAGCACCTCGCGCTGCCTCCCTCGAAGAAAACGAGAGCGCTCCTCGCGTACTTGGTGCTGACCCAACGAGCTCATCGCCGTGAGCGACTCTGCTCGCTGCTCTGGGACGTCACCGATGACCCCCGAGGCGCGCTGCGCTGGAGCGTGAGCAAGCTGCGGGCCCTGTGTAACGACGCCGGCGCTACGCGCATCGTCGCCGATCGCGACAACGTGAGCTTCGCGCTGCACGGAGCCGTGGTCGACGCGCTGGAGCTGCGGGCGCGCGCGGCCAGTGGCTTCGAGCGCGAGACCTTCGAGTCGCTCGAGGAGCTCGCGCATCAGTTTCGGGGCGAGCTGCTGGCGGGGCTTTCGCTGGGCGATTTCGACGAGTTCCAAGGCTGGTGCGTCGCCGAGCGCGAGCAGGCGCGCCAGCTGCAGCAGGAGCTGCTGCGCGCGCTCTTGAACCGAAGCCCCTCGGCGGAGCGCGCGTTGCCTCACGCGCGGGCGCTCGTGCACCTCGATCCGTTGTGCCAGTCGTCGCGCGCCTCGCTGGTGACGCTGCTCAGCCAGCTCGGGCTCAGGCAAGAGGCGGAGGTCCAGTACCAATCTGGCAGGCGTCTGCTCCTCGAGCTGGGCGCGCGCGATCTCGACGAGCTGGAGCAAGCGTGGCGGCGCACGCGCAGCGCGCCGCCGGCGAAGCTCAGCCTCGAGGCCGCGGTCACCGCGCCGCCCGTTATGGCCAGGACGAGCGCGCCGGCGAGCGGACCTGTCAGCGCGCCTGCGAGCGCGCGTTACGCCTCGCCGTTCGTGGGGCGTCACGAAGAATGTCAAAGGCTCGGTCGAGCGCTGGCGGAGGTGGCGCGCGGTCGCGGTCAGGTGCTGCTCATGTCGGGCGAAGCGGGCGTGGGAAAGACGCGCATGCTGCAAGAGCTCTTGGCCAAAGCCAGACAAGCGGGCAGCACCGTGCTGACGGCCAGCGCCTACGAGGTCGAGAGTCGCAGGCCGTTCGGCCCGTGGATCGATGCTCTCCGGCAGGTACCGCGTCCGGCGGTCGGCTCACGGCTCGCGGAGCAGCTATCGGTGTTGCTGCCGGAGTGGGGGGCCGAAGCGTTGGCGCCGCAGGGCGAGGAGCAGCTGTTTGGCGCCGTTTCCGAGCTGCTCGCCGCGCGCGCCCACAGCGCGCCTCCAGTCGTGCTCGGGCTCGACGACGCTCATTGGCTCGACGATGCTTCGAGCCGCCTCTTGCACTACGTGGCGCGCATGCAGCGCCATCGCCCGGTGCTGGTGGTGGCGACGGCGCGAGACGGAGAGCTGTTCGACAACCCCACGCTGTTACGCGCGCTGCGCAGCTTGCGACGTGAGGGCCTGCTCCACGACCTCGGGGTCGGCCCGCTCGGACCCGAGGACATCGCCGAGCTAGCGCGGCACCTCGATCCGAGCGCCGACGCGGAGCGACTGTTCGCCGAGAGCGCGGGCAATCCGCTATTTGCGATAGAGCTGTCGCGAGCGCCGCGCGCCGCCGGCGACATCCCCGCGTCACTCTCGGAGACGATCCGCGAACGCGTCGAGGCGCTGCCCACGGACGCCGCGAGCGTGCTGCGCTGGGCGGCAGTGCTCGGACCGCACTTCGAGGTCGCGCGCCTGGAAGGCGTCGCGCAGAGCCCGCCCGACGTCTTGGCCGTGAGCTTGGAGCTCTTGCAGCGGCGCGCGCTGCTGCAGCTCGACACGGACCGGAAGCGCGGCGACACTTGCACGTTTTCTCACGACATCGTGCGGCGTGCCGTGTACGCCGACCTGAGTGAGCCGCGCCGGCGCCTGATGCACCGGCGTATCGCCGAGCACCTCGCCCCCCTCAGCGAGCGCGACGACAGGGTGGCGGTAGAGGTCGTCCACCACGCGTCTCTAGCGGCACAGCCGGAGGTGGCGGTGCGAGCTTGCCTGAAAGCGGCCGAGCACTGCGTGCGCTTGTACGCGAGCAAGGCGGCCGAAGCCCTGACGCGCCGCGGCTTCTATCACGTCAAGCAGCTCCCCACCGCCGAACGAACGGCGCTGGAGGTCGAGCTGTGGCGCGTGCAGCTCGCCGCCAGGCGCCCCGAAAACGGCAGCGAAGCGGCCGCCGAGCTGCAGCGCTTGGGCGAGCTTTCGCTCGATTTGGGCGCCGCGAGCGCTGCGCATCAAGCGTTTCATCTCCTGAGCTGGCTGCGCTGGGAAGAGGGCGCCTGGCTCGACGCCATGCGCTCGAGCTTGCGCGCCGAGCGCGTGAGCCGCGACCTCAGCGAGCCCGCGCACATCACGGCCATGGCCGAGTACGCCCGCTGCCTGGCGATGGTAGAGGGCGATTTGGGGGAGGCCGAAGCGCTCTTGTTGGAAGCGCGCGCCCGCTCGGAGCGCTCCGGCTTCGTTCCGATGGTGATCCCCGACGCGCTCGGCATGCTGTGTTGGCACCGAGGCGAGCTGCAGGAGGCCGCGCTGCTGTTCGCGCGAGCGCACGAGCTTGCGCGACACGAGAGCGATCGCGGCAACGAATTTCAAGCCCTCGAGCATCGCTCGTGCGTGCTCTACGAGCTGGCCGATGCGGGCGGCGCCAGGGCCGTGGTGCAAGAGCTCGGCGCGCTGGGTGAGAAGCTGCGTGGTGGCAGCGAGGCCCCCGTGGCCAGCGCCTTGGCGCGCCTGCTGGACTACGCGCTGCAGCAGCCGCAAGCGGCAGCGGCGCTCGAAGCAGCCATCGAGCAGCTGCGGCGCACCGACGCGAAGCAGCGCCTAGCCTACGTGCTGCTGGAGAGCGCAGAGCTGGATCTGGCCCGAGGTGAGCACGGCCTCGCCAGCCAGCGCGCCCGAGAAGCGCTCGTCGCCGCGAGCGCGCTCTCCCGCCGCTCGGACGTCGCCCGCGCGCACGCGCTCTTGACGCTGACCGCGCTCCAGGAGGGAGACGCTTCCCGTCACGCCGCCGAGATCAAGACGCTGCTCTCGACTCCGCTCGCCCCGCTCTCCGCGCGCGCCCGCCGCGCCGTAGAAAAGGCGATGGGTGATGCCCTCCCATCACCTGCCCTCCCCCCGCCCAGCAAAGGAAAGACCGCCCATGGAGCTCGTAATCGTCGAACGTCGCCTGGATGAACCGCGCGAGCTCGCGCAGCTCCATTGTCTCGAGCACGCCGCCGCCGCGTGTCTGTCGCTGTATCGCGTGCGCGCGCTGCACGCCTACGTCTCTCGCGACCGAAGGCGGCTGATCTGCGTCTATGAGGCACCCGACGCCGAGTCGGTGCGACAAGCCAACCGCAAGGCTGGCCTGCCTTTCGAGACGGCTTGGAGCGCAGACGTGCTCGAACCTCACGGCGCTGCCGCTGGCGGCGCTGCCGAAGGAACGTGAGCCGAGCGGCGCTCGAGCGCGACCTCATTCGCCATGCGCTCGTTCAAAACTTCGGCCCGCCGCGCGGCTTGAGCTACGCTCGGCGTCACCGTGGCAGCGCGCGTCGAACGCCCCAACCTGCGCGTCCCCCGAGAGAGGCCACGTTTCACGCGCGCGCGCTCCGTCATCGTGACCGGCTTGGCCTGCTCCCTAGCGGCGACGCTCGCGTGCTCGAAGAAGCGGGAGGAGCCGGCGAAGGCGGCGCCGAGCGCCAGCGCGACGGCCGCCCTGGCGGTAGCGTCGCCGCCCGCCGAGCCGCATTTCCGACAGCCACTGGCGTTCTCGGCTTACACGGCCACGCTAGCGGCCGATGACGAAGCCGTTTATGTGCTCACGAGCCGGGGCGCCTATCGCTACGGGAACGACGGAGCCGCCGCGACGTGGGAGCTCGAGCTGGGCGACACCCCCGCGCTCGGCAGCAGCGGCATCGCGTACTGGCGAGACGGCGCGCTACGCCGGGCGCCCTTGAAAGGCGGACCGGAATTGGTGCTCGCGACGGTGCCCCAACCGCCGCGACGCTTGAGCGCGTCGGGGGAGCGCCTGGTGTGGGAGGAGCACGCATCCGGCGCGAGCGTGCTGCGAACGCTCAGCGGCGCCGAGCCGCGCACGCTTCATCACGCCCAGGGTTCGATCGAAGCCCTGACCCTGATGGACGACCAAGCCTACTTCGTCGAAAGCGAGCAGGAAGAGTGGCGGGTTGGCGTCGTGCCGCTCGGCGGTGGCGCCGCGCGCTTCACACCGCCGCGCTCATCGCGCAGCCCGGCGATGCTCGCCGCGTCGGGCGACGTGTTCTTCTACGACGGGCCCACCAGCAGCGTTCGGCGCCTCGCCTCCGACCTTTCGCGGGAGCAAGTCGTGGGACGCGATATGATTTGCTCGCCGCTGGCCGTGGGCGAGGAGGTGTACTGCGCCCAGATCAGCTTGATCTTCGCTCTACCGCGTGATGGCGGCCGCGCGCGGCTCTTGGCACCGAAGCGCCCGGGTACGCTCGCGGCCGTAACCACGACCGGCAAGCGCGTCGCGTGGTTGCTCGACGTGGGAGATGACCGCGCCGAGCTCGAAGTGTGGTCACGCTGACGCGCGACTATGGGGCCGGACGCCCGAGCTCTTGCATGAGCCAGGTCATCGCGGGCCTGGGGTTGCCGTTCTTGATCAGGCCCGTGTCTTTCACCCAGGTTTGACCATCGATCCAGCCCCAAATGGTGATGCCCGGGATCCAGTCGGTGTCCAAGAAATAGCTCATGTGCTCTTGGTACTTGGCGAGCTGCTGAGAGTCGTTCGCGAGGCCGATGTCGTACTCAGTGATGTAGACGGGCAGCTTCGTGTCGTCGTGCATCTTCGAGAGCAGTGACTTCATCGTGTTCGTCGACACCTGGGTCGCGAGGCCGTGGGCCTGCGCGCCGAGCGCGTCGACCGGCGCGCCCGCGGCGACGACCTTCTTGGCGATGTCGATGAAGTGCTGGTTCTGGTCCGCCCACTCGATGTTGTTGTAGTCGTTCAGGATGAGGATCGCGTTCGGGCAAGCTTCTCGGGCCCACTTGAACGCGTTGACGATCCACTTCCAGTCGCCGTTGGTTCCGCCGCCCATCGCGTCGGCGTAGTGGGGCGTGGTGTGCGGCGGCGGCTCGTTCACGACGTCGATGAGGGCCGTCTTCGGGTAGCGCTTGCAGAACTCGGTCATCCACTTCTTGACGTGAGCCTCCGTCAAGTTACCGGTCGGCTGCTGCGACCCCCACACGAACACGTGCTGCTTGAAGATGATGTTGTTCTTCTGCGCGTAGTCGTAAATCGGGTCGAGCCGAGACCAATCGAGCGGGGTGTCGGCAGTTCGCTGCACGGAACCCCATTTTCCCGCGTTTTCTGGCGTAATTTGGTCCCAGTAGGTCGAGAACTTCCGGCCCCCGGAGTCCACACCGTTGCCGGTCGTGATGTTGCCCACGAACTTGTGAAGCGGAGGCGCTCCGCCGCTGCCGCCGGAGACCCCGCCTGCGCCCCCGCCGCCCCCGGCGCCCCCGAAGGAGCCGCCCACGCCGCCAGACGAGCTCCCCCCGCCCCCGGTCCCACCCACGCCACCTGCTCCAGCCGCTCCGCCTGAAGAGGCCCCTGCGCCTCCTGCGGGAGCGCCTGCGCCACCCGTGGACGGACCGCCGCCAGAACCCGCCGCAGCCGGCGATCCTCCGCCGCCCTGGGCCCCCGCGGAGCCCGCCGAGCCGGCAGCGCTATGGCCAGCCGTGCCGCCCACCGCGTCGTCCATCGGGTCGTCCGAGGAACAGCCCAGCGCCAGGCCGCATGAGACTAGCGCGACAGCAACGGAGGCCCACCCCGCAGGGTGACGACACATCAACGAACCATCGATATGTGCTCGACGACTGATACTCGACATGTTCGATCAAGCAGTGCCGAGAAAGGGGGTCAAACCGTCACGCCTTTTCTCGAATCGCTCGAACGGATTGGTTCTTTGGACGCCAGATGCGGTGTCTTGGACGCCAGATGTAGAGTGCGAAAGATGAGTGTGACCGGATGCAAGCATCTAACAGGTTCGCCGCGATTTTATTTCAAGACGCGCGACAAATGCGGCGAGCTGGACCGACGAGAGTGGCGTGGCGTGCGGTGTCGCTTCCGCTCGCGCGGCGCACGCCTTGCGCGACGCACGCTTTGCGCGGCGCGCGCAAGATTTTCGTCGTCTTACTGCGGGTCTACGGCGAGATGCAGGTGAGAGGTAGCTTGAGATCCTCCGGGCCCCAGCTCGGATTCCTCGCGCCGCGCAGGGCGCCGAAGGGCGACGCTTCGAGGCTTTCGTCGTCAACCATGACGAGGCCATAGCCGTCGGTCATGAGGTGCCCCGCAATCTTGCCGAACGGGCCCCAATCGGCCCCCACGAGCTGCTCGTTGTACAGGATACGGGTCGCGTTCGCGCAAGTGTCGCCGGTGCTGCCGTCGACGCGACCGATGTACATCCCGGCCGCGCCGCCGCAGTAGTCGGAGTAGGCATAACGGATGCCGTCAGGGGCCATCGAAGGATCGCTCGGAATGGGAATTCGGCCGGAGCTCGGCATCACGTCGCGTCGAGCGAAGTCGTTCAGGTTGATGGCGATGAGCGAGGTGTGCTCGTTCAGCACGATTTCGTCATCGCCGAAGAAGGTCGGCGCCCGGCTGCTCGGGGAGCAGCAGCCGCCGTCCGTCGACGCGAGCACCACGCGCTGCATCTGTTGCTCGAAGTCGAGCACGACCACGTCGAACTCGCCCTCGGTGGCACGATGACTGCTCCGGTCAACGTCACCGGTGATGAAGGCGAGGCGCGTGCCCTCAGCCGAGAAGGATGGCTTCGTTGCGCCGTAAGGTAGGTCTGTGACCTGCTGGGTCACGCCGCTCGCCAGGTCGAGCACGTGAATTTGATGGACGCCCGAGATGCGCGCCGAGTACGCCAAGCGCGTGCCGTCTGCCGAGAAAACGGGGTGCTTGGCCTGCACGGCTGGATCCGTGAGGCGATGGGCGCAGACCGTCGCCTCGAGCGAGGTGAGGTAAATGGCAGAGCCCAGTCCATCCGGGTTCGCGTCGTAGGCCAGCAACGTGCCGAGCGCGACGCCGCCGAGCGCGACGCCGTCGTCGACCTCGACGGGCTCGCTCGCAGCTACGACCGGGCCGGGCCTCACGTGCGTTGGAGACTCAGAGCTCCCTCCGCTTCCTCCGCTTCCTCCGGCGAGCGGGTGTCCTCCAGTCGAGGAGCCACCCATGCTCTCGCCGCTTCCCGCCACCCCGCCGCCTACGCTGATCTCACCTCCGGCACCACCCAAGTGCCTACCTCCGCCGGCGGCCCCGTCGTCGCCCCGGAGATCGACCGTGCCCCCGCAAGCGCTCAGGCCGAACGCCAGCGCCGCCACCCATCCCCCCAAGTACGTACGACCCTCGAGTTGCGTCATGGTTGATTGATACCCGTCGGGCTCGCAGGTGAGCGGTCCTCGCTGACGTTTTTCGAGAGCGTTCGACGGAGCTCGCGGGCCTTGTCGCGCACGACGTTCGACGACGCCGAGCGCCCGAGCTCCGCGGCCAAACGCAGCGCCTCTCCGCCGTTACCTTGACGCGCAAGCACCTGCGCGCGGGCCAGCTGCGCGGCTTCGCGCTCGCCGCCGTGAGCTGAACGCTCGAGCTCGAGCAGGGCGCGCTCGGCCTGCTTCGAGTTGCCGGTGCGGAGCCCTTCCGCCGCCAGCCGCCACTGTTCTTGAACGCGGAAGGACACCGCAGACGGGGCAGCAGCGGGGGAGGCAAGCTTGGAAGCGAGCGCGGGCTTACGTGGAAGCTCGGGCGCATCGGCCAGCTGAATCGGCGTTGGCGCGGGCATCGGCGCGACGGGCAACGACGGCTGCGGCGCGATCGGCAACGACGGCTGCACCTTCGCCACCGCACGCACCGGCTGCGGCGCCACGACCTCGTTCGCCGTCCACGCGCGCCAAGGACGCGTGGTGGCGGCGTGCGCCAAGCCCGCGCCGAAGAGAACCCCGCCGATCACCCAGCGCGCGAATGCCGACGCAGATCGGCGTGGCTTCTGCCGACGCAGAAAGCGGGAATAGCCGCGCTGCAGCTCGGGAGCGACGGGCTTCGCGGCGCGCCAGGCTTCGACGAGCGGCCTCGGGAGGGGGTCTTGCTCAGAGGGTGGTGAGCTCATCGGGTGCTCCAGCGGCTTGCAGCGAGTGGCGTTGTAAGATCTTGGCGAGTTGCTTGCGGCCATCGCGCAAGCGCGAGCGTACCGTCCGCTCGTTGGCGTTCACGATGCTGGCGATCTCGGAGACCGTGAGCTCCTCGAGATCGTGCAGCGTCACGACGGCGCGGTACTTTTCGCTCATCTGTGCGAGGGCGCGGTAGAGCTCGCGGATTCGCGCGCGCGCTTCCGAGACCTCGCTCGGAAGCGGCTCGTGACTCACGGCGTCGTCGTCGAGCGTGAGCGGGGTGAAGCGCAGCGACCAACGACGGTACCAGCGACGCCGGTTCAGAAGCACTCGGTAACAGATGGTGTAGAGCCAAGTTCCGACCTCACAGCTACCGTTGAAGCGCTCCACGCTCTTGAAGGCCTGCTCCGCCGCGAGCTGGACCAAGTCGTCGATGTCACTCGCCGTCGGGCCGGCGAGCGCGTGCATACGGAGGTACACCGCCTCGAACAGCTGCCTCTCACTAAGGCCGGTCTTGCTTCGAACGCGGTTCACGCCATAGCCTGCCTCTGCTTAATACCCACAGCGACCGCGCTCGAGCGGTCGGGAGATGCGCCGGGTGAAGAAAAGTCGAGGCCTGATCGCTGCCCTGGTGCTCAACGTATGCGCCCGCCCAACGAATGCCGAGGAATTCCGCGTACCTGTCGCTTGCCCCGCCTGGGGCAGCGAACAGGTGGCTCAAGTGGAGGCGCGGATTCGGGCCGCCGTCCTGCTCGAGGATGCCCCTCCAGGAGAGGTGCAGGTGACCTGCCACGAGACCGTGGTCACAGTCGCAGTCCGAACGAGCGCGGGCACCGCCGAGCGCCCCGTCGAGCGCACCAGCCCTTCGCTGGAAGACGACATCGTGCGCGAGGTCGACGCCGCGCTGCGCGAGCTCAACCAGCCGCCCACGCAGCCCGCGCCCGTGCCGTCGCCCGCGCCGTCGCCCCCGGCTGAGCCGGCGCCGGCGCCTCCCGTAGTCGTCACGCCCGCGCCCGTCGTGAGCGCGCCTGTGCGCACCGACACACCGAGCTGGCTGGAGCTAAGCGGTGGCGGCGGCATCGAGCGCTGGGCGAAGCATTGGGCCCTAGGCTTCGAGGTAGCGCCTTCACTCGGAGACGACCGCGTGCGTTATGGAGTTCGACTGGGCGGCTCGTGGGCCCTCCGGGAAGGGCCCCGCTTCGATGTGGTCGACGCACATGCGGCGGTCGAGGCTGCGCTCCAGCCGCACTTCGCGGCCGGCATCCGTGGCAGCGCAGCGCTCGGACTGAGCCAGCTGTCGGTAACGCCGTCCGGGAGTCTGAGCGCCGAAACAGCGACCGCTTACGGCGCGGCTTTCGTGCAGCTGCGCATTTCGCGGCCAATCTGGTTCGGCGCTTTCGCGCTCGCGCCGTCGCTCGGTGTTCGCGCTCACTTGGCCGAGCGCCGAGTCCTCGTCGACGACGTCAAGCGCTTGGCATTGCCGCTGTTTGTGCCACAAGCGCAGCTCTCGCTGATTTGGAGCCGGCGTCCGCCCTTCTAGCTCGCCGAACGGTTTGACCGCTCGGCGTTCTAGACCTTTCCTGGTGGGGGCAGCTCGCGCTGAGCACTCATCGCATTTTTTGCAGGTTTTGGATCGCTTGGGTGGCGATGAGGACATCGTTAAGACCGCGA